>QEVD01000767.1 GCA_003576975.1 Candidatus Zhuqueibacterota bacterium
GGAGGCATTTTTACTCTGAAAATAAGATCCATCCCTACATGTCAATCTGAAAGAATCTTGTGAGAATTCGGTACTGGCTTTATACTTCACAGGATTCCTACGGAATGACAGAAGCAAACGAGTAACAGGCTGTTGAATGCGAAAATTCATCGGTCGTGTTTAGAACCATCACTTCATGCTCAACACCATTTCCCCACTTCCCTTCGCACTGAATCTCCCGGCGCCGGTTTGCGCTGTGGCCTTGAACAACGCAAACAACGGATCGATGCGCAACTGCAAATCCGCTTCATCGAAGAGATGTGTTTGGCGATCATATGCCATGAGATAGCTGCGGTAATTTTCAAAAAAAGATTCGGCATTGAAGTATGCCACGGCATTTTCCGGCGTGCTGAGCCGCGTCCGCAGCGCTTCGAAGCGCGGATTTTGCGCAATAGCTTCTGCGCGCTGCCGGCCCGCATCGATTGCAGCGCGCAGTGTGGCGCGATCAAATGCCGTCAGCAAATACCCGTCAACAATGGCAAAATTCGGCTCAAAACTTGTCGGACTCTTGATGTAGTGAATGCGGCTGCCATTGTAGTCCTCCACCTGCATTTCTTCCTTGGGCGAATAGAAATAAGTCATCAAACGCTTGACATAGGCTTCCATGCCTGCAGGCTCACGCAGGCGCACACCTGCCAGTTGCCGCCAGAAAAAGCGCGGCCCGGTGGTATCGATGCCGGCAAAGAAATAAAGCATCTGCCGGTCGAGCTTGCGCACGAGATCGCGTTCGAGATTCAGATTGCTGCGCGTCGCGCTCGGCGCGCATGGTGGTGACGTATTGCCAAAACTTCGCAGGCGCGATCGCGGTTGTCGCATAACAAAAAACGGCGTCTACCGGAACAAAGCGCAGCGTCTGGGCTTCGACCGGCGGTGCTTCCGGTGCGGCCACTGAATCCGGCAAGGCCTCTTGCGAGGCAGTTATCGTCTCTCCCGTGATTTCTTGCAAGGCATTTGCAACCGAGCCGGCAAGCGTTGCCGCACTGTGTTCGTTGCGTGTGATATCAAAGTATTTTTCAGGATCGACAAACGCCAACAAAAATGAGGCCGGCTCAACTTGCGGCAACGATTGTTGCAATGCCGGTTGATAAGCCAGACTGTTCTCGTCGGAATCAAGATATGAAGTAATCGCGCGGGCGAGCAACTGCTGGTTGTTGGAAAGCACCAAGAAACCATCGACCATGGCATACCGGAACATCGAGCCCCGGCGCTGTGAGGAAATGTCGAACATGGTTTGCTTGCGATAGATCTGTTTCGTCACAGTAAGATCGCCGCTTTCAAATTTACCCAATGCGGCCAGCACATTGGTCACGGCTTTGGCTTTGAGGTTCGCCGGTGTGACCAAGAGGAAACGATCTTCTTTTTGCATAGGAAATGAGGCCACGCAAACCTCGTCGCCGAGAGGATCGATGAAGTAATTAAAATTGCCGCCCAGCAGGCCGAGTTGCTTGTCCAATTGTTCCCATAAAGCAAACACTTGTTGATACGGCTCGGCGGCTTTGAAATCTTGCCAGGCTTGTAGCGTGACGAGCTGCTTGACGAACGCGGAGTTTTGCAGTGTTTCCCAGTGTGTTTTGAAATTCGGCGCGAACAAACACATCTCGAATTCAGCCGGAACGAACAATGCCAATTTTTCACGTCCATTCAAATTCACCAGCGGCGTCTGACCTGATTTCGGATAAGGCGTGAATTGTAGATTAAACTCCGTGCCCGCATTTGCCGACGCCACGCGACCGTGCGCCGTCAGATACGCTGTATCGCGAAAAGGGATGTACTCGACGCGTTGCTGTGTTTGCAAGCTGGAATACAATTCGCGCAGCGGAGCTGCCGCCGCCGGCAAGCGCAATTTCATTAACGCCAAAACCGCTTCTTCCACAACCCACGAGCTTTCATCTTTGAGTTTCGCCACGAGTTTTTGCTCGCGACTCGCCTGCGCCGTTTCAAAATCGCCGTCGGCAAGTTTTAGCAGAGAGGCAAGTTTTTGATCGCTGGAGAGAGAATCATACGTCGTGCCGGCTTGCCGGCGCACGGCTTCAAAAAATTTTTCTTCGTCGGCTTTGGGTTTCTGCAACTCACGCAAGACGATTTGTGGCGCCATCACTTCCTGCACCACCGGTGTTTCGGCTTTTTCACCGCCCGCTTGCCGCTTCTTCCAGAAAAAAACACCGGCAGCAATAGCGACGACGAACAAGCCTGCCGCAAGCAAGTAGTAATGTTGTTTTTTCATAAAAAGCCTTTGTGTACGTTTGGTTGCTGCCTTCGACAAGATCAGGCAGCGGTTTCTCGTTGGCTGAGCTTTCACCGTTGGCTGAGCCTGTCGAAGCCAACTTCCCTGCCCGCGAACAAGCTGCCTTCGACAAGCTCAGGCAGCGGCTACTCGT
>QEVD01000183.1 GCA_003576975.1 Candidatus Zhuqueibacterota bacterium
GGCGCTCCTCGGCGTGGATTTTCCGGTGCTCTGGGGCTTCCTGGCCTTTTTGCTCAACTATGTGCCGAATCTCGGCTCCATTATCGCGGCCGTTCCTGCAATTCTTCTCGCGCTTATCGAATTCGGGATCGGTCGGGCCCTGCTTGCGACAGCCGGATACCTGGCCGTCAATATCATACTCGAAAATATGATGGAACCGCGGCTTATGGGGCGAAGGCTGGGTCTATCCGCTTTGGTGGTTTTTCTCTCGTTGATTTTTTGGGGAAGCCTGCTCGGTTTGATCGGCATGGTTCTGAGCATCCCTCTGACCATGATCCTGAAGCTGGCGTGCGAGAGCAGTGAAAGCACGCGTTGGCTGGCGGTCATGCTCGGGCCGGAGCCGTCCACGGAAAGCATTCCTCCGGCAGTGAAAAATGAAATCAAACCTGAAACAAATTTCACGAATCCGAATGCCCCACGTAGCTTGCCGTCTTCGGAATTGGTGTAGGATACGCCCAACGTGAAAGGATGAGAATGATGAAAATGATGAGAAGCAAAATAAAAGAGAATATCTTTTTTAACTTCCTGAATGAGTATGTCCATAACTTTCGGGAGATCGGAAGCATCGGACCTGATTCCGCCGTTTGCGTCAATATTTTGTTGAAAGCCATTCCTTTCGAGTCCGCAGACGTAATTCTGGAGTACGGTGCTGGTAGTGGGGCCGTTACGATGGAGATTCTTAGAAGGAAAAAGCCGTGGAGTACCTTCATCTGCTTCGAAAAAAACAATACGTTCTACCACCAGCTTCGAAAAACCATAAGCGGGCGGAACGTCTTCGTTGTTCATGACGATGCGTTCAATTCCGCAGAAATTCTTTGGTCCCGATTTGGGATACCGAGCGGCAGCCTGGACTGTATCATCTCCACCCTTCCCTGCTCATCGTTAAGATTCGACGAACTCCTCCAAAAAGCGGTTCTGCCTTTGCTCAAAAAAGAGGGCATCTTCATTCAGTACATGTACACCGTCTCCACGCTCAAAGGTTTCAGGCTGCAGCCTGTCCTGCGAAAATATTTCAGCCAGATCGATTCAGGCTTCGTCTTTTTCAATCTCCCGCCGACGCTCATCTACACGTGCCGTGGCCGGGCGGATATGCGAGCCGGATCAATTATTTTGAACCGGCAGGCGAGAAGCGGCGAGCGAGGCCGGCGGGATCAAAACCACCTGATCGGCAATATCGTTGCGTCTGCGGAGAAGGCCGACAAACGAATACAACCAACTCAAGAGGAAAAACATGAAAGGCAATGACAAGTTACTCGCATTGCTCAATCAGCTCCTCGCTGATGAGCTTACCGCCATCAATCAGTACATGGTGCACTCTGAGATGTGCGACAATTGGGGTTACGGCAAACTCCACAACGCCATCGAAAAACAGGCGAGGGACGAAATGCATCACGCCGAGTGGCTCATCCAGCGTATTATTTTTTTGGAAGGGATACCGGTCGCCTCCAAGCTCAATCCCATGAAGATCGGCAAGACGGTGCTGGAAATGGTGAGCAATGACCAGGACGCTGAACTCGCGGCAGTACACGCCTACAACGCCGCTATCAGCCTCGCCCACGAAGTTGCGGATCAATCCACCGTTGAGCTGTTGACCAAAATCCTCAAAATGGAAGAGGGCCACGTCGATTGGGCAGAAATACAGCGCGCGCAGATCGAGCAGATGGGTTTGGAGAATTATTTGGCCAACCAAGCTGAGGGCGCGGCGAGTTAATCCACCGTCGACTTCGGCAACAGTGGAATCGAGCGATGCTCCGCCCTGGCGTCACGCCGCATATTATATGTCGGGCCGCGACGACCTACGCGTGTATGTCCGGGCTTAATGGAAGATAGGAAAGAAGTCATGTCTGCTACAGGTTCACATAGCCAATGGCAGGAAACCGTACGTGAGAACATCCGCAAAGACGCGGCGTTCAGTAGTGCACAACAGTCCGGCTGTCGTCATCGGGGCCATGATCGTCGCTATGTTGCTGGGACCAATCGTAGGCACCTCATTGGCTTTGGTGGATAACGACACAAAGATTTTCCTGAATAGCCTTTTCACGCTCCTTGCGGGAACCGCCGCGGTTATCGTTACGGCGTTCATCATAGGTATTCTCCATCGAGGCATTCCCATAACCAACGAAATCATGGCGCGAACCGCCCCCAACTTCTTGGATCTAATGATTGCGCTGGCAGGCGGCGCGGCAGGCGCCTATGCGACTGTTTCTTTCCGGTTGAGTGTGGCCTTGGTGGGCGTTGCCATCGCCACAGCTTTGGTGCCACCGTTGTCTTCAGCGAGTATTTTGCTTGCTCGTGGAGAAGGCGGCCTGGCGCTTGGCGCCCTTGGGCTGGCTTTTGTCAATCTAATAGCCATCCAGTTTTCCTCGTCGGTAGTTCTGTGGCTCACCGGTTTTCGCCGAGTTACCCGTACCTCCGGGGAGCCTTTCGCAAAATTTGTAAAGCAGAATCTGATTAGCATTGCCATTCTAGTCGCACTGGGAGTCTCATTGTCAGTTAACTTTCGGCAGATTACTGTCAGGCAACTCTTCGAAACGAAAACCAGATTTACCCTGAAACAGGAAATCGATTCATCTTTGGGAAGCCGCTTGGTAGAGGTTCGCTTTGAGAAAGTCCTGGGGAAAACCTTAGTGAGGGCCGTAATGCGCGGTCCAAATCCACCTTCCGCAGCACAGGTCGCGGCACTGGAAGATCAATTGCCGCCTCCTCCGGACGGCACGGCTGTGGCATTGCGGATACGCTTTGTACCGTTGCTGATCATTGATCGAGACGGCCTGGTGAATACGGATGCGGAGTCGTGGAACGATGAATGACAAGAAATAAGTTCGTGCGGTGCTGTCGATTGCAGTTGCATTACCGTATGGAATCAAACCACACAATGTTTTATTTGGATGAAAGGAGTCTGACATGAAATCACCATCAATAAACTCTCGTCCCACCGAGGGCGGGACTTCATTCGTTTCACGCATGCGCTCTGCCCTCGTTCAACCTCTCCTGCTCAGCGCGATCACTGTCATCGTGACGATGGCAGGCTGCGCCCGAAACCTCGCCACCGGTGAGCGGCATCTGAATTTCACCAGCGAAAATCAAGAAGTCGCCATGGGGCAACAGGCCGATCAGGAGATCAGCGCTTCACTGGGTTTGTATGCCGACGCCGCGCTCCAGAAGTACGTTCAACAACTCGGAGCGAAACTCGCAGCGACCTCCGAGCGCCCGCAACTGCCATGGACTTTTCGCGTGGTGGACGATCCGGTAGTGAATGCCTTCGCGCTCCCCGGCGGATTCATCTACGTCACGCGCGGCATCCTCGCGCATCTCAGCAACGAAGCCGAATTGGCCGGTGTGATGGGGCATGAGATCGGGCACGTCACGGCGCAGCATTCCGTCCATCGCATGGCCACGCAGCAGCTTACCCAGCTTGGTCTTGGCATTGGAACGATTTTGAAACCCGAACTGCAGCGCTACGCCGAGATCGCCGGCGCGGGGCTTGGGCTCTTATTCCTCAAGTACAGCCGCGACGATGAAAGCCAGGCCGACGAGCTTGGAATTCGCTACATGACACGCACCCATCACGATCCCCATCAATTGAGCGAGGTCATGACGATGTTGGATCGTGTGGGCGGCGGCGACGAAGGCCGCGTGCCGGAATGGTTGGCAACGCATCCCAGTCCTGAAAACCGCCGTGAGCATATTGCTGAACTCATCAAGACGGCGCAGGCGACCAACGGCAGCGCCGTCATCAATCGGGAATCCTACCTGCGGCGGCTTGACGGCATGGTCTTCGGCCTGAATCCACGCGAAGGATTTTTCAAAGGCACGACGTTCTTTCAGCCGGATTTGAAATTTCGGTTTGACTTTCCCTCGGGATGGAAGACGGCGAATCAGAAACAGGCCGTCCTGGCAGTGAGTCCGGAGCAGGATGCGATCATCCAAATTACGTTTTCAAGCAAAAAATCGACCGCCGAAGCGGCGAACGAGTTTTTTTCGCAAAACGGAATAACCGCGCAGCGCGCCGGCTCCGGCAACATCCACGGCTTGCGCACCTCCTCCGGTAGTTTCACGGCGCAGACCGAACAGGGCGTTTTGCAGGGTTTTGCAGCGTTCGTTGAATATGATGGACGCGTCTATCAACTCTTGGGCTACACCAGCCAGCCGCGCTGGCGCACTTATGAATCTGGAATGACGCAAGCGATCAAGAGCTTCAATCGCCTGACCGATTCGAAAATGCTCTCGGTGCAGCCACAGCGTCTCAAAATCGTCACCATCAACCGCAACATGTCACTGACGGAGTTCAACCGGCAGTATCCTTCCGGCGCTGCGCTCGAGGTTCTCGCGCTCATCAATCAGGTCGAATCGAACGGGCAACTCCGCAGCGGCCAGCAAGTCAAACGTGTGGTTGGAGAAAAGTTTGAATAATTTGAATAAAATGAAGAGGCAGACACATGACATTCAATATCAGATCCGCATGGCGTGAGCAATGGCTGTTGATCATTCTGGCCATTGCGCTTTTTCTGCTGCCCTTTTTACCCTGGTTCGGAACCAGCGCCCCGCTTGACAATCTTAAAATGACGGCCCTGCTGGCGGCGCCGTTTTTGATCGTTGGCTTGATCATTATCGTTCGGCACTATTCATGGCGATTCACGGTTAATGGCGACATCATTCAAAGCCATCGTGGCATCATCGCGAGGGAGGTACGAGCCATTCGCGTGGAAGACTTGCGCAACATCAACGTCAAGCAGACGCTCTTTCATAGACTCATCGGCATCGGAGACGTTGAGTTCAGCAGCGCCGGCAGTTCGGGCGTCGAAGTCGTGTTCAAAGGCGTTAGCCAACCCATGGCGCTGATGAGAAAGATACAGAATGCATAACTTGCTACTAAACACATTTTGTTGCATTCTATGGTGTTAATCAATTGCCTGTCAGGCGGAATAGCCACGTCATTGACATGTGCTTCACGTTCCTGGGCAGGCCGCAGGAAGTTGGGGAGTTGACCAACAATGCAACCCAAAAAATCGAAGGAGTTCATCATGATTTTTATCTTGGCGGTACTGGCAACCATAGCCGCACTTTTTGTGTGGCGCAGCGCGGCGCGGCAAGAAAGCGGCATCTCTCAGCCCATCGGCACGGCGAGCATTCTCGCCATGGGCGTTTTCGCAATTGTTGCGCTGGTGCAGTGCTTCACGCAGATCCCGGCGGGACACGTGGGCGTGGTAGATTTCTTCGGCATCGTGTCCGAGAGGGCGCTGCCGGCGGGAATCAATTTCGTGAATCCGCTGGCGCGCGTCATCAAATTCTCCATTCAAACGAAAGAACACAAGGAAACCATGCAAGTGCTTTCGCGCGAAGGCCTCACCATCGGCTTGGAGATCAGCGCGCTCTACCGGCTGAACCCGGATTCTGCAGCTCGGGTTTACAAGACTGTGGCCGGCGGCGACTACGAAACCATCATCCTGATACCGCAATTCCGCTCCATCAGCCGCGCCGTCGCGGCCAGCTTCCAGGCCAGCGCGCTCTATTCCACCGAACGGGAACAGCTCGGCGTGAATATTCAGGAAGAGCTGGCCAAGACCGTCGCTCCGCGCGGCGTGACAATTGAAACCACGCCGCTGCGCAATGTCGCACTCCCCGTACAACTCACCGAAGCCATCGAACAAAAGCAGAAAGCCGATCAGGAAAGTCAGCGTATGGAGTTCATTCTCACGAAGGAAAAACAGGAGGCGGACCGGAAACGGATCGAAGCCAAAGGCATCGCCGATTTTCAGACGATCGTAGCGGCCGGCATCAGCGAACAATTGCTGCGCTGGAAGGGAATTGAAGCAACTGAAAAGCTCGCGCAATCATCAAACACCAAAGTGATTATCGTCGGCGCCGGGAAAGACGGTTTGCCGGTCATTATGGATACGAAATAGACGATGGCACGCGCATCGATGAACGCTTCGAACGGCCGGCTCTTGGCTAATCAAATTCATGGAGGACGTGAGTTATGAATTTATTATTGATCAATCCCAAGCTGCCCGAGAGTTTTTGGAGTTTTAAGTGGGTAACGAACACGATTTTTCCCGATAAAAGAACCACGAACCCTCCTTTGGGTTTGGCGACGCTGGCTGCCTTATGCCCGCCGGAGTGGGACGTCAAAATAGTTGATGAAAACATCGAGTCAATCCCATTGGAGCCCCGCGCCGATATCATTGGAATTTGCGGCATGGGGGTTCAATTCGAACGGCAAAAAGAATTGCTGACTTTCTATAAGAAGAAAGGCTACTTTGTCGTTGCCGGAGGAAGCTATGCCTCGTTGTGCCCGGAATTGTATGAACCGCTCGCTAACACGGTCGTGGCCGGCGAAGCTGAGTATATTTGGAAGCAGTTTTGCCAGGACTTCCAGAACAACACCCCGAAACGACTTTACCAGGAAAGCGGCATGGTCGATCTCACCGATTCTCCCGTTCCACGGTTTGATCTGTTGGATTTGCAGAAATACCGGTCTGTGAGCCTGCAATTTTCCCGAGGGTGCCCCTTCCGTTGTGAATTTTGCGATATCATTGTGATGTTCGGGCGTAAACCCCGCACGAAATCGCTGAAACAGGTCGGCAGAGAATTGGACCTGCTCCGGCAACTCAACGTCCACAACCCCTTCTTTGTTGATGACAACCTGATCGGGAATAAACCTCTTGCCAAAGAGTTGTTGAAGTTTCTCAAAGAATACCAACACAAACATGATTATCGGTTTAGTTTTGGGACCGAGGCGTCATTGAACATGGCGGAAGATGAGGAATTGCTGGCGCTTTTTCGGGAGGCAAATTTCAAATGGGTTTTCATCGGCATTGAATCTCCGGATGCAGAAAGCCTGAAGGAAACAAAGAAATTTCAGAACACCCGCAGCGATATACTTTCTTCCATCCGGAAAATTTATTCCTATGGCATTGATATCTATGGCGGCTTCATCGTCGGTTTTGATAACGACACGATGGCGACGTTCGACAAACAACGTGATTTTATCACGCAGTCGGGAATTCAAGTGGCAATGGTTGGACTGCTCACGGCTGTACCGAAAACGCCTCTGTATGATCGGCTGAAAGCAGAAGCCCGGCTGATTCTTCATGCAAATCATGCAGACAATACCAAGTTGGGCACGAATATCATTCCCAAACAAATGGCCTACGAAGAGATGATTCGCGGGTATCGCGACCTTTATGATCGTCTGGTTCATCCTCGCAATATTGCAGAGCGGATTAAAAATAAGACCCGGCACTTCGCTAATCCTGTTTATAGCGTGAAAAGCTCTTCAGATAATTTACTGAGGATTCTAAGAAAGTTTTTTGTGCACGGACTCATGCCGGGTGGCTTCACTCGGATGTTCCACTTCTTTCGTTCCATACCTTATTTCAAACCGAGGCTCATCCCGCTGGTTATCCAAGATTGGATCATCGGGCTTTCGATGCGGGATTATGTCACACGCCACTTTGTGCAGGAGTTTGACCAGGCCAATCGCTTGGCGCATGGCTATTTGCGGTCAATCGAGAGAGCCTTTCAGCATTATCTCCAGCACGGCGTTTTGGAAATTTCTCACAACCAGATAAAAAATGCCGCTGCGAATCTCTCAATTTCATTCAAAGGATTTTTGGACAAGACATTCTTTAAGCGCGCTGGCCGTCACCTCGAAAAGCTGCTGAAAGGCACGACTTCATCCATAACCCTGCATATCGAAGAGCTTCATGAGAGCCATTTTCTCTATTTGAATCGATTATTGAACCGGCTTTCGCGGCACGGCGATCGCATCACCGTGACGGTGCATGAAAAACTGCTGACTAAGGTGAATATCGATTCATCTCTGTTCAATCGGGTTTTGGAAGCATAGCCGAAGTTTGTATAATATCCGCCAGAAGTACCAGTACTTTTACATATGAGTACTGGTCCTTTCATCTCGAAAAGCCAATCAGGGTCCACCTTTGACATAGTCCTATGGATAGACCTTCTTTGAACCCACATATCTATTGTATTCCTGCTTTAACTTAGCGATATTGATGATGTTGAGTTGCAGATAAAACTCCGCCGTCTGAAGAAACTCTATCCAGACTTTCAGACGGATGCAGTTGTTCAGAAAGAAAACTATGCACGCGAAAATCAAAGTGCTGTTGGCGAGCCGGCCCAAGATGCTGTCTGATGTGGTCAGAAACTTCATTACTCACCAGCCGGATATGGAAGTGGTGGGCGAAGTGCTTGACCCAATCGAACTCTTGTTTGCTGCCCGAGCAGCAAAAGTGGATGTGGTCATCGTCACGCCGCTCGATTCCGAGGAGGAACCCCCAATATGCCGCCACTTGCTGGCAGAATATCCCCGGTTGAAAATCGTGACGTTGTCGGTACAAGGCGAAATCGCCTTTTTGTATGAATCTGGGGCGGGCAAGAAACGTATCGACGAGCCTTGCGAGCAGTCTATTCTTGACGCCATACGGGAGTCCCGGCCCGCGATCACGGATAAATAAAAGGAATGAGGTGACGCCGAAGTGCGTTTGCCGTTTACACAGCGCCGCGGCGCCAGTCGCAACAGAATCACGTTTACCCAGGCCTCCCAGCCTGGTCAGAGTTATAACGACTTTTTAACAGCCAAACCTTGAGTGTTCATAACAACTGGAGATTATTCCATGCCAATCACAACACGAGCAACTAGAACCAAGTGCTATCTGCACGAAGTGCAGCGACCGGTGGATTTACCCTATGAGCCGTACAAATACCATATTTGCTGGATCTGTCAACTGCGCCTGTTGGAAATAGCGAAAATCAATTTTCGCTTCGAGCTTGAACATCAAGTCGTGACGATTTCCGTGCAACCTCAAGTCCCTGAAGAAGTAGCCTAGAGGAGAATATGCAAAGTCAAGGCAACACGATTTTTGTGGGTTTGAAAGTCAACGACCGGCTGCGTGACCAGCTTGATGGCAGCAATTCCACCATGAAGCCGTTCTTCAACGAAAAGAATCCCGACTTTCTCCAAGTGATGCAGATCGATGAAGACGAATACATCGGCAAGATTATCGCGAGCGGCGCCTCGTTGGAGGCTTTGAACAATATGCTCATGAACGTGAAAACCATGCTCCAGATGATCTGCCCCAAATTCGTCATGGTTGAGGGCGCGATTAAGGTTCATGCGCTCGCACCTACACCAGTGAGATCGGCCAGCGCCGGACACTACTACGGAAAAGTGATCGCTTGATTCAGCCCAAAGATCTTTATCGCAAGCTCGCGGCGTTGCTGGCGGATATTGACGAGAGAAGATCAAAAGATCATTTTCTCTTTTCCGTTTTGACGAAATTGGAAAATTCCTTTGCCAAAGACTTACACCTCACGCACGGCCGTCTCTATGCGGAGGTACACGACCAGTTCGTCTTAAAAACGGCTCCGCACCAGCAAGAGTCTGCTTATCGTGAAAGGATGGCGGTTTTGGACGCTGAAACCGTGCAATTGGTGGTCAGCAATGGCAGCTATATTTATAACGATCCGTTGCTGAACATTAATAAGCATGCCAGCTTGCAACGTGAATACACGACGCCGGCAGCATTTCTAATACGGAACGCGGACCGCCGGTGGATTTTTGTCTTTGCACTCACCAGTGGCTGGGTGCGGGAGGAAGTGGAGTTTTGCCTGAACGCGGTGCGGGCGTTGTTGAACTTTCGACTGCAAGCCGACGCGATGACGAACGCCATGCAGCAGGCCGCAATGATCCAACAGAGCCTTTTACCGAACAGCCCGCCCCACATTGCGGGCTACGAAACCGCCGGGCGTTCACAACCCGCGGAAGAAGTGGGTGGTGATTTTTTTGATTTTTCAGTGTTCGGCCATGAAAGCTTCAGCGCGGCGGTGGGAGATGCCAGCGGGCACGGACTGCCGGCAGCCCTGCTCGTGCGTGATGTGGTGACCGGCTTGCGCATGGGCGTGGAAAAAGAAATGAAAATGGCCGAGGCGATGCAAAAACTCAATCGTGTCATTCACCGCAGCACCTTGTCCACCCGTTTTGTCTCACTGTTTTATGGAGAGATCGAAAGCAACGGCAATATTTTTTATGTCAATGCCGGACATCCGCCGCCGCTGCTCGTGCAGGGCGCACAGGTCAAACAGCTCGACGCGACAGGCACGATTCTCGGCGCGATGCCTGAAATCTCGCTGCAACGCGCCTTCATACACTTCTCACCAGGCGCCGTTTTAGTGATGTATAGTGACGGTTTGTTGGAGCGGCGTAACCACGCAGATGAAGAATTCGGGCTCACACGCTTGGAAAACCTGATTGTTGAACATCAAAAGAGTAGCGCACAAAAGATTCTCGAGGTAATTTACCAAACCGTCTTTGCGTTTGGAAATCAAACGAAGTGGCAGGATGATGTTACCGCGGTAGTTATAAGAAAAATGGCCGCTTGATCTCTTGGTGCACGGTGGGCGGAGGCGGGGAACTGCGTCGCGGCTTTTGAGTAACAAGCGGAGCTGTTGTAACCCAATCTCCAGAGGCTGGAACTACGCGCGTGACCTCACCGCGAAAACATAATTGTGGCTGGACTTGATGCAGTTCAATTGGCTGTAGCCATAATTAAAATTGACATACCACGCTAAGTCCGCATTCCCTCTTTCCGAGGTCCACATCCACAATCTCTGCTTGGCATTAAAAATCGGGTCGATATACAGCCCTGCACTGCTGGGAGAATCCTGCAACAGCGTCAAGGCTTCTTCCAGCGTGGGCAACCGCCAATCGGTGAAACCGGCAAACCCACACTTATTCAAATAGTGAACCCAGGTCATGGCCATAGGGTAGGCCATCGCTTGAGTGGAGCTAGATTGCTGCCACATTAGCCCGGTCGTGCGGTCAATCACGACTTCGTCTCGGCGCAAAATCCTCGCTACAAATCTATTCGTCCCCCGGATTTTTTTGATCTTGCCGTAAGTCTTGGTCAAGCTATTCTCTACGCGCATAATTTTTCCTGTGCCCGCGCTGCTGCGCTGGTAAAAAAAGGTGATACTGTGGATCGTGCAGGGGTAATATATGCCAAAATAGCTTAGCAAAGAAGCTCTATTTAAAAAATATAGCCAGCCTGGGCGCGTGGGCTGTTGCTATAACCATGCTGAACGACTTTCAAAATAACGCCGATAAGACCCGCCACAGCGCAAATAGAAACGCAACCGCGGTTGCGCCGAGCGCGACAATTCCCCAAAGTTGAATGCGATTATTCTCTTTCTGTCTCTCGGAATAGCCCAGCAACATCGC
>QEVD01000768.1 GCA_003576975.1 Candidatus Zhuqueibacterota bacterium
GTGCGGCTTCTTTCACAGTTGCTCAGAGCCGTGAAGCGTGATTGAGTTTGCTGAAATGGAAATGCCCTGATAGGTTGCTCTATCAGGGCATTTTTGTTTAGGAAATTCAGCGTGACTGTTGCAGGCGAACGGCGAACTGCTACCCACCTCCCAACCGCTCCAACGCGGCCAGCGCCTCCTGCGCATGCTCGCTCCAGGGGAAGCGGTCGAGGTATTCTTGATAACGCTGCCGGGCCTCGGCAGTGCGGCCGGCGGCTTCGAGGGCCTGGGCGAGGCCAATTACAATTGGCGGCAAACCATGTGGCCGTTGTTCAAGTTGGAGGCAAACTTCGTATTCATTGATTGCTTTCTCTGGATTGTTCAGATTTCTCCTATTGATTTCTGCGATTTGAAAATGAGGTAGGTCAGATTTCCATCCAAGTTCAATTGCCTTTTCAAAATATGTAATAGCCTCAGAAAGCTTTAATCTCTTTTGCAGTACGTGGCCAAGTTCAAAATATACCCATTTCAAATTATCTTTTTCATCCAATTCAATGGCCTTACGTAAATAAATCTCAGCTTTGTCTAGATCATCTATACGTCTATAGGTTACTCCCAAAAGCCCCAGAAGCCATGCATTATCGGGAGATAGTTCCAACCCCCTTTTAAGATGTGAAATAGCGTCATCGCATCTATGGGCGCGTCTTAATGCCCACCCCAGCCACCCCCGTAACTTAGCATCGGTTGAATTTTCATTTATTGCTGGTTCAATAATTGATATCGCTCGGTGTGGCAAACTCATACCAAGCAAAAAAAATGTCAGCGCCTCCATTGCTTGAGCTTCTAATTCATATACGCGGTAAAAAAGAATAAATAAACTCTGAGTAAAAGCTTTCCTTTCTAGCATAAGAATAGCAAACATTTCTTTATGCAATTCCCCCAACCAAATATCTGCTTCAAACTTTTCTTTCAAGTCTTTGATTAGAACTAGAATCAATTCATCCACAAACTTAGGATCAACGTGTTTTGCGTACGTTATACATCTTACCGCTAAATATGTATCTGTTCTCATCTGCCTCACCACCTCCGTCGCATCTTCCACCAACCCGCACACGAACACCAGGACTTCCGCCCACTCGGGGTCGTTGACATGCTTCAATACGTATTCGATTGATTGATGCAGTGCCACCTCGCGCGCGAAAAAATATTCCTGCACCGCCTGATGAAAGAATCCGGTTTGGCCCGCGCTTTCACGCAACAGGCCGTGGTGCAGGAATTCGCGATTGAGATCAGCGACATTGAGATGCTGCTGCGCTTCGTTCTTGCTCTGCCAACCGGATGGACATGACGGCCGCGGCTTCATCCGCCGAGAGCAACGTCCGGCTGGTGCCGAGACGCCATGCCAGAGCTGAGAGAATTTCTTTTTCCACCCGCACCGAGCCGGCGCCTTTCACGCGCGCCCATTCGCTCAAATAACGATCAATAAAACGATCGAACAGCTCCGCACGATTTTGCGGCGGGTTGTCGCTGGCGCGCAGCTCGTCCGCCAGCAGCGTGAGCATGAGCGGATTGCGGCAGAGGTCGCGCGTGTATTCGTCCAACCTTTTCCATGCCGGTTGCGCCTTTTCCGCACCGATTTCAATCTCCAGAACCTTCGAGGCATTGAAGCTGCTCAAGCGTTCCAATTGAAACGCCGTAAATTCGCGGCGCAATTCCTCGCGATAGATGCCGGGCCGGCAGGTCACGACAAAGCGATTATGGGGAATCTCATGCACGAGATGGCGCAGGTGATGCACGACTTCATCATACGCCTCACCGACTTCATTCAAGCCATCGAAGAGCAACAAACATCCACCGGTAGCGAGGCGTTTGCGCACATCGACATCATGCACGCCGCGTACACTCGCGGTAAGCAAGCGCCACAAGCCGTGTTGGGAGTCCTTGGCCGCCAGGGTGGTATAGGCCGAGAGATCGACAAAGATGGGGAGATTGAAATCCTCGGGCTCATTGAGTCCCGGCTCTTTGCCTTCGCCGCGCCACACCGCATATTCTGATGCAAGTTTCTTGAGTGACGTGGTTTTGCCCGCGCCCGGCTCGCCC
>QEVD01000184.1 GCA_003576975.1 Candidatus Zhuqueibacterota bacterium
TTGAACACCTTTGGTGTTCTTTAGAATTGGGTGTTAGATTACCCAGGGTGCCCAGAAACTGGGCGCCCTGGGCTGAGTTGTACAACGCCTTCGGCGTATAATTTATCACAGTATGTCATGGGCACGCAATTACCCACACTAATCAGCACAGAACCTTTTTCTTATACGTTTTTATACTCACGTCTGGCAATGTTCGGCCACGGCGTTATCATAACTCACATGACCGTGGCACAAACGACGTGATGAAGCGATTCATGTCCAAAGTTGGAATAAAATTTTGAACGTGTTTCACTCACGCAAATGCTCAAACGGCTTCTGCAAGAAAAACATTTTGCTGAACTCCTGCCAGCCGCAATGCGATCGCCGCGGTTCGATTGCTTGCGCCGGGCGTGCCCAAACGGCTGCGCACATGCGCCAATTCACCGCAAAATTGTTCGCGCCTTTGACTGTGCTGCAAATAAGGCGCGAGCGTCTCAGCTACTGCTTGCGGCTTGAACTCATCTTGCACGAATTCCGGCGCAATTTTGCGGCCAGCCACGACATTCACCAAACCGATGTAAGGCAACTTCACCACGCGTTTGCCGATTTCATAGGAGAGCCGCGAGACGCGATAAACAATTGCGAGCGGCGTGCCGAAGCAAGCGGTTTCGAGCGTGGCCGTGCCGGAGCACACGATACAAGCCGTGCTCTCCCGCATGAGTTCGTACGTTCCGTTTGGAATCAGCTTGATCTCGGGGTTTGGAATGAATTGGCGATACAGGCTTTCCGGCAAGGTTGGCGCCTGGCCAATACCGATTTGCAAATCAGGATAGCGGTCACGCAGCAATTGCGCGGTTGCGATCATATCGGGCAGCAAACGCGTGATTTCATGCTTCCGGCTGCCGGGCAAAAGTCCGAGCAGCGGTTTGTGTTTGACAAAGCCGTTTCTTAAAAAAAATTCTTGTTGCGTTAGCTTGGGAGACAAACCTTCCAGCAGCGGATGACCGACGAAATGCGTGCGCAAGCCGGCATTGGAAAAAAGCGGTGCTTCGAAAGGTAACACGACTGCCATCTCATCAACCAGTTTCACCATTTTGGGAATGCGTTTCGCGCCCCATGCCCACACTTGCGGCGCAATATAGTAAAGAATTTTTATCCCGCGCTCGTGCAAGCGTTTGGCAAGGCGCAGATTGAATCCGGGATAATCGATGAGGATGACAACCGCAGGTTGGCGGCGTTCGACTTCCGCAAGAACAGTCGCCATGACTTTGCGCAGAAAAGGCAAATGGCGAATCACTTCCGAGAAGCCGACCACGGCCATATCGCGAATGTGAAAGAGTAATTCCATGCCGGCTGCGGCCATGCCGTCGCCGCCGATGCCAAAAATGTGTGAATCCGGCGATGCGGCTTTCAATGCCTGCACCAGGCGGGCGCCGTGCAGATCGCCGCTGGCCTCGCCAGCGATGATTAAAAAGGTGGGAGAGGTCGGCATCAAAATTTCCAAATCAAGAAGATCGCCAAGCTCACCGCCGTGAAACTTAGCAGGGTGTTACTCTCGATTTTAAGCGCGCGCTGGAGCGGCATGACTTGCACGTTTTGCTTTTGAAACGGCGTCAGGCGCGGCAGGAAACGCGGAACGTGTTTTAAATAGTTCGTGTAAACCTCGCCAAAACGCTGTTGCAAATGCTCTTCTTCGAGTGAGATTATCATGCTGTATTGCCAGGCAAACAGCGCAACAAAGATGACCAGCATCCATGGCATCCAGGCGTTGGACATGAGACACAGGCCCAGGCTGAGCAGGAAGTTGCCGAGATAAAGCGGGTTGCGCACGAACGCGAACGGGCCGTGTGTGATCAGCACCGCGCCCGCGCCCACGTTGCCGGTGGTGCGCGTCGCGCCGCCGGCGTGCCGCACGCCCCACAGCCGCAAACTCTCGCCCAGCAATGCCACGATGAAGCCGAATATCAAACTCACCGGCGTGGGGTTCGCCAAGAGCAAAATGGCAAGCAACAAAGGAATGGGAGTGTAGCTGCGAAATTTGAACAACAGCGCGCGAATATCCATGTTCATCTCGATTGAGTTTGTTCCATCGGCAATTCATAGCATGCCGCTTCACGATGATTGCGCACCAGCAAATAAGCGCCGGCAAGCGCGGGGTGGTTCCAGGTCTTGTCGTCCAACGCAGCGAAGCGCGTCAATTCGGTGTGTCTCTCCGGATTCGGCGCGACGAGCGCCAGCCCGCCGGATTCTTCTTGAATCAGCAACACGTCGTCGATCAACATGATCTGGCCGTGGCCGTACCGTCCGGCTTTCCATTTGCGCTCGCCGTTGGCGAGATCGAGGCAAACCAGCACGCCGTCATCGAGGCCATAAACATAGCCTTCATAAAAAATCACGTTGGTGAATTTTGCTTTGAGGCGCGGCGTTTCCCACAGCACATGCGCGGAGAACTCGCCGGCGCCATTCTTTTTGATCTCGAATAGTTTGCAGCCGATGCCATAACCGCTGGTGACAAGAATGCGATCATGCGGCAACGGCAAAGGTTGCGCAACGTTGGGCTGCTCGTTGGGCCAGGGATGCTGCCACAACAGCTTGCCGGTGTGAGGATCATGTCCCGCAACACTGGCTTGATTGAAAATGAGTATTTGCGGCGTTTCTGCGAGCGTTGCCAACAACGGCGAGCTGTAACCGGCGCGATCATCGCCGCCCGACCAAATTTTTGCGCCCGTGTCTCTGTGATAGGCCACAAGCGAACGGCCGTTGCTGCCGCCGGCGCTGATCACCACCAAACTGTCGAATACCAACGGCGAACAACTCACACCCCAGGAATTCGGTTTGGCCTCGTTATCGGTAATGATATTCTTTTGCCACATTTGCTTGCCGGTGGCAAAATCAAGGCAATTGAGAATACCGGTGGCGCCCAGCGTATAAACGCGGTCACCGGCGATCGTAGGTGTTGCGCGCGGGCCTTCACCCGCAACAACTTCGTGGTAATGCGCCTCATCGCCGTGGCTCCACTTAACTTTGCCGGTATGCAACTCATAACACACGACGAGCTCCTGCCCGCCGCGTTGTTCTTGCGTGATGGCGGAGCTTCCCCTGACGGCAAAGGCGGACCAGCCGGCGCCAATTGCCTGCCGCCACATTTGGCGCGGCGGCTGCTTTGACCAATCGCGGACAAGACGCGGCCCGGGAATTTTTCCGTTGCGTTGCGGGCCGAGAAATTGCGGATAATCATGCGATGAGAGCCATGCCCGTTCGCCGTTCTCTTGCACTACGGCGCCGGCATTTTCCGCATGCGACAACGCCGGCGCTTGTTGCGCCCACCGCCATTCGATAATCGGTAATACATCGCCGCTGACGCCGGACACACGAAACAGTGCGGCAAACAATGCCAGCGTCAACACGATTGCTGCGCCGGAAAGCACGCGCGTTCGCCAACGCAACCGCGAGAACGCGAACAGCCACACCAACGCCAAAATGAGCGCGAGTCCCAGTACATACATTGTCGCCAGGACTTTGGACTGCCGGATTGGGCTTTCCCAAAACTCCCAGATAAAAATAAGCGCGAGAATACTCAGAGCAAGGAGGGCGACAAACGGCCACCAGCGGGTATTCGCTGTCTTTTGTCCAGAAACTTTTTGTTCAGGAAATGTCATAAGCCGTCATCAAAATTTCGCAGACCGGTTCGTTTCAGGATCGTCTTTTAAATAACCTACTCATTTTCCTTAAACCACTAATCAACGCGAATGGCCGCTGATGCTTTTTAATTCGCGATGATTCGCGTCTATTCGCGGTTGGAGATTGGGAAAGTTATTCAATCGCCGATCCTTGGCGAACATTCGTTTTCGGGAATATAGCAAGTCCCGGTCGTGGATGCCATGCTTTTTTGCCTGGCCGATTTCGCCGGAAGTCCCGCGATTACGGCCCTCTGCCGGTAATACATTCCGAGGCGCTTCGCCCATCTCTGCGCAAAAAAATCGCGCACCCGGAGAATATTTCAAATCTGGCACAAATGACTGTTAAGGACAACGATCATCTTATGGACATGGAAACCGTCAAACGCGCATTTTGCAAAACTGCTTTTCTGCTGCTGTGCCTGCCGCTGCCCGCCCAACTGCAAACAATCCACGATACCACAGCCTCAGTGCAAACGACCCTGCGTGCAACCACTGCCTGGCAGCCGGCCGCTGAGATCGGCGCGCAGGCTGTTTTACTGTCGCGGGCAGACGACACGTTTTTGCATCGCGCAAAAAGCTGGCGGGAGAAGAATTTTCGCATTCATTTTCTGCTCGGCGCAAACCGGGGGGATTATCAAGACTATGTTGCCGGGCTTTGGGATGGCCGCCCGCACGAAGATTGGCAACACGGCGAAAGCCATGATTATTTCTTTCCGGCAAAGCCGTTCATTGCTTATCTCAAATCCCAAATAACGCATGCGATCGACTGCGGCGCAGAGGCCATCTATCTCGAGCATCCCGTATTTTTACCGGGCGCGGATTCCAGCGCGTCATTCAAACGCAGTTGGCGTGAGCAGTTCAAAAGCGACTGGCAAAATCCCTCCGCTTCAGCCGAGTGGCGGTATATGGCCGGCAAACTGCAGCAACGCCTGTATTGGGAAGCTGCGGTTGACATTTTTGCGCATGCAAAACAATACGCGCAAGAAAAGAATCGTGAGGTTAAATGCTATCTTGCCACTCGCAGCCTGCTTGAGAACGCCCGGCGAGGCTTTGTAGGCCCGGCAACGCGCGTGTTGCACATTCCCGATTGCGATGGCGTGCTCGCAGAAATTGATCGGGAAGCGTTACTCGCGCCCAACGTCTACTCGAACGTGAGCGCGGCGCGTCCTTTTGAAACCGCTTTTTTGCAATACGGCCTATTTGCCAATCAAGTGCGCGGTCACGGCAAGCAATTGTTGCTGCGTCTCGATCCGTTCAGCGGAGGAGAAGAGGCGCTGCCAGAAAGCGAAAAACTTTACCGCGCGCAACTCACGGCGGCATTGTTTTATCCCGAGCCTCGGCGCTTTGAACTGCCGGCGATTCCGCAAACTCTACTCGCCGCAGCGCGGAACAAAAGCGCGGCGCCCGCGGACTCCGGGCGCATGGCCGCCGCACCGCCTGCGCTTTCCGTGCAGACAATGTTGGCAATCAATCACGCTCTCAAAGACATGACACACAAACATGGCGATTATGAAACCGCAGAGCGCGGCGTGGGCATTCTCATCAGTGATGCCATGTTATTGCAGCGTGCGGCGCCTGCTGCCAGTGATTCGTTGCTCTCATTTTTTTATGGCCTGGCATTGCCGCTGCTCAAGCACGGCGTTTTCGTGCAACCCCTGGCGCTGGAAAATCTCCATCAGCCGCATTATCTCACCGGCTACAAAGTAATCTTTTTGAGTTACCGGTTCATGCAGCCGCAAGATTATGAATGGCATGAACGGCTAACAACCTGGGTACGCGCCGGCGGCACGTTGATCTTCATCGACGACGGCAATGATCCCTTCAATCAAGTAAAAGATTGGTGGCGCAAAGGCATGTTCGACTACACCAATCCGGCGGAGCATTTATTCGAAACACTCAAGCTGGGATACTGGCCGAAGCCCGGGCGCAATCAAGTTGGCATGGGTTCATTTATCTATTTGGCCGAAAATCCCTCCTCGTTTGCGCACAAAACCAACAGCGCAACGCAACTGTTGGAATTGGTGAATGCCGCCCTGCCTGCCGGGCGAACCGTTCAGACGCAAAATTATCTGCGGCTGCGGCGCGGGCCTTATGTAATCGCTGCCACGTTTGCCGAAACCGCCAATGCCGGCGCCCAGGTTTTGCAGGGCGATTTTATTGACGTGTGGGATGAACGCTTGCTGCATCTCACGCAGGTTGCGATTGCACCGGGCGAGCAAGCATTGTTGTACGATTTGTCGAAGATCGACAGTACGCAGGCCCACGTGGTGTCCGCCAGTGGCATTGTTGCGCAGGAACGCCGAAGCAAAAATGAATATGCGTTTTCTTTAAATAGCCCGGCCGGCATCATCATGCGTGTGCTGGTGTTCATCCCGGCAGCAAACGCGACTGTGCAAGCGAGCAGCTCCGGCAAATCCGTGAATATCAAAAACAAAAACGAAGGCAAGCTTTATTGGATGGAATTTGAAAACCCGGGGCCGGGCGTTGACGTGAAATGGACTTGGGAAGCCACTGCCCTCGGACAGGAAACGACGACGAAGTAATGGCACGGTTGTTCAGAAGGCGAATACGCGCGACCATACGCTAATGTAATAACCGCTTTGCAGACAAGCTGCAAAGCAAAGCTTCTGTGAAGCAGCAAAAAATTATTCCGCGAAATACGCCGAAGTCACCGAGCCTCCCCAAAAAACCTTGACAGGATGATTTATCGGCAGAATTATTCGCCATAGACTTTCAAAATTTTATTCTAAAGCTAATCGCATATTAGCCTTCATTCGTGATTTGAGATAATGAGACAGCCCGAATCAATCAATGCAAGCGTACACTCCGCCTTGCTTTGTTCAATTCGGGCTGTTTTATTTTAAATCGGAGAAGCGATTATACGAACCACTTTTCTCCGTTGGCTTTGCCGCGGTACGCGTCACACTTTATAAAACACGATCGGACACACCACCGTCAATGAGCCGCTGGCAATGACATCATACTTCCAGCGTTTGATTGCGTCGATAATTTCATTCTGAAGTTCCGCGATCGGGATTTCGGAACTGAGCACCACCGCCTTGGCAACCGTGCCGTCAGCATTGATGGTGATCTCGACCTGCACTTTGCCGCCGATGTCCGGGTTGGTTTTGAGATATTTATTGTAAATGTATTGCAAGCGGCCCATGTTCTTCATCAGCACGCTACGCAGGGATTCTTCGCTGCGCGCGCCCAGCGCCTCTTGCGAGCCGCCGGTTTTGCTCATGGTTTCCACCTTCACGCGCGCGGCTTTTTCCAGCTTCACTTTCTTTTGCGAGCCAACATCGCCGGCGAGAATCTCATCGATCTTCGCGCCGCCGCCGCCCTCGCCTTCGCCGATCAAGCTCGCCGCGAGAATGTCATTCGGATCCGCACCGCTGCCGCCGGATTTTGCGCGGCCGCCGGCCGTCAGCTTGGTGTTGGTCGTCACGCTGGTTAATTGCGTCGCCAAACCCTGATCCAAAAGGCCGTCGATGACATTGCTGGCATTGTCGCTCGCGCCACTGCCGGTGAGCAAGGCCAACGCCGCCATCTCTTCAAGATTCACGCCCTGGCCGGGATTTTCCTTTTTCTCGCCATAACCTTGATTGCGTTTGCCCTCACGTTCTTTGGTCGAGCCGTCTTCCGCGCCCTTGTCCTCTTCTTTTTCTTCTTTCTTTTCTTCCGCGCCGGTTTTGGCGGTCGTGGCTTGCGCGAGTTGAGGCGCGGGCGGCGGCTCCTCGGCCTTGGGAATAAATTTGCTAATGCGGCGCACGATTTGTTCCATCGGCATATCTTGTTTCGGCGGCTCGAATGGAATCGTGCTGAGCCAATAAGACGCGCCGGTATTCAGCACGAGCAGGCCCGCCAGAATCGAGCGAAACAGCCCGTCCTCTTTCAAATTCTTCAAAAATGCCCGCGCCGGCGAAAAACCGGAGAAGTCGAGCATTTCGGCGGGTGCATTGTCAAAGGCAAAATCGATGCGGATATCATGAAGATGAACATATCCGACTTTACCGGGCGTCAACGAAATATAGGGATACCCGTCGCGTTTGGGCAACAGGCCTTGGGAAAGCAAGTCTGTAAAGTTCAGCCGCGTGTTTTCTTGCACAACTTCACCGCGGCAGCCGTCCAGCAAACGCAGCTCATAGCCGTTGCCGTTGGGCACGAACATGTTCATTTTCTTGGGAAAGCCGCTGCCGAAAAGCACGATATCGTTGTCCGGGCCCAGGCCGACGCTCAACGCTTCTTTCGGACGCAAATGCCGCACGCGCACGTCGCCGTTGCATTCGATGCGCAGCTTTAAATGTTGGATTCCTGCCATTCTATTTCAATCAATTTGTGAATTCACCAGTCATCACGAGGGATTGCCGTACACCAGCAGCTCCATGTTGTTGTAGCCGGTCACACCGCAGGTCGCCATCACACGTTTGATGATCGCAAACGCCATGTCGCGGTCGCTCATGATCACGACTTTGCCGTGAAAACCAAAGCGTTCATCCTGTTTGCCCAACGCTTCCGCAATGGATTTCTGATCCAACAAGGCGGCCTGCAGTTCTGGAATTTGCAAACTCGCGCCGAGATCAAGTTCGTCGATTTTGATCAACGGCTTGTCATCCAGCATGATCCATTCTTTCGTCACACTGATGATGGGCGCCGGTTTGGGTTTGATGGTGCTGATTGATTTCGGCAGCGTAAGCTCGGGGCTTACGGTCACAAACTGGCCCTCCGAAGAAAAGCTTTTCAAGAGGAACACCAGCAAAATCGTGAACATGTCCATCATCGAGGTCAGGCGCAACGAAAGATTGAGGCCTTTATTGCTGCGGCCGACTTTCTTGAAACCGCCGGCAGAATGTCCTAGTTTTATCATAACTCAACCTGAAATCGAAACATTGGGAAAGCCGGCAACCCGGCAATTATCCATCACATCAATCACCACTTGATACCGGATATTGTCTTCCGGCGAAATAACCACGTCGCTGGCGTCCGGAAATTTTTGCTTGACCTGCGCCAGATAGGATTTGAGCAAGTCGTAGTCATAGCCCTCGGCCTTGCGTGGAATCGGGCCAAACGTGAACGTCGGGCTTTTCAATTCAATGCCGCCGGCGCGAATGGCAAGCAAATTCAGCACGGCCGGTTTGCGCTCTTGCGCCTGCTGCTGTTGCGCCGTGCGCGCGGCGTTTTGCAGCTCCGGCAGGGAAATATCCAAAACCGCCAGCTCGACGAACGTTGCGGTGACGAGCAAAAACGGGACTAGAATCAAAAACAAATTCATCACCGGCATGATATTGAGTTCTGCGCCGGACTTGTGATCGCGCCCGACTGCTGCTTTCAAGTTCATTTCGTCACCTTGACACGATTCAGACGCTGAAAGATACGCGCCGCGTTTTCGTTGATCTCATCAGTGATTGCGGTAATGCGTTCGTTCAGCATGGAATAAAAAATCAACGTCGGGATCGACACGATCAAGCCGAACGCCGTGGTGTTCATCGCAACCGCGATGCCGGAAGCCAGCAACGCCGCTTTCTGCGAGGCATCGGCATTCGTAACCGCGGAAAAAGAATCGATCAGGCCGAAAATCGTGCCGAGCAGGCCGAGCAACGTCGCAATGTTCGCCAATAACGAGAGATACGACGTCCGCTTTTCAATTTTCGGAATTTCCGCCATGGCCGCAACTTCCATCGCATGCTGCACGTCGGTGGGATTCTTCATGTATTCCTCCAGGCCGGCGCGCGTGATGCGCGGCAGCGCTGCTTGCGACATGCTGCACAACTCCACGGCATTGGCGATGTTGCCG
>QEVD01000185.1 GCA_003576975.1 Candidatus Zhuqueibacterota bacterium
TTTCGAAGATTTCTCTCCGGAAATTGCCGGTTTTGCGCGCGAGATGTTTGATAAAAAGTGGATCGATGCCGAAGTGCGCGCCCACAAGCGCGGCGGCGCTTATTGCCACGGCGTGATTCCGCAGCATCATCCTTACATTTTGATGAATTATAACGACGATATTGACAACGTTTATACTCTTGCGCACGAGCTGGGCCACGCGGTGCATGATTTTCTCGCGCGGCGCAAGCAATCGCTGTTCAATTATCATCCGCCGTTGGTGGCCGCAGAAACCGCCTCCGTTTTTGCTGAAATGCTGTTGACGAAGAAGCTGCTGCGCGAAGTCAACGATCGCGAGCTGAAAATCGCCATTCTCACCGGCAAGCTTGAAGATCTGTTTGCCACGATTCATACGCAAAATTACTACACGCTGTTCGAGCTTGACGCTCATCGCGCCGGAGCAGAACAGCGGCTTTCTTCCCAGCAGCTTTGCGCAATGTGGGACAAACGCCGCAGCATGTGGGACAAACGCCGCAGCGAAATGTATGGCGACGCTGTCGAGTTTCTGCCTGAACAAAAATGGTATTGGTCGGCCATTCCGCATTTCATTCACACGCGTTTTTATTGCTATGCCTACACCTTCGGCGCGCTGTTGGTGCTGGCGCTGTTCCGGCGCTACGAAGAAGAGGGCAAAAGCTTCATCCCGCGGTATATTCATCTGCTCGAAGCCGGCGGCTCGCAAGAACCGGAGAAGCTGATTACGGAAATGGGATTGGATTGCCGCCAGCAAAGTTTTTGGGAGGGCGGCTTTGCGGTGATGCGTGAGATGTTGGAGGAATTGAAGACGTTGATATAATTTTCTGGAGCCCGGCTTCAAACTTTACACCTTACACTTGACATGGTGTAAAGTGTATGGTGTAAAGTTCATACTTCATTCACACTGTCTCGCATGAAATTCCTCTTTTCTGAAACGCCGCCCGATTACAAGCACTATATTTTTCCCTACGCCATCTGGGCTTTCCCGGAGGCGGGTGAAACGCCTCAAAATTTTTTTGAGCGCGGCTTCCTTCCCTCCTCGAAGAATCTCGATCGTTTTTATCTGTGCCGCAGTGTGCGCATTTTGTTGGCGGATTTCAGCCCGTCCTCGGAAAATCGTCGCATTCTGCGCAAATGTGAGGGACTCGAATATGAACTTGTGCCGCGCGCTGATTTTGATTTCAATCCGGCGTGGCGGGATTTCTGCCTGACGTATGCCGACATCAAATTCGGCGCGGAGGTGATGACTCCGACGCGCCTCGATAATCTCATGAACTCCAGAATCACTTCGCATCTCATGATCTTTCGCGATCCGGCGGAAGGCCGTGACGTTGGCCTGGTGACGTTGTTTTTAGAGCCACCGCATGTGGCGCAATATTATTACGCCTTTTATGATCTCAATTATTATCGCCGCAATCTCGGCATATTCATGATGACTTCCGCGGTGAGTTATTTTGCGGAACAAAATTTTCACGGCATTTATTTGGGAAGCTGCTACTCACAAAACGCTTTGTACAAAACGCAATTCAGCGGCGCGGAGTTTTTTAACGGCGCGTGCTGGTCGCACAATCTTGACGAGTTGAAATATCTCATCGCGCGCAACAGCCAGCCGGCGTCGCAGCATTTATTTGAAGTTGAGGAGTATATCCATCAATTTTATGAAGGAGATTTGGGGAAAATTGTTGAACGGTCGCTCTTTCAGATTTGAAGGATAGCCGCTGGTTTGTATCATTCCCGCCTTTCTTGCGACAAAAACTTCGTTTTTGCCGTCAAGTATTTGTGCTTCTCAAAAAATCTTTGAAATCCGTGTGGATCAGTGTAAATCCGCGGCGAAAAGCCATACGCCGATTTTCAGACAAGCTGAAAATCGAAGCTCCTCGAGCAGCTTTGTGGATTTTGCCCACAAAAGTTGAACTCCCACAAAAAAGCAAAAGCCTTTTCGTTGGGATTTCATTTCCCTGGGCAAAACACTTTCAGAATTTTATTCTAACCTTGAAAAGTTAATCGCATACTCGCGTGCAGTAGTGGTCGCATCTTCTTTGGCTGAAGCCTAACTGCTTTTTTGTTTTGACTACCGCGTGACCAGCTTGAATGCGATATTGCGGCCCCTGCCCTGCATGATGGCAAGATTTATCCACGCCAGCGCGAAGTTTTCCAATAACTGTATTTTATCATCGCCGCCAAAATCATGACATTCTGCAAAACCCAAATCCCGTGCTAGTTGGGCGGCCACTTGCTTGCCTTTTGCCGAATCGCCCGCAACAAACATGTCGATGCCAGTGTCGCCATATTTGGGATTGGCCATATTCTCAAACCCGGTTGAGTTGAAACACTTCACCACGTCCTGGCACTGGGTTAGCGCTTTGAATGCTTCCACGCCGTGCGCATAAGGCGCCGGCTTTTGAAACACCGCATTCGTGGCATCGATGATGATTTTGTTTTTCACCTCGCTCAGATTCCTGGCCACCTCCGTGAGAGCGCTGACCGGAACCGAAACAAGAATGACTTCCGCTTCTTGCGCTGCCGCCGTCACGGTATTTGCACTGAGGTTTTGATTTGCAGCGACCAGCGCCTGCACCTCGCGGTCGCCGGGATTGCGCACACCCAAGATGATGCTGTGGCCGGCCTTGGCCCAGCCTGAAGCGAGCGCGCCGCCAACTTTACCGGCGCCGATGATCGCGATTTTCATGATAGCTTCCTCATAAAGAAAACGGTTTGCAATAACGCCTTGCAGCTCACTCTGTCAAGTCTGATGGTGACTATTGGGGTGATTTCAAACGGCAAAATGATTGAAGCCGGCCCCAGCTTGAATTTCTGAACTCACAAACCGCAACAACGAAGACACGCCTAAACTCCTAACGCTTCAATCACCAATTTTGCCGCCGCCGCTCCCGAGTACTGTTGCTGGCCGGTGATCAAGCGCCCGTCACGAATCGCAAACGGCTTGAACCGGCCGTTCACAATGAAATTTGTATTCGGCAATTTTTTCGCTTCGTCTTCAATCCAAAACGGTTGAATGCGTTTGCCGACGAAGGCATCGGCAAATTGTTCTTCGGCGTTCGCGAAGCCCGTCCAGGTTTTGCCGTCAACGAGTAATTTGCCGCCGGAAAGTCTGACTTTCAACAACACGCATGTGCCGTGACAAACGATCGCCACAACCTTGCCCGCTTCATAAAAGTCGGCCAAGAATTTGTGCAGCCTGGTATCGTCGATGAACGTGTACATCGGCGATTGCCCGCCGGCGAGAAAGAGCGCATCATAGTCCGCGATATTCACCTCTGCGATGCTGCGCGTGTTCTCCAGGAGTGCCGCAAGTTTGGGTGTACTCAAAAATCCCATGCTAATCAAATCGTTTGCGGAATACCCGCTGGCATCACGCGGATCGCTGAAGGAATCGATTTGCAGCTTGCCGCCTTTGGGGCTGACAATATCGACCAGGTAACCTTTCTCGGTGAATTCATAATACGGATGCGTCATCTCGGCAGCCCAGAATCCAATCGGCCAGCCGGTGGTTTGCGAAACCGCAGGATTGGCGACAACCAACAGAATGCGTTTCGGCTTGTCCGGATGCAGCACATCGAGGTTAGCGCTCATGCGAATGATCTCCTGAAATTTTAAGGCAATTTAATATCTTGAGGTGAAGCTTGCTTTACTGCCGCCAATGTATTAAAATGATTTCGCGCCGTCAAGTATGCACTTTTAGGGTACCGAGTACCCGCCAAGTTACTACGGAGTCAGTCATGAGTTGTAGCGTGCGTATTCACGCCTGTCCGGTTGAAACGAGTCTCGAATTGATCAGCGGCAAATGGAAGCCGCGCATTTTGTGGAAACTGCACCAGCACAACGTCGTGCGCTTCGGCGAGCTGAAGCGTGCGCTGCAAGGCATTACGGCAAAAATGCTCACCCAGCAGTTGCGCGAGCTTGAAAAAGACGGATTGATCACGCGCTTCGTCTATCCCGAAGTGCCGCCCAAAGTGGAATATGCGTTAAGCGAGTTTGGTGCAACGCTCAAGCCGATTCTCGAATTGATTGCGCAGTGGGGCGTTAAGCATCATGAACAAATCGTTCGTTTGTTGGACCAGCCGACGCGCCCGCGCGGACAAAAACAGGCGCGGCAAGTTTAGAACATCACCCTCCGCGAACGTTAGATGAGGCGGTGAACGAAGGCATGTGCGTTGGGCAAATCTTTTCACCAAAATTCGCGCGAAATTTTGCAAGAGGTTCGAAAAGAAACAGGGAGCGAACAGTGAAGGCATTGCGGCGTTGGCTGTTGTTCGTTGGGCTGTGGCCGTTTTTTCTGCTGGCGCAGGAGCGCGTGCGCTATCAAACCGATTTTCCGCCGGAGGAATTTGCAGCGCGTCGCGCCAAGATTTTCGAAAAAATCGGCGAGCGCGCGCTGGCCGTGATTCAGGGCGCGCCGGCCGTCGATGGCTTTAAAGTTTTTCGGCAATCGAATGAGTTTTATTATCTCTGCGGCATTGAAACGCCTCATGCGTATTTGCTGCTCGACGGCCGCACCCGCAAAACGACGCTTTATCTCCCTCATCGCGACGAACAACGCGAACGCAATGAAGGCAAAGTATTATCCGCGGAAGATGCGGATTTAGTCAAACAACTCACCGGCATCGACGCGGTGCGTCCGCTGGAAATGATGCCGCGCGATTGGATCTGGAGCAGTCTCGTGCGTTTGCCCGCGCCGGCAATTTACACGCCGTTCAGTCCCTCTGAAACCGAAGCGGACAGCCGCGATGAATCGCTGAGCGGCAACGCCGGCATCGCCGCGGATCCGTGGGACGGCCGACCGACGCGCGAGGGCCATTTTATTCATCTGCTGCGCACACGCTATCCGCAATTTGAGATACGCGATCTTTCACCGATTTTGGATGAGATGCGTTTGATCAAAAGTCCGCGCGAAATTGCATTGATTCGCCGCGCCACACAGCTTGCCGGCTTGGGGCTGATGGAGGCCATGCGCTGCAGCGCGCCGGGAGTTTATGAATATCAACTCGATGCCGCGGCACGCTACATTTTTCAAATCAACGGCGCCCGCCGCGAAGGTTACCCCTCGATCACGGCCGGCGGCGCGAATGCCTGGCTCGGGCATTATTTTCACAACAGCGATGCGTTGCAAGACGGCGATCTTGTGTTGATGGATTATGCGCCGGATTACCGTTACTACACCAGCGACATCGCGCGCATGTGGCCGGTGAACGGCAAGTTCACGCCGGCGCAGCGGGAGTTGTGCGGCTTCATTCTGGCTTACCGCAACACCCTGCTCAAGCATATTCGGCCCGGCGTCAGCGCAAATCAAATTATGGATGAATGCGCGGCGGTGATGGAGAAGTATTTGAACTCGGCGACGTTCTCAAAACCGATCCACGCAAAAGCCTGTCGCGAGGCGTTGAAGTTTCGCGGGCATCTTTCGCATCCGGTGGGCATGGCGGTGCATGATGTCGGAGATTACAAGAAAAGTTTGTTGCAGCCCGGGATGGTTTTCTCCATCGATCCGATGATTTGGATTCCGGAGGAGAAACAATATGTGCGCCTCGAGGAGGTCGTGGCCGTCACGGAAACCGGCGTGGAGAATTTCAGCGATTTCGTGCCGGCGGAGCTGGATGATATCGAAAACCTCATGAAGGAAGAGGGCGTTTTGCAGAAGCGGCCGGCGTCGCCGATGCCGATCACTAGCCCGTGAGTTGGCCGTTAATTGCGGCGGTATGTGCGGCTCATGTTTTAAAATCGTGCAAGACCGGGATGATTTATCAAGGAGCGACGATAAACATTTTGAACAAAATATCACCTTGTGCTCGTTTACCTATTCTGAAACATGCGAGGATTTGCCATGTTCACGTTCGAGCAAGACACTCTCGATGGCGCGGTCCGGCTGCAGTTGACCAATACAAAAACCGGCGAACGCGTCACGTTCATGCCCGAGTTTGGCGGGAACGTCAATTCCTTGATCCTGGCGAAGGGGAAGAAGCTTTATCCCATTATTCAAGGCTACAAAAAGCGCAGCGATTTCATCAGCGATCAGCATTGCAAAAGCTGGCACTTGATTCCTTTTCCCCATCGCGTTAAAGACGGGCAGTATTTTTTTCAGGATCATGTTTACCAGCTTCCCATCAACGAGGCGGATCGGCATCATGCCCGGCACGGTTTTTATGCCCATCGCCACTTGCAGATCGAGAGTGTGCGCGAGGAAGCGGACAGCATTTCGCTGCGCTTGGGGGATAAATATCTTGGCGAAATTCCCGGTTATCCTTTTCTCTTCCGCACCGACATCACCTACACCTTGCACGCCGAACGAGGCTTTATCTGCACCACGGAAATCAAAAACATCGACACCAATACCATGCCGCTGGGCGCGGGCTGGCATCCCTACTTCAAAATCGGTGGCTCGGTGGATGAGCTGATGCTGCGTTTGCCGACGGCCTACAAGGTCGAGCTTGATCAGCGCATGCTGCCCACCGGCATGCTGGATGAAACCCCCGCGTTTCAAGATTTCGTTGCGCTGCGCGGTTTGCGGCTCGACACCCTTTTTCAGTTTGCGCCGCACGACGACGGCATTGCCGCGCTCGAGCTTTATCATCCGCAGCTCAATCTGCGCCTGCAATTCGGCTTGGAAATCGGGCCGCAAAAATACAATTTTATCTACCTCTACATTCCACCGTCACGCGACGCCATTGCCGTCAATCCCATGACGTGCAACAGTGATGCCTTCAATAGCGGCGAAGGGCTTATCGTGCTGGCTTCGGGAGAGACGTTTCGGGGAACCTGCGGCATTCGCCTGGCCTGAAAGCGCCGTTTCACGAGATCAAATTTTTGAGCACAAAAAAGACGTTGGCGGGACGCTCGGCCAGCCGGCGCACGTACCACGGAAACCAGTAGCTGCCGTAACTGATCAGCACGCGCATGCGGTAACCCGCAGCCGCCAGGCGCAATTGTTCCGGCGTTTGAATGCCGTAGAGCAATTGGAATTCATAATCGTTTTTAGTCAAGCCGGCTGCTTCCGCCGCGCGTTGAATTTTGGGGATCAAGACTTTGTCATGCGTGGCAATGCCGACTGTGACGCCGTGCGTTTTTACGTGGTCGAATAAGAATTGCGCGAGCGCAAGATAGTTTGCATCGACACGCGCCTTTTCGGGATAAGCTATGTCGGCCGGTTCCATGTAAGCGCCCTTCACCAGGCGAATAGCGGGCGAAAGCGACAGCAGGTCTGAGAGATCGTCCTTCGTTCTGTAGAGATAGGCCTGCACACAAACGCCGACATTGGCATATTGCCGGCGAATTTTTTTGTAGAGGGACAGCGTGCGGTCGACGTACATGCTTTGTTCCATATCAACCCAGACCCAGTTGTTGAACGCCGCCGCGCGCGCGACGATGGCCGTGAGATTCTGCAAGCATAGTTCTTCGTCAAAATCAAGGCCGAGCTGCGTGAGCTTGACGGAAATGTAGGCGTCGAGACCGCGCTGTTGAATTTGCGGTAGGGCCTCCACATAATGTTGCGTGACTTCGCGCGTTTCCGCGTTTTGTGAAACATTTTCACCGAGACGCGTGAGAATGGTGGTAATGTTGTTTGCACGCAGGTTTTCCGCGGCTTGCAAAGCATCTGCCAGTTCCTCGCCCGGCATGAAGCGCGACACCGCGCGCCGGATGAAAAGATAGCGCGGCAAAGCCTGGCGCAGTTTGCGATTCTCTGAGATCCACAGCAACGTTTGACGGGCCAAACTCATGATCGTTCTCCTCCGTTAGCGATAGGGTGTTTGAGTCCGGTTAAGATAAGCCCTTTGGCTTAAAAATCAACTGGGCGCGGTATTAAAGCGGAATCCCCTGAAATAGTTTTACGCTGCGTCCACAGCAATAACGCCCGGCAAACGAACTCTCAAGTAAACGCTGCACAAGCGAGTGAATGATTTATGCGTGTTCTTCTGTTGTTTATTGACGGCCTCGGCATCGGCGACCGTGATTTCGAAAACAATCCGCTTGCGCGTTTTCAATCGCGCTATCTCGGCATTTTCAAAGATGCGCCGCGCCCGCGGCTGCCGCACACCGGCCGCGTTGTTCCAACGCGCGTGGACATGGAGGTGCCTGGCCTGCCGCAAAGCGCCACCGGGCAAACCGCATTGTTCACGGGGCAGAACGCCGCCGCCGCGGCCGGTCGCCACGTGTCCGCGTTGCCCACCCTCACGTTGCGACGCATGCTCGATGACGCCAGTCTCTTCAAACGCGTCGCGGCCTTGGGAAAGAAGGGCGTGTTTGCCAATGCGTTGTCACAGCAATATTTCGAGCGCCGCGGCGAACGTGTTTCTGCGAGCACGCGCGCGCTGCTGGCCGGCGGCTTTCCCTGGCTCACGATGGAAGATTTGCGCGCCGGCCGCGCGGTTTCGCATGATCTCACCAACCAGTTTCTGCGCGACATGGGTGAAGAAGCGCCGTTGCGCACGCCGGCGGCAAGCGCGAAGATTCTCGTTGACCTCAGCCGTCAGGCGGATTTCACGCTGTTCGAATTTTTCCTGACTGACATGGCCGGCCACAGCCGCAACCTTGAGGACGCAAAAACCGTTGTCGAGCGTCTTGATATTTTACTTGAAACCGTTCTCACCCACACGGATTTGCAGCAAACCGTGGTTGTGCTCACCAGCGATCATGGCAATTTTGAAGACTTTTCGATAAAAACGCATACCAAGAATCTGGTGCCGACTTGTTTTTGGGGTTTGCCTGAAGAAATCGCATTGCCGGATATGCTTCGCATCGAAGAAATCGCGCCGCGTTTGCTGGCATTGCTCACCCGGTGATCGGGGCAGCATTTATAAAAAATGCCGCATGCCGCAAGGGTATAAAACTTTATTCAAATACCTCGAATTTCATAAATCAAGCTTGACTCTCGCAGGTTCATTCTATATATTGCGCGGCCATTTTTGAAAGCCACGATCTATTGAACCTTGCTGCGGCAAATCTGCCAAACGAAACCTACCTCTCTCCAAATTATTGTTGCAACGCCGGCGTGCATGAATACTCTTGATGGTGGACAAAGTTGCGATGATTGGCGCACCTCACAATCAGCCGGAAGATTTTGCGAAGCGCGTCCCAAAATGCGAAAGCCGTAACCGGCGAATTGCCGGCAGCATTAACAATTTTGAAATTGTATTCTCGCAAGCAGCGGGGATTGTCGGTATAGTAAACGCTGTGTTCTGGCAACCTAACAGGAATCACCCGTGTGCGGGGGAAAATCAGAAAAGCAAAACTGCCATGTGATCCGAACCTGCCGCAGATATGCGAGTGAATTCCTGCGGGTCTAGCGTTTGACATGGAGAGTTTAACAACGTTGTGCGATTGTTGCTTGCGATCCGAAAGACTGGCATAACCGCACCCCAAAACGATTTGCGCAACGTATCATCGTGCAACCATGATGAGGAGTATCATGAACATCCTTCCGGTAAAAATTTGCGGCATTACTCGCATGGAAGATGCGTTGCTCGCGGTGGAGTTGGGCGCCGCGGCCGTCGGTTTCGTCTTCTATCCCAAAAGCTCGCGCTGCATGGATGCCGAAGCAGCGCAACGCATTGGCGAACAATTGCCGGCGCACGTGGCGCGCGTAGGCGTTTTCGTGAATCCCGATCCGGAAACGTTGCATCTTACCGCGGAAGTTGCCGCGCTCACGCATATTCAATTGCACGGCGAAGAAAGCCCCTATCTCTGCCAGCTCTCCCCGCTGCCCGTGATCAAAAACATGCGCGTGGCGGGTTTGCCCGCGCCGGCGGAGTTGCGCAACTATCCGGCTCCGGCGTTTTTGGTGGATGGCAGTAAACCCGGCGAGTTGAGCAATGTGAGCACAAAAGCCGATTGGGAG
>QEVD01000186.1 GCA_003576975.1 Candidatus Zhuqueibacterota bacterium
TCATTGATATTCAATCGTTATCTCCTGAAACGAAGCGAGTTGTTCCCTCAGTTTTTGCGAAACTTCGATCTCTCCCTCCCACTCCAATAACTCCATATCGTCAATCTTACCGTACAGCGACGCCCGATCCAGGTTGCCGTGCTTTTGTTCAAACGCTTTGATTTTTTCCTCGGTTTTTCGCAGCGCTCTTTGCAAAAGCGTTTTTTCCGAATCAATGGCTGATTCAATCTTTTTGCGGGTCCACGCACTATCGGTTTGTAGAATCACTTTAGTCATGTACGGCCTCCAGAGTTGGTAGAATCGTTGCGGCGGAAAGATACACATTGTCCGACTGCAATGCAACTTTGCGAATTCACTCCAAATAAACCACCGCCCGGGCGCTATCTTCTGCGTCATTACAAAGCGCCCGGGCGGTTAATGCCTCATAACTTCTCTGAAATCGATTTAGCTTGCAGGAACAACAGCAAATAATCGCGGCCGCCGGCTTTGGAGTCCGTGCCGCTCATGTTGAAACCGCCAAAGGGATTGCCGCCCACCAACGCGCCGGTGCATTTGCGGTTGATGTAAAGATTGCCGCAATGAAAATCGCGTTTCGCGCGCGCGATTTTATCGCGGTCGCGCGTGTACACCGCGCCGGTCAGGCCATATTCGCTGGCATTGGCAATGTCAATGGCATGCGAGAAATCTTTTGCTTTCACCAGCGCCAGCACGGGCGCAAAAATTTCCTCGCAGGCAATGCGCGCGTTCGGCGCAACGTCGCGGAAGATCGTCGGCTGAATGAAGTAACCGCTGTCCGGACCCTGCTCGCCGCCGCAAATGAGCTTGCCCTCCTGTTTGCCGATCGCGATGTACTGCATCGTCTTCTCCTGCGCCGCGGCATTGATCACCGCGCCCATCCAGTTAGCGGGATCTTTCACCGGGCCGAGAGTGATCTTGCGCGTGCGTTCGACCAGGCGCTCGGCAAACTCATCATAAAGCTTGGTATGAATGATGGCGCGCGAACAGGCGCTGCATTTCTGTCCCTGAAAACCGAAGGCGCTCAGGGCCACACCCTCGACTGCCGCCGCGAGATCGGCGTCTTCATCAACGATGATCGCGTCTTTGCCGCCCATTTCCGCGACGATGCGCTTAATCCAAATTTGGCCTTTCTGCGGTTTTGCGGCGAGTTCGTTGATATGCAACCCCACTTCCTTTGAGCCGGTGAAGGAAATAAAGCGCGTTTTCGGATGTCCCACAAGATAATCGCCAATCTCGCTGCCGCTGCCGGGAATATAATTCAGCACACCCGGCGGCAAGCCCGCTTCCTGAAAAATTTCCACGAGGCGATAACCGATGGCAGGTGTGTCGCTCGCAGGTTTGAGCAACACCGTGTTGCCGGTGACGATCGCCGCGCTCGCCATGCCGGTAAGAATGGCCAGCGGAAAATTCCACGGCGGAATCACCACGCCGACGCCCAGCGGAATATAAACCAGCTCGTTGTATTCGCCCGCAATCGGCGTCACCGGTTGGCGCTCGGAATAGCGCAGCATTTCACGGCCATAGAAATCGAGAAAGTCGATGGCCTCGGCAGTGTCGCCGTCGGCTTCGCTCCAATTTTTGCCCGCTTCCAAAACCATCAGCGCGGAAAGCTCGTGGCGGCGGCGGCGCATGATTTCCGCGGCTTTGAAAATCACGATGGCGCGTTCTTTGGGATCCGTATGCTTCCAGGATTCAAACGCGCGCAACGCGGCCGCCATCGCCAAATCCACTTCTTTCACGCCGGCTTGATGAAACGCGCCGATCACTTGCGTTTTCTCGCAAGGGTTGTAAGATTTTTTAAGCGTGCCGGTTTTGACTTCTTTTCCGTCGATGAACAGCGCGTATTCACGCGAGCTTTGCGCTTCCACCTCGCGCAATGCCTGTTGCATCGCTTGCTGATTGGCGGGCTGCGAGTAATCGAGATAAACCGTGTTTTTGAAATCTGCGATCATAGCTGGTTCCTCATCGTTTGAACAAATCTGGCAAGTGAATATGTTTTTATTGCTGCCGGCGCATCAATCAAATGGGATAAAACAACGCTGCCGGGATTCTGTTGCTTGCAGCCCTTATGACGTTGTTACTTCTGCCGCACGGGAAGCAAACGGCAAGATCATCGCCCGGCCAGCGAGGTTGCCCGCGCGCGCCGCCGCTTGCATCGCCGTGACGATGTGAGCACTGCGCGCAGATTCGCAAATTGCCAGCATCGTAGAACCGGAGCCGCTGATAAATGCGCAAAAAGCGCCGGCGTGCAACGCCGCGCCGGTAATGTCATCATACCCCGGAATGAGTTTCTTGCGATAAGGTTGATGAATCGCATCGCGCGTGGCGAAGCGCAGCAACTCGGGATTCTTCTGCGCGAAAGCGGCCACCATCATGGCCGTACTCTGCAAATTGCTGACGGCTTCGTGGCGGGCTAGCGAAGAGGGCAGCACGCGGCGCGCCTCTTCCGTGGCAATCTCCAGATCCGGAACAAAGCACGCCGCAACCCAATTTGCCGGCGGCGCAAAACGCGCGCAAATCACCCCGCCATTTTCGACGCCGTTGACCGTCAAGCCGCCGAGCAGAGAGGCCGAGGCATTTTCCGGATGACCCTCCAGCCCGCAGGCGAGATCGAGCAGTTGCTGTTGGGAGAGAGCATGATCGAAGTAAGCGTTGGCCGCCAATAAACCCGCGACAATCGCGGCGCCGCTGCTGCCCAGGCCGCGCTTGAGCGGTATGCGATTATCAATCTCAAATGCGAGGCGCGGCGCCTTGCGATTGATTTTCATGCAGGCGTAGTGAAATGCCTTTGCAATGAGATTGTCCTCGCGATTGGCAATTTCGTTCGCGCCCTCGCCGTGCGCGGAGATGGTTCCTGATTTGCTGCCGTCGATGTGACACGTCACGCGCAACGGCAATTCCACCGCCAGGCCCAGGGCATCGAAGCCGGCGCCAAGATTGGAGGTTGAGCCGTTGAGGTTGAGATTTATGATTCCGGGCATGTCGTTTCAGGTGTGGCTTTGACTCAAAGCGCGGTTCTCAGGCAATTTGAATTCAGCGGAACTTATCGGGCCAATAGGGATTGCATATCGTCTTTCAATTTTTTTGCGCTGCGCCTCGCGGCTTCGGCGAAATTCATACCGCGATCGGCAAAGATAATCGCGCGGCTGGCATTGATGATGGCAAGATCGCCGGAGGCGGTGGCGCCGGCGCGCACCGCCATTTCCAAATCCCCGCCTTGTGCGCCAACGCCGGGAATGAGAAAAGGCAGGGTTGGGCAATGCTCGCGAATTTTTGTCAACTCTGCCGCGTGTGTGGCGCCCACCACGAGTCCGGCATTGTCATGCACGTTCCAGCACGTCGCCAATCCGGCCACATGCAAATACAACGGCGTTGTAGCGCCGTCGCTCTGTTGCGTTGGAATGTGTTGCATCACTGCGCTGCCGGGATTTGAAGTACGGCAAAGAAAAAATACGCCTTTCGAAGCCTCCTCCAAGAACGGCAAAGCCGCATCTTCGCCGAGGTAAGGATTGACGGTCAGGGCGTCGAAGGGCAGTTCTTGAAAAACAGCTTTGGCATAAAGCCGCGCGCTATTGGCAATGTCGCCGCGTTTCGCATCCGCGATTTTGATCGTGGATGCCGGCAAGGCTGCAGCAACATCTGACAGCGCTTGCCAACCGGGGCGCCCCAACGCTTCGAAGAAAGCGAAATTCACTTTGAAAGCCGCGGCAAATTCTGCTGTTGCCGCAATGATCTCCAGGCAAAATTTCACCAGACCCTCGGCCGTGTGCGGCAAGCCGGCCGGCAGTTTTTCGATTTCAGGATCGAGGCCGACGCAGAGGAGGCTCTTGCGCGTAATCAGAGTTTGGCGAAAACGCGCATTAAACGTTGAAGAAGATTGCAAGGACATGCCAGGAAAGTATACGAAAAGGCCAAAAGAAGCAAGGCGAAAGTCGGGAGGAAAAAGCGAAGACAAAGAGCGTGAGAAGGAATATTTCTTACCTCACGCTCTTCGCAGGAAAGATTTTCAAGAAGCTTTCAAACTTTTCAAATTGCGAAGACGCACGCATAAACGCGAAATCCCCCCCCAACAGCGCATATTCGCGTATCCTGGCGGTTTATGAGAAAACGAGAAGTATTTTAATCGTCCTCTTCAGGAGAGCTTGGGCGGGGAACTGACATCGTCGGCGTCCATCTCGCCGTTTTGGTGCTGTTCCCACAGGCGTTGCACAAGGTCAAAATCAAAATTGGCAATATCCGTACGGTCGACGATGGAAGCGGCGTTGATGGCTACGGCAATGCTGATGGCTTCACCGACTTCTTCGCGGGTGGCGCCATAGCGCACCGCTTTGGTCACATGGCCCTTGAAACAGCCATGACATCCGGCTGCCAGCGATACGGCCAGCGCGATCAGCTCTTTTGTTTTTATGTCGATGACGCTGTGCTCGGGATGATAAAGCTCGTCGTAAAACTCGAGATATTTCTTTTTGAACCGATCGGGAACCATTTCATACGACTTCATGCGTTTCTTCATGCAAACTCCTTGCAGTGAAAGCGGGTACAGGAGGGGAACTATTCCAGAGGCGTGCGGCCGCACAAATCTGGACAAGCATCCATTTGAGCGCGTCAATTTATAAGAAAATAGGAATAATCCGGCACGTTTGCACGTAAAGAATGAACAAACCCGGAAATGTTGCACGTATTTTACGGGATATTTTCGTTGACAAAGAGCCGACCCTTTCTTATATTGCGCGTCGCAAAAATAAGGCATTTTTATGAAAGAAGTCAAAGCAAAAGAACTTCGCAAAGCCGGGCGCAAAAGCGCGCTCAAAGCTCCCGAGCAGCTTACGTTCACGCGCACGAATTACTTGCTGTTCGCGCTGGGTGTGCTGGTTATTATTCTGGGATATGTTGCGCTGGCGCAGCCGCCGGTGAACAGTTTTATGTCTTTGACGGTTGCTCCAATTTTGCTGATTGTCGGCTATTGCGTCATTATTCCGGTAGCCATTCTTTATCAAAACAAGAGCGGCGCGCTAACCGAAGGCGCCAAAACGAACGGGCGTTAGCCGCACCAGCGGGGCCGGATCACGACCATCGCATTCGCCCCTCCCGCTGAACCGGGCGATTAGCTCAGATGGTTAGAGCGCCTGCCTTACAAGCAGGAAGTCAGTGGTTCAAGTCCACTATCGCCCACTTTGCAAGAGACCATCGCAGAACTCGAATAGACATTTTGTTTGTTTTGCTGGCTGCAATTTGCCGCTTGTAAATTGCACGGGGTCGTGGTGTAGCCTGGTTAACACGTCGGCCTGTCAAGCCGAAGACCGCGGGTTCAAGTCCCGTCGGCCCCGCAAATGAAGAAAAAGGGTTATGGCATCTTGGCTGTGACCCTTTTTTATTCCAATTGGTCGCGTGTCGAGTGCAGGAATGTTAGTGAATTCAGTCTCTCCGAATCGCCCGCCGGCTGCCTTCGTTCTCGCCTTTGTTTTACTGATCATCTGCTTCGAACAAGACGTGGCAGCGCTTACAAACACCGGCTCTTCCCGCTCAGCCTCTGCGGCGGATTCTTCCCGCGCTTCAGAAATTCCTGTTTTCACGCCGCGCCTGGGCAAACAGGTGAGGCCGCCGCGTGCGTTCACGGCGTTTTATGAACTAGCGCATCCCCGCGTCGGCCTGGCGTTGAGCGGGGGCGGCAGCCGGTGCCTGGTGCACATCGGCGTGTTGCAGGCGCTTGAAGAAAACCACATTCAAATTGATTTGATTGTGGGCACGAGCATGGGCAGCATTTTGGGAGGTTTGTACGCAGCCGGCTATTCCGCGCGCCAATTGCGCGACGTCGCGCTGCAGCTTGACTGGGATACATTGATGCAGGATGAGCCCTCCCGGCGCGACCTTCTGCTCTCGCAAAAGCAGGATCGCGACCGCACGTATTTGCAGTTACGCTTGCGCGGCTGGCAGCCGGTTTTGCCGCGCGCTTTGACCGCGGGCCAAAAATTGCAATCGGTGTTGACTGAGTTGACGCTTAAAGCCAATTATTGGGCCAACTCGAGCTATGATAATTTGCGCATTCCCTTCCGCGCGATGGCAACTGACGTTTACAGCGGCAAAGAAATCGTCATCGACAGAGGCGATCTTGCCGAGGCCATGTGCGCCTCCGCCGCCATTCCGTTTTTGCTCTCGCCCGTGCCCCGGCAAGATTTGCTGCTGGTCGATGGCGGCTTGCTCAACAATATTCCGGTCGACGTCGTGCGCCGCATGGGAATGGAAATCGTCATCGCGGTGGACGCCACCTCTAATCTTCGCGCGAAAGACAACCTCACCGCGCCGTGGGAATTTGCCGACCAGGTCACGACGATCATGCAGCAGGAACACAATCTCGCGCAAGCGCGAGCAGCAGATGTCTTGATTTCATTCAAAAATGATCCGCGCCATTCGTTGGATTTTACCAATCCCGATTCATTGATCCAGGCGGGCTATGAACAAACCCTGGCGCAGATGGATCGCATTCGCAAACTTTGCGCAAACGCGCAACAGGAAGCAAATGACTCCAGCGATGCGCTGTTCACGGTGCATCATGTGGACTTGCCCGACAATGGCGCCGCCGAGTCGCGCCTCATATTGCAAGCCGGCAGCAATGGCGTCGCCAGGATGCTCAGCGCGGCGCAAATTCAAGCTGAAGTCGATGACCTTTATGCCGGCGGCGATTACCGCGAGGTGCGCGCCGTTTTGCAGCGCGACACCCTTCGATTCGAGGCGCAAAAAAATCCCATCATTCGCAGCGTGCAATTCACCGGCAATACCGTTTATTCCGCGGCGCTTCTGTTCGATTGTCTGCAAACACGGCTCGGCAGGGCGCTGAATCATAAACGCGGCCAGCAAGATTTGACCAACGTGGTGGAGAAATATCGCCAGGACGGTTACGCGCTGGCGGAGATTCGCAGCGTGAGCTTTGAGGAAGCCACCGGCGCCTTGACAATTGAAGTCGATGAAGGCCGGATTGTGGATCTTGTGATTGAAGGGTTGCACAGGACACAGGAGTTCGTGGTGTTGCGGGAATTTTCGCTCGAAGCCGGAGAAATTTTTAATTCGAACATTGCGCGTGAGGGCGTGGATCGGCTGCATAATACCGGCATATTTGAAAAAGCCAGCTACAGCCTGCTTCGCCTTCCCAGCGGCGGCGCCCTGGTCAAAATTAAGGTGGAAGAAAAACCTTCCACGATTGTGCGGCTGGGTGGATTTCACGAAAGCGAGCGCGGCAGCCGGGTATTCACCGAAATCGGAACGGAAAACCTTTTGGGCGGAGGCAACAAGCTGTTCGTACATGGCAATCTGGGCGAGCGCGATCAAGTGGCGCGCTTGTCCTGGCGCGCTGATCGCATTGCACGCACGTATTTGACGCTGTCGACGAGTCTCTATCATGAACGGCGCAATAACGTCACTTATGTTCCCGGCCGCGCGATGCCGCTCGGCGAATATGCCGACCGGCGCGCCGGCATGCGCGCGACGCTCGGCCAGCAAGTGAGCCGGTGGGGAGGGTTGGCGGTGGAGTTCCGCACGGAAGAGGTGCGCTTGCGCAGCATCTCCGGCAGCGGCTATCCCGTCGGCACCAGCCGGTTCAATAGCATCGCTGTGCGCTCGATTTTGGATACGCGCGACCGCTTCCTGTTCACGCGCACCGGCCGCTTTCTCAACGTTTCGTATGAATATTTCAAACCGTACCACGGCACCTCCGCCTCGTTTTCGAAATTTCAAGCGCAAGTGGAATCGTTCGATTCGATCGGCCCGCATACGCTGCATTATCGCCTCACCGGCGGCACGGCCGAGGAAAACACCCCGTTCTATGAACAATTCAAGCTGGGCGGGCCGCACGAAATTTACGGCTTGCGCGACCAGGAATTTGTCGGCCGGCATCTGGTGCTGGGCAGCATCGAGTATCGCTATCAACTGCGCAAACGCCCCTGGCTCGATACCTATATCAGTCTGCGCTATGATTGGGGCGGCGTGTGGGTCGATCGCCGCGACACCTCTTACCGCAAGATTCGCAACGGCGCCGGCATCGCGCTTGCGCTGGACACCCCTCTCGGCCCGTTCGGCGTGGCCTTCGGCTTATTCGAGGGCCGGCAGAAGCGTGTGTATGTTCAGCTCGGGCACGCCTTCTAACGCTGCCGAAATCTCCTCTTGACAAAGTTTATCCTCTTTTGCATTGTGATGCCGTGAATCTGCCGGGGCCGGCTGCAAAATTCTTAGCGCCCGCCTCCCAAGTCGCTCACCCTCCCAAAAGCCTCATCTGCCATCATGAATCGCCTCGTCAATGTCGCTAGCCGCGACGATATTTTTCCCCAATATCGGAGCTCCCCCATTGCGCTGCTGCTGGAATACCATAATCTCAATCGCCCGCTGGAAACCTACACACAAGCCCAGCTTTTGATCGGCATGTGTATGGATAATCGCAAACATCTGCAAATCCCCGATAACTTTGCTTATATCATTCGCGCCGGCGGGGCCAATTTGCGCTACAGCGAATTCAAAGTTTCCTATGCTATTGCCATCGGCGGAGTGAAATACATCGCCCTTATCGGGCACAATCAATGTGGCATGGTGAATTTGACGGCGAGAAAAGAAGCCTTCATTCAGGGGTTGGTGCAGAATGCCGGTTGGGAGGACGCGTGGGCGGAGGATCATTTCATGCACTTTTCTCCCATGTTCGAAATCGGCAATGAAATCGATTTTATTTTGAGCGAAGCCAAACGCTTGCGTCTGCGCTATCCCAAAATTCAAATCGCGCCGATGCTGTATCGCGTGGAAGATAATCGGTTGTATTTGATTCGGGAAGATGAAGCCGCGCCCTAATACGATAACGCCAAGTCAGGGCAAACCTCGCGTTTAATGTCATTCTGCAAGAATCCTGTGAAGCATTAAGAACGCGGCTCCAATGTTTGACGCTTTACAAGTTTACGGCCTGAATGATCGCACCAAGAAAAATAGTAAAATCAAAACGAAACGCTGTCGTGCTCATGTGACAATCTTAGCAATCGTGTAATCTGAAGCGTTCTGAAAAGACGCGCCTGCCAGCGATTTCATAACGACCCGCCGGCAATCCGAACAGATACACCGCATTTTGTTAGCCTCACTTATCATTTGAAAGTTGGGGACATCAAGTTTAATCGCCGATTGCGCAAGCGAGTATTTTTATTCGCTTGTTGTAAATCGCCCCTTCTCGCCACCGGCATACTGCTTGCATCAACTCTTCGCCGTCTCTCGCCGCGACTTTCCGAAGAACATGGTTTTTAAATGGTTTAATCAGGTGGCGGGGCACATTCCGCTTGCTCAAAACGTAATCTCAACCGGTTTTGTAATACCGAGCTGGCAGGCACATCGGATTGAGCCGTTTTAGTTTTTCATTCGCCTGCGAACGCTTTTCGAAAATTGCACGCAAAAATCGCCAGGA
>QEVD01000187.1 GCA_003576975.1 Candidatus Zhuqueibacterota bacterium
ATCCGTCTCGCTGCCCGCGCCGATTTTATTGTCTTCGACATTCGTCAGAGTATAATTGCGCACATGAATTTCAGCCGGCAATTCACGGTTGTCGCGTCCCGTGATGCGAAACGGATATTGCCCGGTGTCATCGAGTATGATGTTTTCAAACGTGTGCAAACCCTCGGGCTTTTCATAAAACTCCAGCGAAACCTGCGACAGGGACTTGCCTTGCATGCCGACCAGTTTGACATTTTTGGCGGCGGTGCCATAGAAGCCATAACTTGCCGACCAAACATTGAAATTTTCAACAAGTGTATGATTGCCGATCGCCTTCAAACCATAGCGCAGTTGCCAACTTTTTTGATTTCGAATAATGAACGGATTGTCAGCGGTCGCATCGCCTTCGCCGCTGAAACCGTACATCATCATGCCGTGCGCCTCATTGCCGTCAAAGCGCAAAAACGGCAGCGTGTTGATTTGTACATTATCTTGAAAAGAGCCATCAGGCTGCTGCACACGGCCGCGGATTTCCGGCGGAACTTCGTACAGGAAACCATAGCGATCGCATTCTGCCGCAACATTGTTGATGAACGCGTTCATGCCGTTCGCCCACCAATAACCCGCGCCGGCATTTTCGTCGTAAGCCAGCGCCTGTTCCGGCAATCTGGTATGGTTGTAACCCAGTACGGCAAGATTGCGATCGAACAAATTAAAAACTTCCGTAGCGTCTTCCATGAAAAATCCATGACCAACGGATTGATAACCGACGCAATCGCGCACCACCAGATAATTCGTGCCGTGAATCGTGACAAAGCGGTTGTGTGAATCCCAAATCGAAGCGCCGATCACGCTGGCGCCGCGATGCGAATCACCCAACACATGAAAATGGATGGGATAGCGCGCCAGGGTGTTGAGCTTGCCGAGATGCGCAAACTCCGCGTAGCTGATGCTGCCGCGGCTGTTGAAATGATAGAGCGTGTGGCCGCGCACGCCGTTCGGATCTTTTGATTCGATGACAACATTGCGTGAGAGATTCGCCACTTCGGCGCGAAACTCGCCTTCGCCGAGATGGTTGTGGCGCAGCGGCGTTGCCAGCGTCATCACTTTGCCGGAGGAAGAAATGGATGCAATATAGTTTTCCTCGGTATGCGCTTTGTCTTTGCCACGAAAGGTGTCTCCGTCGCTTTTGAAACTCTCGAATTTGTTGGTGCCGGTGATGATGATATGATCGCCCGCCTTCCAATTCACCGAATCCGAGAGCATGATCGTGGTCGCGCCCAGGCCGGCGGTTTGGCCGAGCTTGCTCCAGGTTTTGTTCAGCGGCGTGCCATGAAAATCCATGCGCCCGCCGTAGCTGATAATGCCCGGACCGCAATCATCGCGCATATCGGCGAAATCAACCAGACGAATGCGCGCGGTGAGATGCGCGGGAATGGGATTCAAGGGCGCGCCGACTTCGAGCGTGGGCCGTGGCTCGCCCAAATAGACTGATTCATGGCGCACGCTGCAATGGAAATTCTCATCGACGGTATCGCTGTTTTGCAGGATGATCATGCCCACATCAAGCTGGGTATTCTGCGTGCGAGAGAATAGCAATCTGCCGCGCACGTGAATCAAGCGAATCGCTTCCTGGGAAACGAGATCATACGTCACGGTGTGCCCCGCATCAATCAACACCTGATCGCCTTGCGAGGGGATTTTGCCGCTTGACCAGGTTGCGGCGTCAGACCAGTTGCCGCTACGCATGCTGCGAACAATCACTGAAGAAAACACCAGGGGAGCCTCATCGCCGGCTAGCAATACTTCAATGGGGAGCAGGAGGGTGGCAAGAATGAGCCGAAAAACGAAGAGACGATACAAGAGAGAACGAATGTACTGGCTTGAACTCAAGATACGCATCGGCCTTCCTGAAATGTTGTGCCTGCACTTTTGCTGCAGAATGTTGACATGAGTTTACAAATAGGCCGTCCTAGCCTGGTAAACGATCCTGTCAACTTTGCAAAATAGAATACCGCCCACGACAGCTTCCTACGTCGGGGCGGTTTGGGGATTTGGGATGGGCCGTGTCCTAGCCATCTTTGGTTCTGCTGCAATCAATTCGCGTACCAGATTGACGGTGTCAAGATTGTAACACGCCAAACGATTGAAATGTCAAGACTCTTGCAAGTGCGATGAGAGACGTAACTGAGATTTTATGGAATGCAAAGCAGAAATGAATTACAGGTTGGAATGAGGCGAGTACGTTTTTGGAGATCTATGCTTGAAAATGCTATTTTACTGTGCTCATTCTGATTTTCCACCGCCGCAGCGTTTCTGCCGCCAGCCAGGGCAGCCTGATTCCTTCGCGAAAAATGCCGATCGTTGCCGCAACAACCAGGCGTGTGCCCAGCAAGAGAACTGTGCACAACCATTTCCGTCCGGGAAGACTGTCCCAGCGTTGCGCCAACGAGGCCCAATCAAAGCTGCTCGTGTGCCAGCCCCAGTAGGTTGCCCAAAAGAAATAGCCTCCCACCAAACCCATGAACGGCACGAGGGCTGCGGTTTGATGGGAGGCGGTGCAAATCCACATGAACAGTAACAAACCAAGCAATGCAAGATTCATGGCGGCCCGTAATCGCTTCATCACGAGAGCAGCACCGCAGTCAAGGCAAACAGTTTCAAAGCCATTCAATCGAAAACGCGCCGTACACGCGCTGCAGTAGTCGGTTTTGCAGCGTGGACATTTACCGATGATTGGACTGGTTGGGTGATAGTGACAGCTCATTCGAACCACTGATGGATGATCAAAGCTCACACCTCTATTTCAAATAAAATCCCGAGCCGTCCCCCCATCCCGGCTCGGGCAAGCGGCAATCCTGACATCGCCAAATCATACGTTTCCCCATGATTTGGTGATGAAACTTAATCAAACACGTCCAACGATCGCCAGCCTCTGAAATTTCGTAGCCCTCTTCGTCGAGAAATGTGGTTTCAAGCCAAGTCTTTTCTGCAAAATGGTGTGAATGCGGGCAAAGATGGTATTTTTTTATCCGAAAGCTATAAGCTATAGGCGTATTCGGTAAGCAATTTGCTTATCACAACCTCGGGGTGCGGGATGATTGAAACGCGCGTCCGTTTCCGAAATATCCCGAGCCGTCCCCCCACCCCGGCTCGGGCAGGCGGCAATCCTTCGCATTGCCAAATCATCTCTTTCCCCGTGATTTGGCGATGAAATTTAATCAAACATGCCCAGCGATCGCCAGCCTGACAACGTTGTCACAAGCTTGTTCGACTAACTGAGTGGAGGCGCATCAGAGGTGCGCTGCTGTGCACTCGCGCGGGTGTTTTTTTCAATGATATTCAGCCGTTTGATGAGTTGCCCGGCAGCGACCAGCAGCAAACCCATGGGAATGGCGAGGAGGCCGCCCACAAACAAAAACGCCAAATTCAAAACATCTGAAAGTCCGAGCACGAGCATCACCATTCCCGCAACGCTCAAAATCCACCCCGCTGTCGTAATCCAGCGATCGGTCGAATGCGCAGCAGTTAGGCGGGATGCCGTCATGATTATTGGATTCCTTAGCAGGATTGCCCCGTGCCATCAAGCTGATTCTGGCACAAAGGCAAACTCCGCATGAACGACGGAGAAAATAAAACTCAAAAATTGTTCAGCCCAGGTGAGTTGCTTCCTGCGAAAAACAAAACATATGCCACGAATGGACGAAAAATTTTTGGAAATGAAACGCGCAAATTAAAGAGTTATGGTTCCGTGGTTGGAGTGAAGGGAAGGGGAAAATCAATAAAGTGTTGCGTTCAGGCAACGCTTAATAGAATAAACATCGAGGGAGTCTATTGATTTCAATCGACTTTGCGTTGTTGTCTGCGCGCAACGGAGAGAAGGCCAGACATGTGGAGTCGCCTCCGCACGCGCTCTGGCGAAGCGGAACAATGAATCTCAGGAAGCGAGAATGCGATAAATGGTGGCGCGATTCACGTCCGCCTCCTCAGCGGCGCGCGTGTAGTTGCCGTCATGGCGTCTGAGTTTTTCGTGGAAATAATCACGCTGAAACTGTTCAATCAGCTTTTCCTTGGCCTGTTCGTAAGGCAGATCAAAAAGCGGCAGGAAGAATTCTGGAGAAGCATTCTTGCGCAGCGGGAGGGACAGGCGCGAGCGGTCAATTTTGCCCGCTTTGCTGAACAAGACGAGATTCTCGATCGCGCTGGTCAGCTCGCGCACGTTGCCGGGCCAATCGTATTGCAGCCAATCCTGCATTACGTCAACAGGGATCTCGGGAGGCAAGCGATGCAACATCAGACTGAAATATTCGAGATAATATTTGATTAACGGTGGAATATCGTCACGGCGCTGGCGTAACGGAGGCACGTGAATGTTCACGCGATTGATGCGATAAAACAAATCCTGCCGAAAGCGTCCGGTCTTCGTCTCATCATCGAGATCGTGATTGGTGGCAGCAATCAAGCGCACGTCAGCGTGTTGCTCATGCGTTTTGCCGATGCGATTGAATTTGCCGTATTCCACCGCGCGCAAAATTTTGGGTTGGGATTCCAGCGGTAAATCGCCGACTTCATCGAGAAACAATGTACTCAGATGGGCGGCTTCGAATTTCCCGCGCTGCTGGCGGTCAGCACTGGTAAAAGAGCCGCGTTCGTGGCCAAAGAATTCGCTTTCAAACAACGGCGCAGCGAGATTGCTGCAATTGACCACGAACAGCGGCCGCTCCGCACGCAGGCTGCGGCGGTGAATCTCGCGCGCCACCAGTTCTTTGCCGGTGCCCGATTCCCCGGTGATCAGCACCAGGCGATCACTCGCTGCAACGGCGTCGATATCTTCGATGAGCTTGCGCATGGCCGGACTCTCGGCAATGAATTTGGGATACTGGCGCTGCAATTCGTCGCGATAGGCGCGGCGCCACGCGAGATTTTGCATATGCTGCTTGAGATGCGCACGCAATTCTTTGAGATTGGGCGCTTTGCTGCAATAATCCAGGGCCCCCAGGCGGCCGGCTTGATGTGCCGTCTCAATAGAGGCGTGCTCGGTAACGATGATGACGGCAGCATCGGGATCAGCCTGTTTGAGCCGGCGCAGCGTTTCAATGCCGTCAATGCCGCGCCCGAGCTTTAAATCAACCAGAATGAGATCTGCGGCGGCCTCTTGAAATTTGCGCAAGCCTTCTTCACCGGTTGCCGCGGTCACCACGTTAAATTCTTCTCCGGTAAGCAGGATGAAATCCTGGGCAAATTGCGGTTGATCGTCGATGATCAAAAGCGTGTGCTTTTCAGAAATTGAATTCATGTGAACCCCGGTTCTGGAAGTGAGGTTTGATTAACACGGTAACTAAAATGAAAACCGCACAAATCAAGACAGCAGCGCGCTAGATTTTTGCTCCCCTTTGCCGCGCCTGCAGAATGGCGCGCACAAAAAAAACTTTGCTGGGATGATGCTGCGGCAGATGATCATAGATGGTCGCGCGATCCAGCGTGTCTGTTTTGCTTAGAAAGCTTGCGATTTCGTCGACTTCCTGCGGTAAAATGATAGCATCCAAATTCTCGATTTTCCCCTCCAACGCCAATTCTTTCGCATGACCCCAAATGGTACTCTCTTCCAACGCGCGCGCCTGCGCCACTTCTTTGATCGACAAGCCTTGACGCAGAAGCTGCAGCGTTTGCAAAAGAGTTCCGCCCTTGATTTTCCTGGGACTCGTTGCGCGCTGTCGTTCGTCCGCAGGGGCGGGCAACGCGGCTTGGCGTTGTCCGCGCAACACTTCCCAGCCTTTGGGTGTGACTTGCAGCACGGGATATTGCCCGTCGCTGCGTGCGAGATAACCGGCAGCGATTAGGCGTTGAATATCTTTTTCAATTTGCTTTAATGGCAGATCATGCAAAAGTCCGAAGGTTGACAATTGCGCAAAATTGCGGCTGCGGTCGGTGCTTGAGCCTTTGAGTACTTCGGCTACGGCTTTGGTGCCGAAGCGTTCTTGCATGCGCACGACGCAACTCAAAATTTTCTGCGCCAAGAGCGTTGCCTCGGCGGAAGTCTGCCAGACGATTCCGCAATTATCACAATTCTCGCAGCGAGGAGAGGCATGACTTTCACCAAAATAATCGAGGATGAAATGCCGCCGGCAGCTTGCCAGCTCGCAATAGCGCTGCATTTGGCGCAGCTTGACCGTGGCTTCAACGCGGCGCTGAGTGAGAATGTTTGTGTCAAAGCGCAACGATCGTTTGGGATCGCTCAATAGAATGCCGCGGTGTTTGAAGGGCCCGGCGATCTGCAAGAGGTTTTGTGCGGCCAAGGCTTCCAAATCCTGCATAAGCCGGGTCCGTGAGAGGTGCAATAAACGCACAGGCTCGCGCAAATCAAGACGATGCCACGCGGCCGGTGCGTCGCCCGCGAATTCTTGTAAAAAATTCAACAGCATTGTTGCTGTTTGCGCCTCTGACTTCTCCGCGTGTGGCGCCGGTTGAATCACGGGCTGAGGAGCCTGTCGAATCACGGGCGCAGTTTTGGAGGTTGTCAATTTGAAATAAAGCGTATCCGGCGAAGGCGCGATCAAGGTCAAATAGTGAATCTCTGCGAGAAACTGCAAAGCGGCATTGACGAGGGAGGCGGTCGTATTCTCGCCGAGCATGCGGGCAATTTCATCACTGCGCCACTGAATGATCTGGCCCACGTCAACTTCGGCATCGCGCAACGTATCGTAGACGTCGTGTACGACCCCAGGTTCGGGGTTGTCATTGTCGATAAAAAATTCCTGCAAAAACAAATCTTGCGGCGAATAAAAGATAATGCAATCGGCCGGTTCGTCATCGCGTCCGGCGCGCCCGGCTTCTTGATAGTAGGCCTCGAGTGTGCCCGGCATGTCGGTGTGCAAGACAAAACGCACGTTGGATTTGTCGATGCCCATGCCGAACGCATTGGTGGCAACGATGCAGCGGATTTTTTCGTTCACGAACAACTCTTGCGCAAATTTGCGCGCCGGCAAATCCATGCCCGCGTGATAACCGGCAGCCTTGATTTTTTCTTCGGCCAATGCGGCAACCAAATTGTCGACACTCTTGCGCGTGCCGGCATACACAATGCCCAGGCCTTCGTGGCGGCGGAGATAGTCGCAAATATGGCTGACTTTATCCGCGGAGTGCTTAACGGTAAAACGCAAATTCGGCCGGTCAAAACCGGCGATGAAAGTCTTGGGATTGTCCAGCTTGAGCTGTTGGAGAATATCGTCGCGCACGCGTTGCGTGGCGGTGGCGGTCAACGCCATAATGCGTTGGGCGTTGAGCGTATCGACCGCGCGCCGTAATTGCAAATAGGAGGGGCGGAAATCGTGGCCCCATTGCGAGATGCAATGCGCTTCATCAATGGCAAACAACGAAATATCCATGCCGTGCAACTGTTCGATGAAATAACCGGACTGAAAGCGCTCGGGCGCCACGTAAAGCAGCTTGAGGCGGCCCGTGCGCGCCTCGCGCAGGCGTTCACGGATCTCTTCCGGCGTCAAGGTGGAATTGATAAAGCTCGCGGGATAACTTTTGGCGTGCAATTGATCGACCTGATCTTTCATCAACGCAATCAACGGCGATACCACCAGCGTCAGCCCGTCAAAGAGCAAGGCTGGCAGTTGATAGCACAGCGATTTGCCGCCGCCGGTCGGCATGATGGCCAGCACATGTTCGCCGGCCAAAACTGCGGCAAGAATCTCGCCCTGTCCCGGCCGAAAGCGCCGGTGCTTGAAAACGGTGTGCAACAAATCTTCCGCTTGTCGCAAAATATGATCTAGGTGATTCATGGTGTGTGTGCCCCGAATTGCGCGCTAACCTCGGCATGATGCCAAAAGTGCGGGTGAATTGCAAGACGATTTTTTGCGACGGTCTAAAACACTTGCATGAACCCAAAAATCTGTTAGCTTGATCAATATCGCATTATGGCTCACCGAGGCCGGACAGTGGGGACAGCCTGGCTTCGTTCATCATGAATCAAGGAAGGAGTACTTTCATTATGGCACGTCGCATCGTAGACATGAGCGGCAACATTCTCGAGCTGCCGAGATTCGAGCGCAGGTGGCTGCGCTGGATTGCGCTCGGCGTGGTTGCCGGTTGGCTCTTGCTAACCTCGTTTTATACCGTAGACGCCGACGAAGTCGGCGTGATTCAGCGTTTCGGTAAGTATGTGAGCACGGTCAATCCCGGGCTGCATATGAAAATTCCGTTTGGCATTGAGACAGTTAAGAAGGTCAAAGTACAGCGTGTGCTGAAAGAAGAATTCGGCTTTCGCACCACCAGCACGGGTGTGCGCAGCGAATTTACCACGGCCAACTTAAACTCGGAGGCGCTCATGTTGACCGGCGACCTGAGCTGCGCGCTGGTGGAGTGGATCGTACAATACCGCATCAAGGATCCCCGGGCTTATTTGTTTCATGTGCGCGACATCACCGGCACGATTCGCGACTTGACGGAATCCGCCATGCGCCAGGCGGTGGGCGATCACAGCGTCGATGAGGTTATTATAACCAATCGGCAGGAAATCTCGCGAGAAGTGCATGATCTCTTGCAGCACATGCTGGATACGGTCGAGGCCGGCGTCGATATTGTCACGGTCAATTTGCAGGACGTCAACCCGCCGGAACCGGTACAACCCGCATTCAATGGCGTGAATGAAGCCAAACAAGAGCGTGAACGCATTATTAATGAGGCGTTGGAAGCCTACAACAAAATCATTCCGCAGGCGCAGGGCGAGGCCGAACAGATTATGCGGCAGGCGGAGGGATATAGCGTGAATCGCATCAACCGCGCCACTGGCGAGGCGGAAAAATTCATGGCGATCTGGCAAGAATACAATCGCGCACGCGATGTTACGCGCCGCCGCATGTATTTGGAAACCATGCTGGAGGTTATGCCCAAGGTCAAAGAAGTGTATATCATCGATGACAAGCAGAGCAATCTGATTCCACTGCTGCAAATGCGCGGTATCGAGAAAGGAGGAGGCCAATGAGACCGAAAACAAAAATGATCCTGCTGGTGTTTGCCGCTTTTGTTGTTGTGTTGCTCACCGGCAATGCCTTTTATACGCTGGATGAAACCGAACAAGCGATCATCACGCAGTTTGGCGAGCCGATTGGCAAGTCGATTCGCGATGCCGGTTTGCATATCAAGACGCCGTTTATCCAAAAAGTCACGATTTTTGACAAACGCATACTCGCGTGGGATGGCGATCCCAATCAAATTCCCACGGAAGACAAGAAGTATATCTGGGTGAACACGTTTGCGCGCTGGCACATCGTTGATCCGTTGAAGTTTTATCAATCGGTGAATAATGAGTTGGCGGCGCGCAGCCGGCTGGACGACATTATCGACGGCGTCACGCGCGATATTATCGCCCAGAAC
>QEVD01000188.1 GCA_003576975.1 Candidatus Zhuqueibacterota bacterium
CACGCTCTAAAGAATGACGAAAGAACCAGTCACATTCCGATTATTCTGTTGACGGCCATGGGCGGCGAGGAAAACAAGCTGCAAGGTTTGCAAACCGGCACAGATGATTACTTGACCAAGCCGTTCAGCTCCAAAGAGCTGCTGGCGCGGGTGGAAAATCTCATTGCGCAGCGCCGCAAGCTGCGCGAACGGTTCAGTCGCGAAATTGTGCTCAAACCGAGCGAGATCGCCATTACTTCGACAGATGAACGTTTTCTAAATCGTGTCAAAGAAGCCGTGGAAAAAAATCTCGGGGACGAGGAGTTTTCCGTGGAAGATTTGGGCCGCGAAGTGGGGATGAGCCGCGTGCAACTGCATCGCAAGCTCAAAGCATTGACTGGCCAATCCACCGGCGAATTCATTCTATCGATGCGCCTGCAGCGCGCGGTTGACTTGTTGAACCAAAACGCCGGCACCGTCTCCGAAATTGCTTACCTGGTGGGATTCAACACGCCCAATTATTTTGCCAAGTGTTTCCGCAAGCAGTTTGGTTGCTCGCCGTCGGAGTATAAGATGAATGTTGCGCAGGGGCCTTCGTGATGCGGGTTTCCGCAATGCCGCGCTCTTTTTGCCTCTCTCCCCGATGTGAAAAAAATGCTGTGAAAAGCCCGCGAAATTTGTATGTTGCGGTTATTACTACAACGTTAAGTCGAATTCTACTGCACAGACAAATAGCCCCAAGAGGGCGAAAGGTAGAAGCGAAGGGCAACGCCCTGGGAAAGAAAACCGTAGTCAGGAGAAATCACCAAGCCCCTTCGGGGCGCTATAGAACTGCCCGTGGGCTATTACATGCGACCCCGTCGGGGTCAACCCGGCCTTCTATCTAAACGAGGAAAGTGTCTACTTAACGTTGTAGGCTATCAAAAGCTCAATCCTCGCTTTCAAAATAAACACGTTGAACGGAGATTCTCATAGATCGTCGCCGATAAAATCAGTGCCACTCAGATCTGATCTGTGTCCAAAGACTTTGGTCAGCAAAATGCCAACCCTCTTCCGGTAACATGAACGAAGCCGACACTTGCAGAAAATACGTTGTCCCCAAGCTGGTCGAAGCCGGCTGGGACAATGATCCGCACGCAATCAACGAACAGCGCACGTTCACCGACGGGCGCATCATTCCGCTGGGCAACAAAGTTCGCCGCGGCAAGCAAAAGCGTGCGGACTATCTGCTGCGCTACACCCGCGATTTTCCCATCGCAATCGTGGAAGCAAAAGCGGATTACAGAACTCCCGCCGCCGGTTTGCAGCAGGCCAAAGAATACGCCGGGATTCTCGGACTGAGCTTCGCTTATTCCACCAACGGCAGCGGCATTGTGGAATTTGATTACACCAGCGGTCGCGAATCCAACCTCACCAGTTTTCCCGCGCCGGCGGAATTGTGGGCGCGCCTGCAAAAGAGCAAGGGCCTGACGGCGGCGCAGTCGCAGAAGCTGCTTACGCCGTACAATCTGCAAAGCGGCAAGACGCCGCGCTACTATCAAGATCTGGCCATCCATCGCGCCGTGGAGGCGATCGTGAGCGGCAAAAAGCGTGTGCTGCTCACCATGGCCACCGGCACCGGCAAAACCACAACCGCGTTTCAAATTTGCTGGAAGCTGTGGTCGAGCCGTTGGAACTTGGCCGGCGATCACAGGCGACCGCGCATTCTTTATCTTGCGGATCGCAACATTCTCGTGGACGATCCCAAATCCAAAGATTTTGCGCCGTTTGGCGATGCCGCACACAAAATTGAAAATGGCAAGGTGATCAAAAGCCGCGAAATTTATTTTGCCATTTATCAAGCCATTGCCGCAGACGAAAACCGGCCCGGTTTGTACAAAGAGTACGCGCCGGATTTTTTCGATCTCATCATCGTCGATGAATGCCATCGCGGCTCGGCGCGCACGGACAGTTCGTGGCGCGAGATTTTGGAATACTTCGCGCCCGCGACACAACTCGGCATGACGGCCACGCCCCTGCGCGAGGACAACCGCGACTCTTACGAATATTTCGGCAATCCGATCTACACCTACTCGTTGCGGCAAGGCATCGAAGACGGCTTTCTTGCGCCCTATCGCGTGCACCGCGTGATTACGACGGCGGATGCCGCAGGTTGGCGGCCAACCAAAGGCGAGCTGGATCGTTACGGCCGCGAAATTCCTGACGACGAATATCACACCAAAGACTTTGAAAGAGCCGTCGCGCTGCGCGCCCGCACGGAAGCCATTGCCAAACATCTGACGGAATTCATGAAAGCCAACGGCCGTTTTGCCAAAACCATAGTCTTCTGCGTCGATCAGGAACATGCCGATGAAATGCGGCAGGTACTCAACAATCTCAACCAGGATTTGGCGCAACAGCATCCGGATTACGTTTGCCGCGTTACGGCCGATGAGGGCGAGATCGGCAAAGGCCATCTCAGTCGCTTTCAGGAATTGGAAAAGGAAACGCCGGTGATTCTCACCACTTCGCAGTTGCTCACCACCGGCGTCGATGCGCCGATGGTGAGGAATATCGCGCTGGCGCGCGTGGTCGGCTCGATGAATGAATTCAAGCAAATCATCGGCCGCGGCACGCGCGTGCGCGATGATTACGACAAGCTATTCTTCACTATTCTCGATTACACCGGTTCAGCCAGCCGGCATTTTGCCGATCCCGATTTTGACGGCGAACCGGCGCGCATCGAAGAAACCAGAATCAATGACGAGGGCAGCGCCACGGCTTCCGAAGTGATCCAGCCCGAGACTTCGCCCGAACCGCTTGAATATAATGCGGACAAAGATTCACTCGGCGGAATCGATGAAATCAGCGATCCCGGCAAACCGCGGAAATTCTACGTTGACGGCGGCATCATCGAAATCGCGCATGAAGTGGTTTGGGAACTGGATGCTGACGGCAAGCGGTTGCGCGTCATTCGATACACCGATTATATCGCTGAAAAGGTTCGCACGATGTTTCCGGCCGCCGCCATTTTACGCCAGCAATGGGCCGACGCCTATCGCCGCAGCGAAATCATCGAACAGTTCGAGCAAAAAGGCATTGACTTCGAAGCTCTCGCGCTGGCCACGAAACAGCATGACGCCGACCCCTTCGATCTGCTCTGCCACGTGGCGTTCAATGCGCCGTTGCGCACTCGGCGCGAGCGCGCGGACAGATTACGCCAGGACAAGAAAGATTTTTTCGAACAATATGGTTCGGACGCCCGCGCCATTCTCAATGACCTGCTCGATAAATACACCGAGCACGGCTATGAACAATTCGCGATCCCTGAAATCTTGCAAGTGCCACCGATTTCGGAGCGCGGCAATGTCAGCGAGATTATCGGCTTCTTCGGCGGCGCGGATAAATTGAAAGCCGCCGTCGCCGAAATGCAGACGCATTTGTATGCGGCTTAACGTTCGTGCGTTTGTAGTCGCGCCTTCAGGCGCCGGGCGTTATAATTTCCACAAACGCCGAATTTTTCAATAGCGCTGTTTCAAGCGCAATATAAAACTTAAATTCATCGCGCAAGCGCCTAAAGGCGCCACTACAAGCAAAAGAACTAACAGATGCACAAACCTCGCTCGCGTAACAACAACAACCAACCCCTCACCACCACACAGCAGCTCGGCTCGCTCATCAAATCCGCGCGCGACATTATGCGCAAGGACAAAGGCCTCAACGGCGATCTCGACCGCTTGCCGATGCTGACGTGGATCATGTTTCTCAAATTTCTCGACGACATGGAGCAACTGCGCCAGCAAGAGGCCGAGCTGGAGGGCGTGCGTTTCAAGCCGGCGTTGGAAAAGCCGTATCGCTGGCGCGATTGGGCGGCGCAGGATGACGGCATCACCGGCCCGGAGCTGATCGCATTCATCAATCAGGATGAAGCGAAGCTGCCTAACGGCAAACGCGGCCCCGGCTTGTTTGCCTATCTGCGCAACCTGCAATCGCCCGACGGCAAAGGCCGGCAGGAGGTGATTGCCAACGTCTTTCGCGGTGTATTCAACCGCATGGAATCGGGCTATTTACTGCGCGACGTGATCAACAAAGTCAACGGCATTCATTTCAACTCTTCAGAAGAGATTCACACGCTCAGCCATTTGTATGAATCCATGCTGCGCGAGATGCGCGATGCCGCCGGCGACTCCGGCGAGTTTTACACGCCGCGCGCCGTGATTCAATTCATGGTGACCGTCGCTGCGCCGCAGCTTGGCGAAACCGTGCTCGATCCCGCTTGCGGCACCGGCGGCTTTCTCGTCGAAGCGTTTTCGCAGCTTGAGAAACAATGCAAAACCGTGCAGGATCGCCGCACGCTGCAACGCGCTTCGATCTTCGGACAGGAGGCCAAGCCGCTGCCCTACATGCTCGCGCAAATGAATCTGTTGCTGCACGGCCTGGAATCGCCGCAAATCGGCTATGGCAATTCCCTCGGCCTCAAAGTGACGGAGATCGGCGACAAAGATCGCGTCGATGTCATTCTCACCAATCCGCCCTTCGGCGGCGAAGAGGAAAGCAGCATCAAAAACAATTTTCCGGCGGACATGCAAACTTCCGAGACCGCGCTGCTGTTTTTGCAGCTTATCATGCGCAAGCTCAAACGGCCGGAGAAGAACAACGGCAAGCCCGGCCGTGCCGGCGTTGTCGTGCCCAACGGTACGTTGTTCGGCGACGGCGTGTGCGCTCGCATCAAAGAAGAGTTGCTGCGCAATTTCAATTTGCACACCGTCGTGCGCTTGCCCAACGGCGTGTTTGCGCCGTACACTTCGATTCCGACGAATCTGCTCTTCTTCGACCGCTCCGGCCCGACGAAAGAGATTTGGTATTACGAGTTGCCGCTGCCCGAGGGCCGGAAGAATTACACCAAAACCATGCCCATGCAATTCGAAGAGTTCAGTGATTGCATCAAGTGGTTTCATCCCATTAAGAAACGCAAAGCAAGCGAGCAAGCGTGGAAAGTTGCGGTGGAAGACGTACTCAAATACGACGAGGCGGGCAATTTGATCTCGGTGAATCTCGACATCAAAAATCCCAACGCCGCGGAAGCGCTTGAACAGTTGCCGCCGGAGAAGCTGGTGGAAGATATTCTGGCGAAAGAGCAGCGGATTATGGAGATTATGGAGGAGATCAAGGCGGAGTTGGAAGCGCGTCAGAAATGAGAAAGTCGGCAGGTTGCAAAAGCGTTGTCCTGCTTCGATCTACGGCTTGCTTGTTCTTGAATTTTTCTTTACGTTGTGATGCCGAGCGAAAAACCTAACTGAAACCAGTAGCATGCGGGAGGAGACTTGCAATGGCCATGTCGCTGGTCGAAATTCAGAGCAGAATTCAAGAAGAAGCATATCGGGTTTTCAGATCATGCCATCAAAAGAATGATTCAAAAATCTATCGAGCAATACGAAGTGGTCGAGTCGATAATGTCTGGCGAAATTATCGAAGAATATCCCCAAGACAAATATTCACCGAGTTGTTTGATTTATGGCAAAACAAGGGCGGGTAGAGAACTGCATGTGCAAGTTTCACTTCCGCCCAAAGTGGTTGTGATTACAACTTACCCACCCAACCCGGATGAATGGATTGATGGTCGCATCAGGAGGCCAAAATGAAATGTGTTTATTGCGGCGGCAAGATTGAAGCGCGGGAGGTGACTTTCATTTACGATGAAGACGGGGATTACTTTTTTATTGAAAATGTGCCCGCTGAAGTGTGCACGCAATGCGGCGAAAAAACCTACTCACCAAAAGTCACGGATGAACTCATCCGCCTGGCGAAAAGAAAGCTTGCGCCTGCTCGCAAAATCGAAGTTCCTGTGTTTGACTACGCCGTTCAAACGTGAACTTCTGTGCTGATTTCGACGGATCAAAACCTCCCTCATCAGCAGAATCTCTCCGGCAAACAATTGGCTGTGATCATATTGCCGAGTAACCAAGTGCCGGTGGTAGCCCAGCTCATTCCCACATTGGAACAAGCGTTGAGTGTCGTTCAACCTGGAATATTTTTTACGATTCCCCTGCCATAAATTGGGTTAAAAAGCAACATGAATGAACTTGTTTTTCTAGTGGAAGAGGCGGCCGAGGGCGGCTACACGGCGCGTGCGCTTGGAGCCGCGATTTTTACCGAGGCGGATGATTTGGCCTCGCTTCACGAGCAGATTCGCGATGCGGTTTTCTGCCATTTTGAAGACGGCCAAGTGCCCAAAATCATTCGGGAAGAACTGGTGCAGCAGCTTTGGGGAAAAGGCAAATGAACAACTGGAAAACAGTAAAGCTTGGAGATGTTCTTCGACGTGCTGATCGATTTGAAGAAAAGGATGAATTGACGGAATATCGTTTTGCAGGTACATTCAGTTTTGGAAGAGGTATTTTTGTTGGCGAAACCAAGTCCGGTTCAACGTTTCGACTTCCGAAGATTCAACGTGTAAAATCCGGAGATTTCATCTACTGCAAAATTATGGCGTGGGAGGGGGCATTCGGTGTCGCTCCTCCCGATGTAGATGGCTGCGTTTTGTCTGGCGCCTTTGTTGTATATGAGATAGATAAAGAGCTACTCGATCCGAAATATCTTGATTACTATTTTAAGATCAAAAGTGTATGGAAACAAATTGGGAGCCAAAGCACGGGCACCAATGTTCGTCGGAGAAGTTTACATCCCGATCAGTTTGAAATTGCAGAGATTCCGTTGCCGCCGTTGTCGGAGCAGCGGCGGATCGTGGCGAAGATTGAGCAACTCGCGGCCAAGATTGAGGAGGCGCGGGGGTTAAGAGAACATAATGGTGAAATAGCCGGAAAATTTTTAGGAACACTTTCTACAAACCTATTTAAAACGATAACCACCCCACATTCAATCATTCCATTTGGTAAAACTGTGTCATTTCGTAATGATCTCATTCGTCCAGTCGATGGCAAGACTGGTGAGCTGCGTTTTATCGGTTTGCAGCATATAGAATCACATACTGGAAAGAGAATCGGCGAAGATCGCTTGCTGGCAGAAGAATTAACAGGAAGGAAATTCAAATTTTCACCCAATGAAATTGTCTATGGATACTTGAGGCCTTATCTGAATAAAGTTTGGATAGCGGATTGTGAGGGTTTTTGTTCCGTCGATCAATATGTTCTTCGCCCAAAATTGGAGATCGTTGAAACACAGTATCTTGCTTACTTCATGCGCAGCAACGCTTTCTTGTATCAGGCGATAGAACTTACGCACAACCTTATTTTACCAAGATTACGAACAGCGTTACTTCAAAGTATAAACATTCCCCTCCCTCCCCTCGCCGAACAACGTCGCATCGTCGCCTATCTCGACAGCCTGCAAGCGCAAGTGGATCGCCTCAAAGTCCTGCAAGCGCAAACCGCGGCTGAGTTGGAGGCGCTGTTGCCCGCCATTCTTGATCGGGCTTTTAAGGGAGAGTTGTAGCGGTGAAGATACTGAAATTGCCCGGTCGTTTGACGGGTTCTTTGCGAGTAAAACAATTTGGGGTCAGATATGAGCAAAGGCTTCATCCCAAAGCATGGCGGGTATCAGAACCTGCTTTCCTACAAGAAGGCGCTGATCGTTTACGACGCGACGGTGTTCTTTTGCGACCATTTTATTGACAAGCGCAGCCGCACACATGATCAGATGGTGCAAGCTGCGCGGTCCGGCAAGCAGAATATCGTCGAGGGCAGCATGGCGTCCGCTACTTCCAAAGAGATGGAGATCAAGCTGATGAACGTGGCGCGCGCGAGCCTGGAAGAGCTGTTGGAAGACTATCGTGACTTCTTACGGACGCGCGGCTTTACGTTGTGGGATAAGAACAGTCGACAAGCGCTGTTTGTTCGTAAGATGGGTGCTGATAAAAATGCGTCGTATGCGACTTATAGGACATACATAGAAACTCGCCCGCCGGAGGTAGTCGCCAACATCATCATCTGCCTGATCCACCAAACCAACTACCTACTGGATAAGCTTATTCGGCAACTGGAACAGGCTTTTTTGAAAGAAGGCGGGCTGCGCGAGCGCATGACCCGCGCCCGGCTCGAAGAACGGCGCAAAGGAAAATAGCGCAAGTGGATCGCCTCAAAGCCCTGCAAGCGCAAACCGCGGCTGAACTGGAGGCGCTGTTGCCCGCCATTCTTGATCGGGCTTTTAAGGAGGAATTGTGAGTAGTTTCTCCCTCACCCCGGCCAACTCCCGCTGGGAGAGGGGGAAGATTCGCGGAGATTTTGGAGTTGGCAGGATCGTGCGAAGATCGTCCCCTTCTCCCAGCGGGAAAGGGGCCGGGATGAGGGAGAAAAGCCAGGGAAAGAATAAACAGGCCTAATGAACCTCGACATAAAATTCATCCAATGAACATGATAATAATCCCGAAACGCGCGTGGCGGTGTTCCAAAAGCGCGAAATCCATCGCACGTTCTACAAGAGCGAATGGTGGTTTGTCATTACGGACATCATCGCGGCCCTGACGGATTCCGCCGATCCTTCCGATTACTGGAAAAAGATGCGCAAACGGGATCCGGGCTTGGGCAAAGCGCTTCAAGGGGGGGACAATTTGTCCCCCCCTTGCCCTGGAGTTTGCGACAGCCGGAGGGTCTAAGAAATTCCAGTGCTGGAACACCGAGGGCATCTTCCGCCTGATCCATCCCCAGCCCCAAAGCCGAACCGCTCAAACGCTGGCTGGCTCGGGGTGGCAAAGAGCGGATCGACGAGATCGAAAATCCTGAATTGGCCATGGCCCGAATGCAGGGACTGTATAAAAGGAAAGGTTATCCCAAAGAGTGGATCGACAAGCGTCTGCGCGGCATTGCGGTGCGGCAGGATTTGACGGATGAATGGAAGAATCGCGGCGCACGGAGCAGCAAGGAATTCGCCATCCTGACCAATGAGATCATGCACGGCGCCTTTGATCTGAAGGTGGAAGAATACAAGCAGGTGAAAGGTCTGCAACGCGAAAATCTGCGCGATCACATGACGGGCTTCAACACGCCCAACTATTTTGCCAAGTGCTTTCGCAAGCAATTCGGCTGCTCGCCGTCGGAGCATAAAATAAATCTTGCGCAACAAGTTTCTTGATATTGTTTCTTAAAGCCTCTCCTTTCGTTCCCCCTTGGAAGGCTCCAACGGATCAAAACAGCAATCGTGTATTGCGATAAAAAAATGTATTCGCCAGATTGTTTCAATCCGTTGGAGTTTTGGCGCCCACGGAATCGACTTTCGCGCCGGCCGCTGAGGGCGCGATTCACCTCACACTGCATCCGACAAGCTGGTAAACGTGAAATCACGAAGCTTCATCGGCGGAATGAGATTACCGTTGATGCGTTCCGGCTTGCCCAGCGCTTCGATGTTGTTCAGCATGATCACCGGGCTTTCATTGAAACGG
>QEVD01000189.1 GCA_003576975.1 Candidatus Zhuqueibacterota bacterium
CTCAGAAGGAATCCTGTGAAGCATGCGGCCAAGAACGAATTTTCACAAGATTCTTTCAGAATGACATTCACGTTGGGATATATTTTTCAGAGTAACAACGTAATAGTCCCCGGAAATATCACCTTCAGACCGTGTGAAACCCCGAATACCAGAAAAACTTCGGGCAGCTCAGATGCTCTGCAATCAAATGTTTTCGTGCGCTTGGGCGTTCAAGAACGAAACAACTTCAAGCACAAACAAAATCTGTAAATTTTAGGCCGGATGAAAGACGATGTGAACGCTTTCAATGCGTGATCGGATTAACCTGATCAACTTATTTCGGTTGATCCACTCTGCTGGAATTGCAGCCAGCCTATGATTCTGATTCCGAAATAAAGATGAAATTTTAATAGCAACAGAATGGCAAGTATTACAGTTTTGCAAGACTCAGGCCAATGGAATTCTCTCAATGAAATCTTTTGTTTTTTTGAATTTTATCTCGAATAAAACGCAGTTCCTTTTTCTTAGGCTTGAGAAAAAAAACGAAAGATTCCTGTAGTTGCGAAAGATGGTTGCCTGTAAGTGGTCTGAATTTTTAGGGGAGTATGTTTTTAGATAAATCATGTTGTCGCGTACAACAAGATTTGCAGATACACTGCTGCTTCAGCCAAGTGCGTTGTGAAGACGCCAGAAAAGTAGCCAATCTTTTTTGCCATGTCAAGGGAAATATTGCCACGAAAGGGCGCGCCGCAGTGAGGGGCAAACAAGCGCGATACACCCTGAGTCTATGGAGGTTTAATGAACGCGAATTTCAAAATTAATGAATGCTTGCGTTTGTTAACGGCTTCAAAAACGAGTACGCTATTTAGATGGCGTGACTAAATTTCCGGCGGTTATTTTGCATGTAGCCCGGTTCTATTTGGCTCGCGCCCGGAAAGCCGCACAAATGACCCGTCTCAAGAAAATCCTTGCTTTTCTGAAAAATGTGCTAATCTTTCTTGCTCATTGTAATTTTGCTCGAACAGTATTATTTTACCGCCAGCACATCGCGAAACACGCCGTTGGTAAAATTCAGCAAAACTTTTTGTTGGAGAAGAAGTCATGTTATTGAATCACTGGGCTGTGCCTTTACAGATTTTTGATAGTGATGCAAATATCAATTTTATGGTTATAGGCTTGGAGTAATCTCATGTCACGAATGATGCGAGACGCCGGCTTTGTCATGCTGCTGCTGGCGCTGGCAGCCAGCTTGAGCTGGTTCTTTAGCAAAGTCCGCAAGGAAGGGGTGGAAAGTTATTTGGCGCTGTTGGGCAACCAGCTCTTTGCCACGGTGCCGGAGGGCGCGGATAAAGATGAGTTGAAGAAAAAGTATGATCAATTCCTGGTGGAGGTCGCCGACCGCAAGATTCCGCCGGAACAGGTGGAAAAAGTCGCGGCAAGCATTCTCAATGCCAGTAACGCCAGTGAAGCGCTGACCGCGCAGCAAGTGGAAGCCGTGCTGGCGCTGGCTGCTTTGCCGGAGGGCGAGCTGGAAAAAGAGTTAAGCATCGTGCGCGTCCTTCCGCCGGAAGCGCCTGAAGTTCCGGCACTAGCCGGCCAGGATTCATTGCCGCGCCCGCCGGAAACCAGGGTGGGCGTTTTTGAGAACACGCCGGAAGCTTGGGCTGCGCTCAACGAACGCCTCAAAAATTTGTATGAATTCAATCACAAGCTGCATGGCGCTTTGGTCGCGCCCGAGATGCCGCGCATGCACATGGAATATCGCATTGAGCCGGGTATGAAGATGCGATTGATTGTAGATGATTCCCTGAAGCATGAAATTATGCGGCGCAATGATGCAACCCTGACGCGGGAATGGCAACGGTTGGAACAGAAAAAGCTCGTCGTGGCGCAGCAAAATTTTGCCACGCATTTGCGCAGCGAGCAAGCGCGTTTGCAGCAGGAATTGCAGCGCTTGCGCGAGTTGCAACGTCAAACGCAGCCTGTGCCGGAAAAAAATTCGCAAGCCTGGCAGGCTTTGGAAGCCTTAAAAGATTTGCCGGCAATCGTCACCGTTGTGGCCGCCGATTCCGTCATCATCCGCAGGGAGATTGCGAAGGCGTTAAAGATGGCGGCGCTCGCCGACTCTCTGGCCGGACGCGAAGATATTAAAGATGTCCTGCGCGAAGCCAGCAAAGCGTTGCAAGAGACGGAGGCGCAGCAACCGGGCAAAAACAAATAAAGCGGCGGCCGTGCGCGGTTTGTGCTGTGAATTTTATAAGTCAGGCGTGGTTGCGGTGGCGCGGCTGAATATCTGCGGATTATCGGTTTTAATCATCAAGTTTTTCAGGCGGGAAATAATGAGCGCAAAAATCCTCGTGGTCGATGATGAGCAAGATGTTGCTCTGCTCTTTCAACAAAAGTTTCGCAAAGAGATAAAAGCAAATCAGGTGATGTTTCATTTTGCCCTGTCGGGCGAAGATGCGTTGGATTTTTTGCGCAATCATCTCACAGCTGATTTTGTGATGATTCTCTCCGACATCAATATGCCGGGCATGGGCGGTTATGAACTGTTGAAACGCATCAAGCTCGAATTCAGCCGCTTGAAAGTTTTTTTGATTACGGCTTACGGCGACCAGCGCAGCTATCAAACCGCCATGGCCGGCGGCGCTGACGGCTTTATCACCAAACCCATCAACTTCGACGATCTGAAACAAAAGATTTTCAATCTCTGAGGCCGCCTTTCATGCCAACCAAGATTCTTGTGGTAGATGACGAACCGGATTTGTCGCTCATGATCAGCCAGAAATTCCGCCGGCAAGTGCGGGAGAAGGAACTGGCCTTCGTTTTTGCGAGTAACGGCGTCGAAGCTCTGGCCAAACTTCAGGAAGACGGCGAAATCGACGTCGTCATGACCGATATCAACATGCCGGAAATGGACGGCCTGGCCTTGCTCGCCAAAATCACGGAGAATTATCCGCTGCTCAAAACCGTCATCGTGTCGGCGTATGGCGACATGAAAAACATCCGCACGGCATTGAACCACGGCGCATTCGATTTTGTGACCAAGCCAATTGATTTCGATGATCTTGACCTCACCATCAAAAAAACCATATACGAAGCAAGTTTGTTGAAAAAAGCGGCGCAGGAGCGCGATCAACTCGTGGCATTACAGCGCGAGCTGGACGTCGCCAAGGCGATTCAAAAAAACATCGTGCCGAAAACGTTCCCGCCCTTTCCCGGCCGCGCCGAATTCGAACTGCACGCCGAGATGATTCCCGCGCGCGAAGTCGGCGGCGATTTTTATGATTTCTTTTTGATCGGTGATCAGCAGGTCGGATTCGTGATCGGCGATGTGTCCGGCAAGGGCGTGCCGGCCGCGCTGTTCATGGCCGTCAGCAAAACCGTGCTCAAGGCCACCGCCCTCAAGGGCCTGCCCCCGCACGAGTGTTTGCAGCAAGTGAATCGCATTCTATTTATGGAAAGCGTTGACGAAATGTTCGTCACGGTTTTTTACGGCATTCTTAACACCGCCACCGGCGAGGTTTCTTTTTGCAACGGCGGCCATAATCGTCCGTATATCGTGCGCCCGCCGGGCCACACCGAAATGTTAACGGGCCAGGACGGTTTGATGTTGGGCTTGCTCGAACATTGGGATTATCAAGTCAACAAAATTTCTTTAGCCCCCGGCGAAGGGCTGATGCTCTACACTGATGGCGTCACCGAAGCAATGAATCGCGATCATGAACAATTCGGGGAAGAACGCGTGGCCGCCTCGTTGCAACAGTTGACCGGCGCCCCGCTGACGGAGATAATCGCGGGTATAGTGAAAGAGATCAATGCCTTCGTCGGCGGCGCGCCGCAAGCGGACGATTTGACGATCTTAACGCTGCGCTATGCCGGTACTTCGGTTTGACCGTCATGAAAAGAATCATCACCTGTTTCATCTGCCTCGTGAGTTGCTCTGCTGCTCTTCTCTCGTCCTCCCCCTCCGATGAGCCTGCGCTGAGGCACGTGACAGAAATCGGAATCCCTTATTTTAAAAACTACAGCCCGAAAGAACACGGCGGCGACGTACAAAATTGGGCGATCGCGCAAGACGAGCGCGGCGTCATGTATTTTGGCAATAATTCCGGCGTGCTTGAATACGACGGCGTTTCATGGCGTTTGATTCCCGTGAAAACCGGCAGCGTCGTGCGCGCGCTGGCGTTGGCGGTAGACGGCAGAATTTATGTCGGTGCGCAAAGCACGATTGGTTTTCTGGCGCCGGACGCGATCGGACAATTGCAGTATGTTTCGCTGCTGGACAGCATTCCGCTGGAGGCCCGCGATTTTGTCGAGATCGCCAAAGTTTATGCGACGAAATCCGGCGTCTACTTTCAAGCCTTTGATCGTTTGTTCCTGTGGTCGAACGGCCGCATGCGCCTGTGGCGGCCGGATCATCCTTTTCATATTTCGTTTGTCGTCAACGACGTGCTGTATATTCGCCAGCCGGGCGTGGGGCTTTTGCAAATGGCCGGCGATTCGTTGCAACTCATCCACGACGGCGAGAAATTTTCCGAACTGCGGATTTACATGATGCTGCCGTTCGGCGACAATAAAATTTTGATCGGCACGCGCGAGCAGGGCTTGTTCGTGTATGACGGCGTCAAGGCGCTGCCGTTTCCCACCGAAATTGATGCTTTCCTATTAGAGAACCAATTATATCATGGCGTCACGCTGGCTAACGGCGAGGTGGCGCTGGCAACCTTGCGCGGCGGCGTCGCCATCATCGATCGCTCGGGCAGATTGCAACTTCTTCTCGATAAAGACGCGGGTTTGCAGGATAACAACGTTTGGTTGCTGGCCTCGGACGCGCAACAAGGGTTGTGGCTGGCCCTGAACAACGGTATCGCGCGCGTCGAAACGCCTTCACCGTTGGCACTCTTTGATGAACGCTCCGGCTTGCGCGGCAGCGTCGAATCCACCTTGCGGCATCGCGGCACATTGTATGTGGCAACGCATCAGGGCGTTTTTTATCTCAAACCTGCGGTGGTATCGCCGCGATCGCCTGCCATTTCCCGCGCTGCTTTTCAACCCATTCGCGGCATTGCAGAACAATGTTGGGCGTTGCTATCAGCCGGCGAAACCTTGCTGGCGGCAACGCATGCCGGGGTTTATCAAATCGAGGGCGCGCAAGCCCGTTTATTGCGTGAATCGGCGGGCCATTCCTATGCGCTCTATCGTTCAAAAAAAGACACGACGTTGATTTATGTTGGCCTGGAGAACGGACTGGCGTTGCTGCGTTTCAATCCCAAGACGCGGCAGTGGAGCGAGGCCGGCGAAGTCAACGGAGTGGAAGTCGAAGTGCGCGACATGGCCGAAACCGCGAACGGCATCTTGTGGCTGGGAACCCGTTCACAAGGTTATTTGCGCGTGGATTTGTCGGACGGCCTTGCTCATCCGCCGATCCAGATATTTGATCGGCGTCATGGCTTACCAGAAGATTACGGCTGGGCTTCGCTGATCGCGCTTACCGGCCGTGAAGTGTTTGCCACCAGCAAGGGGCTTTTGCGCTTTGATGAAAAGGCGCAGCGCTTCCTGCCGGATACCACGTTCGGAGCGATCTACGCCGACAGCGCGCACAGCACTGGTGAAGCCGCGGTAGATCACAACGACAATTTGTGGTTACAATCTGGCAGCGGGACGGCACAACAACTCGGCGTGGCGGTACGCCAACCTAACGGCAGCTATGTTTGGCAGTATTCGCCGTTCGCGCGGCTCTCTGATTTCACCATTTGGGATATTTATTGTGAACGTGAAGAAACGTTAATGGGCGTAGGAAACACCTGGATCGGCGGACCCGAGGGCTTGGTGCGCTATGACGCCGCCGCTCAAAAAGATTATGCCGTGAATTTTTCGGCGTTGCTGCGCCGCGTGATTACCGTGAACGGCGACTCGGTGCTGTTTGGCGGAGCGGGCCTAAACGAAGATGCGCTGACCATGGCTTCACCACTGCCCTATCTCAACAACTCTCTGCGCTTCGAGTTTTCCGCTTCCAGTTATGACAATGAATCCGTCAATCGTTTTCAATATTATTTGGAAAATTTCGACAAAGGCTGGTCCGCCTGGACAAAAGAGACGAAAAAGGATTACACCAATATCTCCGAAGGCCGGTATCGCTTTCACGTGCGCGCGAAGAATGCCTATGATCATGTCAGCGCGGAAGCAGTTTATTCGTTCAAGATTTTGCCGCCGTGGTACCGCAACTGGTGGGCGTATCTGATCTACCTGAGCCTGGCCGGATTCGGCGTTTATGGCCTGATCAAGTATCGCACCCAGCAACTCGTGCAGCGCAGCCGCGCCCTGGAAGAAATCGTGCAGCAGCGCACGGAAAAAGTCCGGCAGCAAACCGAAGAATTGGAAACCCTGGACGACATTGTGAAAAAAATCAACCGCGAGGTTGATTTGGAGAACGTCTTGCGCTCCCTGCTCGATCAGGGTTTGAAATTATTTCCACAAGCGGAAAAGGCCTCGGTGTTGCTTTATGATGCCAACAGCGGGTTGTTCAAGTTCGCGGCCGCAGCCGGTTATGATTTGGCGCGCATGAAAGACATTGCTTTTACTCCGGCGCAACTTGCCCAACGCTACACCACCGGCTCGGAACAGGTGGGCGAAGGCGTTTATATCGTGCGCAATTTGCAGAACCTTTATGAAGAAAATACCGCTTCGCCCGCCGGGCCGATTTCTGTGTTGGTTATGACGGCGGTGCGGCAGGGACAAACCGAAGCCTATTTGATTTTTGACAACCTGTCAAGCCCGGATGCGTTCAGCCAATCCGATGCCCACAAATTGAGCCGGTTCCGCAGCCATGCGGTGTCCGCCATCATCAAGGCGGAGATCCTGCAAGAGCTGCAAGAGAAAAATATTGAAATCATCAAAACGCAAGAGCAGCTCATCATGCAGGAGAAGCTGGCCTCACTGGGTTCTTTGACGGCGGGCATCGCGCATGAGATCAAGAATCCCCTGAATTTTGTCAATAATTTTGCGGTGTTGTCGGTGGAATTGGCGCAAGAGCTGAAAGAAGAAATCGAGCAACAGGAAAGCAAAATCGATTCCCGCGCCGTTACGGCGATCACGGAACTGTTGCAGACGCTGCAACAAAATGCGCAAAAAATCAATGAGCACGGCAAACGCGCCGACAGCATCGTGCGCGGCATGTTGCAGCATTCCCGCGCCGAAAGCGGCGACCGCGAAAACACGGACCTCACCGCCTTGCTGCGGCAAGCCGTCAGTCTCGCTTATCACGGCATGCGCGCGCAAGAAAACGGCTTCAATGTTACACTCGAAGAAGATTACGACGCCTCGGCGGGAACCATCGAAGTCGTGCCGCAGGATGTGAGCCGGGTCTTTTTGAATCTCATCAATAATGCGAATTATGCCGTATTGCAAAAAAGGAAAGCGTGGGAGGGCAAGACAACACAGGAGGGCGGCGGGTATATTCCGACCCTAACCGTGCGCACAAAAAATTTGGGCGACAAAGTGGAAATTCGCATTCGGGATAACGGCACCGGCATTCCCCAATCCGTGAAAGATAAGATTTTCAATCCTTTTTTCACGACAAAGCCACCCGGACAGGGCACGGGTCTGGGATTGTCGATCAGTTACGACATCATTCAAAAGCATCGCGGGGAGATGCGGGTGGAAACGGAAGAAGGAAATTTCACGGAGTTTATCATCACTCTACCGAAAACTGCAAGCAATAAATCGTGATTTGCGCCGATGGGTAATGCTGTCGAGGGCCAATCGGTGAACGAAATTTTGGTATAAAATAAAATCCCGCAGAAAGATCTCTGCGGGATTTTTGTTTTTGGCGGTGATCTACGGCCTTGCTTGCCGGCTTCGACAAGTTCAGCCGGCCAATAAGCTCAGCCAGCGAACAAGCTCAACTAGCAGTCAGCAGTCTGTTGGCGTAATTGTAATTCTATTTGACAAATGACATTTTGCGTGTTTGCACAAAGTCGTTCACGCGCAAGCGGTACAAGTAAATTCCGCTGGGCACGCTTTGACCGGAATTATCTTTGCCGTCCCAAATCACGGAATGGCGGCCGGCGTTCATCGCGCCGGAAACCAGGCGGCGAACTTCCTGGCCGGTGATGTTGTAAATCGCCAACTGCACCGCGCCCGCTTGCGGCAGGCTGAACCGGATCGTGGTGCTGGGGTTAAAAGGATTCGGATAGTTTTGTGACAATTCGTAATCCGTGATCGTCGCCTCGGTTGCATCAACTTCGCCGCTGGCGCTGAGCTTGGGCCGCGGCAAATCAGAGGTATACGAATGCGGCACGAGAATCACTTTTTCTTCCACCGAGATGGCTTTGGCCACGATGGAGCCTTTGAAAACGCACTCTTCTCTGAGATCGACTTCGGCATTGGGCGCGATCAACCAGCCCTGAACGAATGACTCATCTCCGATCTTGACCTCTTTGTGCTGCAGCGTCGTGAAGGTTACTTGATTGCTCGCAGCCGGGCCCTGCGGGGTGATGTTGATCTCAACTTCCTTTTCGAATTCGAGCTTACTGACGACGTTGATGTTCACCGGCCCGTTGGCGACATCAATCGAAATAACCGCGCCGTCATCCACTTCGAGTTCATCGATAAAATAATCGCCGGAAGTCAAATACAAAGTTCCGCGGCTGTCAACTTCGATTTCGCCGTAATTGCCGGGAGGCAGCGTAAGCGAGCCTTTCTTGGGTACTCTTTCTTTCCCGCTTTTGGGCGCGGTGAAAACCGGCGTGGGCAAATTGATGTTGGCCACCGTCGCCGGCGCAACCGCTTCACCTGTTACCGTCGCCCGGCTGGAAATATCGAGATAAATCCCGGCATACACATTCCCGTCGATGGTATTATACTTTTCGATATCGATGTACTTTACTGCTGTCAAGTTGCCGGTGTGCTTGCTTCGGTCGCCTTTATCAAAAATGATTTTACCGTTGGAATGAATGTCGCCCTGCGAAAACTTGTGGCCGTCAATTTTGACATATTCATCTGCGAATAAAACATAACCGCGCGCGATCGCCAGGCGCGAGAACCCGCCGACGCCGCCTTTGCTGATCGTTTTTGTCGAAGACACCACGTTACCGCCAAGGAACTCCCAGGTCGGGTCAGCAGAAAGTTGCGCCATTCCTTTCAATGGCGCGGCATTGGCCAGCGCAACGGCGTCATGCGAAATAAATAATGCCAGATCCGCCTCCGCCACGCCTTCAATCTCGGACTCGTCGTAGCGAAATTCGACCGTAGCGTTGAGGTTTTGATTGTTGGTCGGAGTCACATCAAAAAAGCGCGGTGTGCTGATCAGTTTTAATGGTTAGCCCCAGGTTGGCGACGTTTTGTCCCTGGGTCAAATCATTGAGCGTGCGCGTCACCGTGAGATTGCCGCCGCCGCCAATGATGATATTTCCGGGCGTCTCCACCAGGGTGGCGTATTCGCCCAACGTGATCACGTTGCCGTTTAAATTGAAGTCGCCGTTGAGCACGCTCAGCGTGCCGGTGAGCGTGATGCTCTTACTCAACGTGACGCCGGCGGGATTGTTGATAGTGAGATGATGCACCACATCCGGCAATTCGTCGCCGGTGACGATGGGCGTTGTGCCTTCGTATAAAATATCGTCCGAGCGTGAAGAAACGTAACCGTCGCCGCTGCCGCCGGAATACTGCGCAAAAACCAGCGGCGCAGTGAGCAACAGGGCGCTGAGCAGAGTGAACGTGGCAAATTTTGTTTTCATTTGTATTCTCCGAGCAAGTGTCCCCGCCTGCGCGGGCGGCTCATTGCGATAATATTATCGGTCAATTCCGTGGTCTACACACAACTGCGAGAGTTGATCGGATGAGCTTACGGCGCGGTGCGCACGCACCGGAAACCGAAATTTTTGAACCGTATGGCGTCCGGCGTCGCGGCGCAAGCGCGATCACCGACGCGCAACAGGGAGGCATTCTCCGTCCACGCGCCGCCGCGGAATCCTGAGCCTTCGGCGCCGGTCACGCCTTTGGCCAGATTGGCGTCGATGCCCGGCCAATCTTCATTGGTGGCATTGCCTTCAAAACCCGCAGTGGCGGTGAGGTGACCGTCCCCGTGTGTGCCGGTAAAAGTACGCCCCTTCTCTCGACCCACGGTAACAACGCGTTCCCAAACATTGCCGCTCAATTCCATGGCGCCGGTAAATGAAGCGCCCGCTTGCGCCCGGCTGCCGCCGGAGGCCGCCGCATAAATGCCGCCGCGCACCGGGCCGTTAATACCTTTATCGAAATTCGCATTTGCCTCGCCGGGAGTGGCCGTTTCACTTCCGCTGCCGTCAATGCCATTGTGGCCGGTTTGTTTTTTGATATCATCATCGCCCCACGCATATTCTCCCGCCACAACCTCTTCCTTGCCGCGACAGGCTTTTTCAAACTCAAGCTCTGTCATGGGCCGCAGGCCTGCCCAATCTGCATATGCTGCGCCATCTTTCCAGGAGAGAAAGTTGCATGCGCGTTCCGGCGCCGTTGCCGCGAACACCGGATGATTGCCCGTGATCGCGCCGCGAAATGTGACATAATCCGTCTCGCCGGCAAGCGTGCGCCGCGCCGCTTCTGTGCTGCTCAACAAATTCAAGAAGTCGGCATATTGGCCTTGAGTGATCTCATACTTCATCACATAAAATGCCGCAAAGCCTTTGGGAAATTCCGCAGGCAGGATCTTGCTGATGCTATCATCGAAATCGTCTTTGTGGGCCATGCCTTTCGCATTGTTATTGCCGAGGCTGTTTGCGCCGCCGCCGCCCAGAGTCAACGCATCTTCACTTGTGACGGCAAAGGGCTGGCTGCTTTTTCCTGATTCAAACTGACCCGTAATGCCGCTCGGCGAAACATCGCCGACCGAAAAACTCCCGGCCGGCACCCAAATCATCTCGATCGCCAGCACATTGACAATTGTGCTGCTAGTAATGCCTGTCAAACCATCGGCGCTGTAATTCCAGCGCAAGCGAACGTCCTCCCAGTTGTTGGAGCCGGCGCCGTTCTGCGCACGGAAAATGAATGCACCTTTGCCGTCCGGCGCGGCTTGCAGGGCCGCTGGAATACCGTTATCGCCCGTTACGCCATGATCGCTGTTATGCGAAGAAAGCGTGGCATGCTGCCAGACGCTGCCGCCATCGGTGCTGTATTTCACAAACACCCAGGCAGCATCATAATTGAACGGCTTGGCTTGGCCGGCGCCGGCCAAATCATTCCGCCACGAGTTATCCCAACTCAAGTCGAATTGGATCAAAACATGACTGCCCGCAACATCATTTTTGAGCGCGACATGTTTGACCGCGAGGTTATTGGCACGCGCGCTTATACCAGCCAAACCAAGCATAAGCGCTGCCAGCGGGAGCAAAAATTTCTTGCCAAGCATCATGGGTAATTCTCCCTGAAAAGCATTTGAATAACAAATGAATTATTAACGTCAGGTGCGGGTAACAATAGCTAGTTCGAAGGTAAGGCACAACAAAAATCTATTGAGGAGAGAGTCCTTCTCATGGTCTGTATCAGCGGGGATTTACCTTGAAAGCTCACAGTCTGCGTAAAGAAAAATTATCTTAATTTCGACTTAGGCCTTGCACCTGAAACAAAGTTCAGCTAAAATGTACGCACATTTGTTACGGGGATCCGTTGTTTGAAAAAACCGACAATAGGCGACCTTTAAAGCAAATAGGCTGTATGAAAAACCGGGCTGCAACAAGCTTCGACAGGCTTCGACAAGCTCAGCCTGCGCTGGAACCAAACGTTTTCACTCTTCCCAAAATTTGTTGAGAAGAAAACATGCCCAATACCTATGATGCCATCGTGATCGGCGGCGGCCATAACGGCCTGGTGAATGCAGCTTATCTTGCACGCAGCGGCAAGAAAGTTTTGGTGCTTGAACGCCGCCCTCTCGTTGGCGGCGCGACGGTTACCGAAGAGATTTTTCCCGGCTTCAAATTTTCGGTTTTTTCTTATGTCATCAGCCTGTTTCGCCCCGAGATTATTCGCGATCTCGATCTCCCTAAACATGGTTTGACGATTCTGCCTTTAGCGAGCACGCTAACGCCGACGCCGGAGGGCAACTATCTGTATCGCGATTGGGACCACTACCGCACACTGCGCGATATTGCGCGGCACTCGCCGCGCGACGCCGAGGCCTACGATGACTACGGCCGCACCATGTATTTCATGGCAAAGGCCGTGAAATACATGCTCGGCATCGTTCCTCCTGATCCGGCAACCTTTCATCCCAAAGATTTGATGGGACTGGCCAATCTCGGCAAACATGTTTTGGGATTGGGTGAAGAAAACATTTATACCCTCACGAAACTGATGACCATGAGTTCGGCGGATTTTCTGGAAGAATGGTTTGAAACCGAGGTGTTGAAAGCGACACTGTCCTCGAGCGGCATCATCGGCACGTTTCTCGGCCCGCGCTCGCCGGGCACGGCTTATGT
>QEVD01000190.1 GCA_003576975.1 Candidatus Zhuqueibacterota bacterium
CGATTACTTCGTCGATTGGCAAAGCGAGCGCGGCCGGCAATTTCGCATTGCTTATCGCAAAATGATGGGCGCGACTCCCGACCGTTTCGATGTGATGGGTTATGATGCCGCCAATCTCATGATGCAATGCCTCGAACGCGGCAGCCGCAAGCCCGACCAAATTCGCGAGGCGCTTGCGCAGGTGGACGGTTATCCCGGCATGAAAGGCGAAATCAGCTTCAAAAACTCTCATCGCGTCAACCGCGGCGTCAATATTTTGCAAATGTTGAACGCCGAAATCAAACGGGTGAAATAGCAAGCTGGCGAAGCGGTCAGACTTGGACTCATCAAGCTCAAAGTTCGATGAACATCATAGCGTCCAAGCCAGGTTGCACTTGTGATTCATATCAACAAACATCTCTGAACATTCAGGAAAGGAGAGCTGTAAAATGATGCGTCGTTTTCTGTGTGTTATATGCCTTGTGGGGCTTGGGTTTGGTATGGTTCAGGCACAAGACAAAGCCGAAGATGTCAACCTCTTTCAAACGTTCTTTCAGGACGCGACCATAACCAAAACTCCCTTTGGAGAAGGCCTTTTCCAATTCTCGGATTATGATAATGCCTCGAGTATTGATTTGGCCGTGCAGGCGGGCCTTCCCATTACCCCACAATTTCAATTGTCTGGGGGATTGGGCTTTCGCAACATTTCGATCGATGTGCCTGCCGGTGTCAACATCGACAACAGTTCTTCCGGCATCACAGATATGTTGATTTCCGGGCGCTATAATGTTGTGCAAGGGCCAACGCCGATTACCATCGGTGGCTTGATCACGTTGCCGATCGGTAGTGAAGATATTGGCGAGAGTTCATTCGATTTCAGCGGATTCGGCTCGTTGCGGCATGCCTTGCAGGGCGGCGTCGTGCTCACCAGCACCGTGGCGCTTGAATTTATTGAAACCGGCCCGAATCGTGACACCAGCTTGCTGCTCGCCGGCGGCGTGATTTATCCCACTCAAAATAATTTGAATTTGATCGGCGAGCTTAATATTCGCACGGAGGGCGACTATATTCTGCTTTCCGGCGGCGTGGATTATCTCTTGTCGAGCGGCGGCCGGTTGCGCGGCGGACTCGGCTTGGGCCTGGATGACGGAGCGCCCAATTTCCAGTTGCGCGCCGGTTATTTGTTGGGCTTTTGATTGGTATGGTGCAAGGGCGAGTCATTGACTCGCCCTTTTTGTTATAACGGAAAATTGCTTGCAATCCTGCGGAACGGCTGCTATATTTGTCGCCGGCGCTGTGAGAACAAACGACAAGAGACTTGGCCCGCCGCTTTTGCTCGACTTTTATTCATGAAATTTGCGGAATTCCACAACTCGGTGCGCAAGGGTGACTTCAAACGGATTTATTATTTCTCCGGTGAAGAAACCGGTTTAATCGATCAAGGCGTGAATCTGCTGGTGAGCAAACTCGTCACGCCGGAAATGCGCGATTTCAATTTCGACTCTCTTTATGGCAGCGATGTCTCGGCGAATAAAGTGCTGGATATCGCTTCTTCATATCCGATGATGGCGAGGCATCGCGTATTGCTCGTGCGTGATGTCCATAAAATGTCGCCTAACGATCTTCTTACGCTTGCCGAATATGCCAAAAAGCCCTGCCCGACCACTTATCTCATTCTCACCCAACGTGAAAAAGGCTCGAAGAAAAAAGGCCTGGAAGCGTTGAGCAAGGGTTCCGGCTTTGTCGATTGCCGGCCGTTGTACGACAATCAAATTGTGCCCTGGTTGCAGGAGTATGTGAGCAGCCTCGGCTTAACCATGGCGCCGGAGGCGGCGCAATGGCTCGCCACGGAAGTCGGCAGTTCACTGCAAGCCTTGCGTAGTGAAATTGATAAAATTCACCTCTACATTGGGAGTGAACGCCAGATCACTCTTCAACATGTGCAAGAAGTCGCGGGCTTCAGGCGGGAGTTTTCCATCTTCTCGCTGCAAGATGCGCTGGGCGAAAAAAATTTAGTTTCGGCTTTACGCATCGTGGAAGCGCTGGTGGAAAATTCGAGTACCGGCGCGATTATCAGCGGTCTCGCGCGCTATTTTGGACAATTGTATGTGGCGCAGGCGCTCACCCGGCGCCAGGATTTGAATACGCTCGCGCAAAAAATCGGTGTTCACAGTTTTTTTGCGGAACGGCTGCAGCGGGATGCCAAGTCTTATGCGAGCGCCGAAATCTTCAATGCGCTCGAGGTTTTGCGGCACACGGATTATCTTGGAAAGAGCCAGGGCCTCTCCGAGCTTCTGCTGCTGCGCTTGATGATCATCGCGATCATCAAGAACTTGCCGGCGCAAAGCCTGCCGTTTCCGCGGCGCTCCGCAAACGAATGATTTGAAACGTAGAATTATCCATTCGCTGGAAAGCGAAGTTGGCGATATGACTAGTGGCTTGGGAGTGGGTTTGCTTTCATCTTTGTCGATGCCGGTCTGCAAGGATATAACAAGCCACAAGCCCTCTCGAGGGAAGGAAGATGAATGGAGGATCGTCCCAAAAGAACCGAGGCCAAGCCCACGGATGAGGATCTGATCGAGCGTTTTCAGCAGGGGGAGTTGGCGGCCTACGAGGAAATTGTCAGACGCTATAAAGATCAACTGTTGAATTTCGTATTTCGCTTTCTGAACAATCAGGAAGAAGCGGAAGATGTGGTGCAAGAGACGTTTTTGCGAGTCTATCGCAATCGTTTCGCGTACACGCGCGTCGCAAAATTTTCGACGTGGATTTACACCATCGCCGGCAACCTCGCCCGCACCGAGTTGCGCCGGCGCAAACGCCGCCGCTTTTTTTCGCTGTCCGATATGGGCTTGGAGGATCGCGATTATGAAATTTCGGACGAGGTGTTTAATCCTGAGACACACGTCGACAGCACACTGGGAGAGGAAATCATCCAACGCGAGATCAGCAAGCTCTCGCCCAAGTTTCGCGAGGTGATTATTTTGCGGGATGTGCAGGAACTTTCATACGAAGAGATCAGTAAGATTATCCGGGTTCCGATTGGCACGGTTAAATCGCGCGTCAATCGCGCCCGGCTTCGCCTGCAAAACCGCCTCAAGAAAATATTGGATCAGCGTCAATAATCCAGCCCTCACTTTTTTCAAAAGGAGTGCCTTGTACCATTTGTTACAATGAAGGCCATGTATGAACACTTGCGAAAGGTTTTCTGAGTTATTCTCGGATTACATCGAGAATTTCCTGCCCGCCTCTTCCAAACAACAAGTCGAATCACACCTATCTGCTTGCGCCGATTGTCACGACACGGTTGCCCGCCTCGATGATTTGCGCAGCCATTTGAAAAGCCTGAAGCATATCCAGGCCTCTGATGATTTTGAGGCCATTCTACGGGCGCGCATCAAGCTTGACCAACGTGCACGTCGCTCTTCCGTTTCGGCGAAGCGGCGAACCCGGCCAATGCGCATGGCAAGCTATTCGGTAATCGCCGCCGTGATCGTGATGTCATTCGGTTACTTGCTCTGGCGCAACGAAACGGATATTCAAGCAGCCACGCCGGCCAGCACCTCTCAAATGCAGACCCCGGTTGCTGCCAGCCTCACGCTAAATCCCGCGTCCTTTTCCGCAAAAATTCTTTACCCTCTCGATCGCATTGCCCCCACGCAATTGTCCCATCAGAATCGCAAACCGCAAGATGTGCCAAGTACCAGCGCGATGCCGGACACATCGCAACCGGCGCCGCTGCCGCTAAGGGGCGCCGCACAGCAAGGACAATTCATCACAGTTTCATCATTCTAACGGTGCTTGGTCGTGGAGCCAATTCCGATTGCGCTCTGCGGGCCAGCGCAAATTGGATAAACGCAAAAAAACCTCCGGGCAAAAATCAAACTCCTCATGGCGTATGTTGCGAGGCGTGGCGTTGCTGGTGTTGGCGTCTGCAAATGCAGCTCAGTCACAAGGCTTGCTGTCAGCAATGGAGCGCGAAATTGCCGGCATCGTCAAATCTGTGAAGCCCTCCGTGGTGACGGTGCGGGCCCTGAAAATGTCTGCCAGCAGCGGCTCCGGTGGATTACTGGGAATCTTTGGCGACCGCCGTCCTCAGGAACAAGAAATCATCGTGGGCAGCGGCTTGCTGGTCAGCAGCGACGGTTTTGTTCTCACCAAGGAGTCTGTGGTGCGCAATGCGGACCGCATTGAAGTTGACATGGCCGGTGAGGCCACTTATAAGGCAGAATTAGTGAATACCGATTCCGCTGGCGGACCGGCTGTTTTAAAAATTCACGCGAATGGGCTGCGGCCCGCGCGCATTGGCGCGGCAAGCGATCTTGATGCCGGATCATGGGTCACAGTCATCGGCAACGCCATGGGTGTGCCGCAGGCGGTGTCGGTGGGCGTGGTGCGCGCGATTCAACCCGATAGCGGCATGCAAATCTCGGCAAATGTCGATCCCGGCAGCAATGGTTCACCGGTTTTTGATACCAACGGCCACGCCGTCGGCATGATTGCCGGGCGTGTTGGCATCGAGCAAAGCGATATGCCTGAAGGCGGACTTTTTAGCAACACCGCCCTGGCTTATTCACTGAGCAAGTTTTTGCCCTTTGTGCGTTCTGTTGCAGAAGAGTACTACAAATCACACGGCTGGCTGGGTGTAACAGTTGTCGCTGATGGCAAAGATGCCGAACCACGCATTTTGACGATTGTCGAAGATAGCCCGGCGCACAAAGCCGGCTTACAGGTCGGCGATATCATCAAGAAATTCGGCGCGCAAACGGTTACTTCTCACACCTTGTTAAGCGAGTTGGTTTGTCAAACCAAACCCGATGAGAATGTCGTCGTCGTGGTCTCTCGCCTTGACCAGGAAATCAGCATAAATGTCCGCATCAGTCCCAAAATCCCTCTGGCGCTGGCCGAGTTAAAAACGTGGGACACGACAAACCCAGCAGATGAAAACGAAATGCAGTTCCCCAAGGAACAAATCGCGCCGGAACCGAAATGGCTGCATCATCGCATCAACGCGCTTGAAAAAGAGTTGCGGATGCTCAAAAGTCTGTATCAGAAACAGTAGCGCGCAGGCGGCCCTGCCTGGTCATTTAAAAGAGAAAGATAACCTTTGATCCTCGCACGCGTCATTGGCACTGTTTGGGCGACCCGCAAAGACGAGCGCCTGCAAGGCCTGAAATTGCAAATTGTCCGGCCTGTGAGCCTTGATCTGAAAGATCGTGAAGGTTTTTTTGTGGCGGTGGACGCGGTCGGCGCCGGCGCAGGCGAAGTCGTACTTGTGGTGCAAGGCAGCTCGGCGCGCCAAACCGCGGCCACGGAAAACAAAGCGGTCGATGCCACCATCATGGCCATCGTCGACAAATTGGATGTTGCCTGATGTTTCTCGCACGCGTCATCGGCACGATCTGGGCCACGCAAAAAGATGAGAGCCTGATCGGCACGAAAATGCAAATCATTCAACCGATCGATCGATTTTCAGCGGCAAAAGGCTCGCCGCTCATCGCCATTGACACGGTGGGCGCCGGGCCGGGCGAAACCGTCTTTTACGTCACCGCGCGCGAGGCCACCATTCCTCTGCGTCACGGCCTTTCTCCGGTCGATGCCTCCATCGTTGGCATCGTGGATACCATTGAAAACTACTGAAACGAAACCTATGCCTTCCTCCTCCCGGCCTGCCCGGCTCGTTCTCGCTACGCACAATCGTGATAAAATTCGTGAAATGCACGACGTGCTTGTGCACCTTCCCATCGCCATTCTTTCGTTGGATAATTTTCCCAACATGCCCGAAGTTGAGGAAGATGGTGAAACCCTGGAAGACAATGCCATCAAAAAAGCTCTGGCCTTGCAAAGTTATACGGGCATGCCGGCGTTGGCGGATGATACCGGCTTGTTTGTCGATGCGCTCGACGGCCGGCCGGGCGTGCGCAGCAGCCGCTATGCCGGCGAGGACGCAAGCTACCAGGATAATGTCCGCAAATTACTCACGGAGATGCAACAGATTCCCCTGGAAAATCGCCAGGCGCGCTTTCGCACGGTAATGGCATTCGCCGATGGCAATGACGTCAAACTAGTCGAAGGCGTCTGTGAAGGCCACATTGCGCTTGCGCCCAGCGGCGACAGCGGTTTTGGTTATGATCCGGTTTTTGTCGTGGAAGGCGGTAACCGTACCCTGGCGGAAATGACCTTGGCTGAAAAGAATACGATCAGCCATCGTGGTCAAGCGTTGCGCGCGGCAAAAAAAATACTTGAGAGAGTGTTCAAAAATTACAATACTGATTAACACGACGAAGTTGGCTTCGACAGGCTCAGCCAACGAATAACCGTCACCTGAACTTGTTGAAGGCGACGCTTGGCGAAGGCGACGCTTGGCTTCGACGGGCTCAGCCTACGAATAACCGTCACCTGAACTTGTCGAAGGCGACGCTTGGCTTCGACGGGCTCAGCCAACGAATAACCGTCGCCTGAGCTTGCCGAAGGCGAGCTTCTCAAAGGCAAGCATCCCGGAGCAAACACCTTGAGCGGAGGAGTGATTTTATGATCGAGTTCATTCGGGGCCGCATGCAAAAGCATGTTTGGTGGAATATTCTTACTCTTGCATTACTATCTTTGCTTTATTGGGGCTGCAGCGAGAAAACCTCACCCAACATTCCCGATCCCTATCCGGATTTATACATCGTTAGCACCTCCCCGGTGCAAAACGCCACCGGCGTGCCGGCGCAAACCAATGTGACATTGACGTTCAGCGCGGAGATGTCCCTCACCAATCTCGGTTTTATCTTGGCCCCGACGCCGCCTGATTTTTTTACGAACGTGCATTTAAGCAGCGACAGCCGGCAAGTGATCGCGCCCGCGACGCTGGCCGCCAATACCGCCTATTCACTCGTGGTGTTTTCCGCGAATGATCGTTATGGCGATTATTTACGCGCCGCCTTCTCCGCCAAATTCACTACCGGCGGCAACCTGTCAAATGTGAGCGTCAGTGGAACCTCGGCGAAACCGTTCAATCTGCCCATGCAATGCTTTGCGGGGTTGCTCAAGAAAAATCCCCAAAGCGTTTTAGAAGCGATTGCGCCGGATCAGGAATTTTATGCAAATCTGCTGGCGGTTACGGCGATCGACGATACTTCCGGGAAATATTCGATTGAAGGCGTGGCAGCCGGCGTATATTGGCCCTTCGCAGCGCTAGATGCCAATCGTGATGGGCGCTTTAGCCTGCAAGACGGCGATCGTTTGCAAGGCTATGACGCCAATGCCGATGCCGCCCTCGACAGCGTGACGGTTGCAACATCTTCCCTCGCGCAGATTGCGCTGCAAACACCGGTGGTCGGTTTGAAAGTCGTAAACACCTTCCCCCTCAATGGGCAAGAAAACGTTCCGCTCAACACCACGTTTCGGTTGACCTTCACAACTGCGGTTGACACCAGCAGCCTGGGACTCTTCATTGCACCAATTCCAGAAGGCTTGACCGGTTCCGCGCTCAGGCCAAGCGCTGACGGCAAGGAACTTTCCGCTTCTGTTACGCTAAAAGCCAATACTGCTTATACGGCGGTGCTTTATACTGCCGCCAGTTTGCGCGGACAACGGCTGCCGACTCCCACACAAATTGCTTTTACCACCGGCGCCGATTTTCCCGCCGGGCAAGTGAGAGGCCGGGTCGTTTTTCGTGACGGCGCTACTTCGCCACGCAGCACATTGGTTGGTTTACTGAATACGGATCTGATCAGCGTCATTCAACAAATTTTGGTTAATCCGGGCCAGGCCACAGACGTATTGCGCCAAACCTTGAATGCGATTGCCATCACGCCGGATGAAACCGGCGAGTTTGTCATTCCCAATGTGCCGGACGGCACTTATTGGCCGGCAGGCGCGAAAGACACGGATTTAGACGGCAGCCTGGAGCCAACCGCCGTGCCGCCCGAGCCGATTGGGTTTTACGATCGCGATGGCGATGGCGGAGCGACGCGTGCGGATAGCGTGGTGGTGAGAAATGGCACAATTGTGAATGATATTGTGATTGTCTTTTGAGCCGTTGCAGCACGCGTTACCCCGACATTCACCTTAAAACAAAACTCCCGCAGCCGAGATTATTGTGATCTCAACTGCGGGAGTTTTTATTTGAAGTTTACGTCAGCAGTGTCTCGCCGCTTGCAGAAATGAGTGTTCTGCCCTTCTTGGCGCTGCAGCCATTCACATGTGAAGACGATGACTGAGATATCAATAATTTTAAAAGCCTACAGTCCTCCGCTACGGCCCGCGCTGCCGGCAATTCTATTCGTCACGATCTTCAAGGTCTTGCCCGAAGACACGATCTCCGGTTGCACGGCCTCCAACATATCCAACACAATCCACGTGCTGGCATCTTCAGGATGGTAGCCTAGACGCGCGCGTTGCACAGTGCCGCGATTCACTTCGACCGTAAGCGGATCGGCAATGTACATCTTCGAAAATTTGATGACAAGCCGCGTCGGGTCTCGCAGCAAATCCGTCGTGAACGTTGGGAAGTAACCGTTGCCGACCACGTTGACTGTGTCGCCCAACACGTAAACTTGTTCGATCTTCGAAGCCCGCGGCAGTTCGGGTTTATTCTCACCGGTATAAATCAAGAATTCCACGCGGCGGTTGCGAAAACGATTCGCTTCCGTCGAATTGTCATTCAAGGGCATCCATTCGCCGTAAGGAATCGGATTGAAAAAGCGCGACGAGCTGATGCCCTGCTCGACCAGGAAGCGGATAACGCTGTTGATGCGCCGTTCCGCCAGTTTGATATTATATTCATCCGTGCCGATGTTGTCACAATGGCCTGAAATCCCCACGGGCGAATCGCTGTAAATCTCTTTGAGAATTCTCGTGACGTCATACAAAATGGGAAACATGTCTTTGCGAATCACGGATTTGTCGAAATCGAAATTGATCATGTTCGTGGTATCGCGCATGGTCAGCTTGATGTTGCCGCCCGGCTGCTGTTCAATGGTGAGCTTGCCCTGGGATTGCTTGACAATCTCTTCGGCCATTTTCAGACGCTCAGCCAATTGTGCTTCCAAATCGCGAATGCGTTCTTCCGCTTCTTTTGCGGCAAGGCGCGCTTCTTCAGCTTCCTGGCGGGCGCGACGCGCTTCCGCCAATTCGCGATCGATATCCCCGCGCGCCGAAGCGAAATCTTGTGGCTGCGCTGTGCCAAAATTGAAGGAGAGAGAAAAACGATGCGCCTGAGAATCAAAAGCATCGAGCGGGCTGTAGGCATAGTCAAAGTGCGTACTCGAGCCGCCAAACCAGTTCATCGGAATGATCAAACCGAACCCGGCGCCCCAGCGTGAATTGTCTTCATTATGAAACTTGTAGCCGCCGCGCGCGGCAAAAACTTCTGAAAGAAAAATTTCTGTGCCGGCTTGCAGGCGAATGTCTTTATCATCCTTGTCCAAGAATTTTGAGGCATCGAGACCGACACTCCATTTCATTTGCCGGCCCATGCTGCCCAGGCCGATCGGCACATGCGTCGCGACGCCCGCGCGAATCGTCTCCGGCAAAAGGTTGGCGCTACCGCCGCCGCCAAGTTGCAACTTCTTCAAAGTGAAATTTTGCAGCGTCGCGCCCACGGAAAACGAGTCGAGCCAGTAAAGCGCGCCGAGATCAAGGCCAATGCCCGTGCCGACATTGCTCACGAGATCCTGCCGCACGCCCTTGAGCGCGGCGCCAAAAGAGAGCTTGTTGTTGAGAAGATAAACATGGTTGCCGTAACCCAATGAAAGCACGAGATCGTTGCTGTTGAACGTGCCGGGGACGGGCGAAAAATCCGGATTAAGGGCGGTAATCTCACCTTCATCAAAATAGCCGAAGCTGAGGCCCAGGCCGCCGTAGCGCGTTGCAATCGCGCCCTCGATTGCGCCTTGATAGGTGTCATCGATCCACTGATGAAAATGGAATGACAATGATTTGTGGTTCATCGTCAAGCTGCCCAGGCCGCCGACATTGTAGCGCATGACGCTGATATCGTTGGCAAGCGCGGTGAACGCTTCACCCATTGCCACCTGCCGGGCATACGGACTGACGCGCAGCATCGGCGCGGCGTAGCGGCCCGCCACTTGTGCCTGCGCCCAGGAAAATCCGGCGCACACGATCAACGTTGCTAACGTTGCACAACGCGAGAAAGATGGAATATTTTTCATAGGATTGATCCTGAAAGTCATCGACATAAAAGCTTTGGAAAAAGTTCGGATTTAATTCGGTCGTTATTGAATAATGACCAGCTTGCGAATGACCGAAGTTTCTCCATCTCGTCCTTGCGGTTGACCCGTCAGGCGCACGAAAAATTTAACGAAGTAAGTTCCGCTGGCCACGGCGGCGCCATTATCCGAACGCCGGTTCCACCAGCCGTCAGTGATAACTGCCCCATCCGTCGCGGCAATTGTGCTTCTGCCATTAAACAAAACCTGCCCACTCGGAATCGTGGTTACCAGATCGCTGGCGAGGTTGTAAATTTCGACGCGCTGAATCGACATATTACCAGACCGGACGCGCGCCTGCAAGCGAAGCAGTTGATGGCCTTGTGAGCTTACAAAGGGATTGGGCGCAACGTCGAGAGCAAATGGTTCAGACAGAGGATTAACCGGCGGCCCGCCGCCGCGCACGGCAATCGTATCTGCCGCGACATCACCGGCGAAGGGATCGGTATAGCTGGCATAAACATCGTCGCCCGCGGAAACACGCAAGCGATAATCGCCGCCGGCGGTGGGAACATCCGTGAGCAGAATCCCTGTGCGCGTGCGAAACTCACCTGCGTTTGCGGCAATTTCATGCAGCGTTACAACCTCTTGTTCGCCGCCTAATCGGGAAGTAAGCACCGCCTGAATCGAATCAACCGCTGTCGCTGAGAGGTTTTGATCCGTTTCTCCCGTTACCCGCAGGTAGATCAAACCCGAAACTTCTGTTGAGTCGATGCTTGCGCCACTAATGTTTTCGATGCGAAGTTGGGCAAACGAACGTTGCACAACCATGGCGGTGTCGCCGCTTGTATCTGCAGGGTCAAGCGGATCGACGTAACTGACCATTAACACATCGCGATCTTGCACTTCAAGCGAGTCATTCGCGCGTGCAACCGTGTCAAACGCCGCCGGCAGTCCGCCGCGAAATTCCGCAAAGTTGGTGGGGTTAACCCGCAGCAAAACACTGACGGAATCCTGCGTGAGTGTGCTGCGCAACATGACTCGAACCGTGTCGCGTATGTCGGCAGTGGGCGCAAGCGTTGGGTCATTCACCGAGATAAAAACGCTGTCGCTCGGCGCGTTGGCAAGTTTAAAAACCTCTGTGGGATTGAATTGGGCATCGGTGAATGAGGTGCGCGAGGGGCCGGTATCCATGACGGTATAGCCAATGCGCCAGCTTTCCAACACCGGCGTGTTTGCCATCATGAACGGCGAGTTCGTGCGCAAGGTCGCGCGCAAACGCAGGGCTTGTTTGCCGCGCAAAGCCGGCGCGCGTGCTGACAAGCTGGTGACGGAATTCTCGGTTTCATTGAACGAGGCGAGCACGACATTGCTTTGCGCGTCGAGTATATCAACCGTGACAAATTGCCCCTTAGTTGGAAACGCGAGCAGCCGCCAATCCGTGACGACTTTGTTGGCAGAATCGGAAATCACGGTTGAAACCACCGTACCCGGGTCCTCAAAACGGATGAAATGTGAAGTCGCACGAATGCCGGTGAGCACGGGTGTGCGCAGCGGGCTGGAGGTTTCAAGGCTCACCTGAAATTGAAACAGGCTATCGCCGTTTAGTTCGTGAATAGGATTGATCGCGCTGCTTCTCAAATTATAAGAATCGCCCTGGCTGGTGGGACCATAGAACGGGCGCGTAAGAATGTCGCTCCGGCTATTCGAGGATCGCATACGTAAGCTGATGCGTGTGCCGTCGCGGCCGGGCGTGTTGAAATCTTCGCCGAACCAATACAAAGAGTCGAAATCCACGGCGCGGCCAAAGGAAAAAATTCTTGAGATAATTGAATCCTTCGCGACATAAGCCAATCGCTGCGGCGTCACATCCGTGCCGTTGCTGCGGTAGGCGACAAGAGTGCGGTTATCGGCGATGCGATCGGCGTCCGTAAGGCTGGGCAGCGGGCTTTCGAAGCGGAAGAAAATGCTGCCCGCCGGCGTCACTTCAATGAGGCGATTGTTGCCGGCATCACTGATGAGAATGTTATCATTATCCAAAATATCGGCGTCGTTGGGGCGAGTCAATGTCGTATTCGAGTTGCCGGCTACGCCCGTGCCAAACTGAAAAATTCTGGTCAACGTGTCGCCGCTGCGCTGCACCAACACGACGCGATGATTGCCCTGATCCGTGACGAGATAAACATTTGGGCGATTCTGATCGACTTCGACATCAACCGGGGAGCGGAAACTCTCGCCAGTTAACACCCGCAAACCGGCATCGCTGTTGGGAATAGTGACATCTGCTTCAATCAAACGATCGTTTCCGGTATCACAAATAATGATTTTGTTGAATTGATTGGGAATCACGACGGCGTCCGACGGCCGCAATAACTTGTAGGCATCACTGATGGCATTATACTCCCATACGATTGTCGGCCCGCCCTCCAAATCATATTTTACCACATGACCGGCGCCATCAGCATCGTCAAAACCAGTGATGATGACTTGCGGCCGTCCGTTCTCCACGAAAGAAAACGCGTCGGAGGGCGTGAAAGCGAGATCAATTTGAAAGCCGATATCGCCGGCGCCGGCGCTGCCCTGAACATTGTTATAGGTAAAAACGGACTTCGTGCCGGCATCTGTGATCAGGTAAAAATTAGGGTTGGCCTGAAAGAGATCGATGTCGACAACGGTTCTCACCGCCTTTTTGCCGATATACCCAGCTTCGATGCCGCGCAGAAACACGCGAAAATCCGAGCCGGTGGCAAGCGTCGAATCGATGGTCAGCAATGAGACCTGGCCCCGGAAATCGTCGCGCCATTCACGCTCCTGCTGTTGCGCTTGGGCCGCATTGCCCCAGCACAGCACCACAGCCATGAAAATGAGGCTGCCTTTCACGCTTCGCCGCAACATTGCCGCAAAGCACGACGAATCAGATCCCTTTTGCATGCTTGGATCATCCTCTAAAAGTGAAACGATTGATTTGGAGTCAACACGAAAAATGGTTTTGAATTTTCCCTTACCCAAACAAGAGAGCGGAGACAAGATGGCGGCTTGCTGCCTTCTCATCCATCGGTATGAGCACATGGCGGGATAAATGAGATCAGCTCCTTCCTGATAAAAGAAGGCTGAACTCACAAGACACTAGAACGCTGCACGAACTGGTGGCGGGACTATTTTTGTGCAGTCAACTGCTACATTATAATACTTTTTGGCAGAATGTCAACAATTTTCTTCTGTCACAGGGCTGTGACAGCCTGGCAAGGTCTTTCGAATTGAACTTGAAGGCTGAATGCCAGGCTTGTCGGAGATGTCTCCCGGTAACAACGACGGTACCAGCTTTTATTTCGATGCCGTTGGCCGTGACGATGCCGGCGGCGGCGTGACGCTGGTGGGAATCGTCGTGGTGCTGCTTCCGGCTGTGCGCAAAATGATTTCATCGCCTGCCCTTGCCTGCAGGCTGTCGCCCGCGCTTTCACGATTGCGCGCCAATTCTAAAAATCCTTGATGATTCAAGATCAAAATGAATTCGCCTTTAGTTGCGGCGCCGGTACGTTCGACGAATTTTGCGGCCACGCTTTTCTTATTGATTTGACAGGCGAGCGCCATACCGGTGCGCCAGCCGGCTTTGGCGAGCATGGGCGCCGGCACGTTGGTCACGAGATTGCCGTAATGATCGCGATGCAAAATTTCGCCGACAATACCGGCGTCAGTGAGATTCGCCGGCACGCGCTCAAACATCACCGGATCGGTTATCTCCTTGCCCGCATCGCTCAGGCTTTTGCCTTTTGACAGATGCGCCGCCGCCGGGCCAAAAATGTCTCTTCCCTCAAACGTGTTTGAGGTTGCGCCGCGGCGGTACCACAACACGTTGCTAATTTCAACCGCGCGCTGCAAGCCTGAGGTTTTGATGACATCTGTAAAAATGCCGTTATCCGGGCCGACGAAATATTTCTTGTTTTGTGTTTCAACGATGATGCGCCGCCGGCTGCCGCCGCCCTCCGGATCGACGACCGCCAGAAAAATAGTACCCTCGGGAAATTCATTGGCGGCCGTGGCAAGAACATAGCTCGCCTCGCGAATATTGTAATCCGGAATGGCATGTGTGATCGTGGCAATGCGCGCGTCCGGGTGGATCGACAGGATCGCGCCCTGCAAGGCGCCGGCATACGGATCATTCCAGCCATAATCGGTGAGAACGGCAATCGTCGGCGAAGAACTGCAACCGAAACCCGACAGCAGCGTGGCCACGCCCGCCAATAAAACTCGTCGTAACATTTTGCCTCCGAGTTGGATGGATAAAATGCCGGCTAAAATTCGACTTTATCTCAAGAATTTTCACTAAAGCCGGACTTTACCTGGCTTGGTTCGGCTCGTTCCCGGGTCGTGTTGTCGTGCCAAGGTGCTTAATGGGAAAGAGAACTAACGCATAAATTTTTTAAGCAACATTTCTTGCAGCAGTTGCTGCATATCGAGCTTCTTGTACGCGGGCGGAATTTCAAACAAAACGGCGTCCACTTTTTGCGGTTTGATGCTGGTGATCTCCAGAACATTCATGCCGCGACCTTGTGAAAGTTGCTTCGACAAAATCGGCAGATCTTGCATCCCTTGCGGCCACATGCCGCTCTCCTGCAATTCCGCAATCTCACCCAATTCCATTTGCGCAACAAAATCTTCGAAGGCGCGCCGCAATTCGGGAAATTGTGCTGTGCCCCAGAGTTCCAGGAGCTGGCCGGAGCGGCTCGCAGTATAGCGCGTACACGCAAAACCATTGACGACTGCCCGTTCCGCGGTTTTTTGGAACTCCGTCGCCGTTGGCTCGTTTGCGCCGGTTTGATTTTGTGAAAAACTCTGCAACAGATCTTTCGCGGTGGTCACCACGGATTTATTTTCGTCGGCGCTTAATTCAAGATAGGCCTGCTGCTCCGGCAAAATAACCCAGTTCAGTTTTTTATCCGAGCGCAAAATATAAACGATATTTTTGCCGAACAAACTGTTTCCGCTGCTGAGATTGATGTCGACGCGGATGACATTCGCGCCAAAATGATACGTAAACTGGTCGGCGCTGAGCGCCAGGCCGCGCTTTTTCATCTCCGCCAAAAGTTGAGGCACCGGACGCGACAGCACTTTGCTGGCCGAAAAGCCGAAAGCCTCTTCCTCCGGCGTGGGCGCGTCTTTGATTTCGCCCGCCAATGTGAACAGGACTTCGCGCGGAATGGAAAAATGGCGCTGCTGAACCACGCCGGTGAACGATTGCGCTGTCGCGGCTGCTACAAAACCCAATTCCAAAAACAAAACGGCGAAAATTCGTTTAAAATTCATCGCTTGCACTCCGGCATGTAACTCAGACTGTGTGAAAAACTGGGGGAAATTGCACGCTTCGACAAGCTGAGCGTGCAACATGTTCAGCCTGTGGAACAAACCATCATAATCACACGGCCTGACTCCTAACGCACGAAAGGCCGGCGGGATTTGCCGCCGGCCTCGTTAATTTGATTTAAAGATGCTGTGGAAATCAATTCACTGTTTCCAAAACTTTTTTGATGCGCTCGAACGCAAAATCGAGATCCTCGCGCTCGATCACGAGCGGCGGCGCGAATCGAATGACATGCTCGTGTGTCTCTTTACAGAGCAGGCCTTCGTGGTACAACGCTTCACAAAAACGCCGGGCGCCGCCGGCTTCCGGCTTCAGTTCCACGCCGATAAACAAGCCGCGGCCGCGCACTTCTTTGATGTGCTTGCTTTTAATCGTGCGCAAGCGCTCGAGGAAATAATGGCCAAGTTGCGCCGAGCGCTCGGTGAGTTTTTCTTCGATCAAAACCTTGAGGGCCTCGCGGCCTACGGCGCAGGCGAGAGGGTTGGCGCCGAACGTACTGCCGTGATCTCCCGGCTTGAAATTGCCCAAAATCGCCTTGGTTGAAATCACTGCCGATACCGGATAGAAACCTCCGGAAAGCGCTTTGCCGAGAATCAAAACATCCGGCTTCACGCCTGCTTCATGTTGATATGCGAAAAGCTTGCCGGTGCGGCCCAGCCCGGTTTGGATCTCATCCATCAACACCAACACATTTTGCGCGCGGCAAAGCTCTTGCACTTTGTTGAGATAACCTTTCGGCGGAATCAGGATGCCGCCCTCGCCTTGAATCGGCTCGATCAGAAACGCGGCGGTGTTGGGCGTAATCGCGCGGGCGAGCGCATCAATATCGCCATAAGGGATGAACACGAAGCCGGGGGTATGCGGTCCGAAATCTTTGCGATATTGCGGCTCTGAAGAGAACGAAATGACGGTCGTCGTGCGGCCGTGAAAATTGCCGGTACACACGATGATTTCGGCTTTGTTCTCGGGAATGTGCTTGGTCATGTAGCCCCATTTGCGCGCCGTTTTGACCGCCGTCTCCACCGCTTCCGCGCCGGAGTTCATGGGCAACACCATCTCCATTTCACACAAATCCGCCAATTCTTTATAAAACAAACCAGTTTGATTGTTACGAAACGCCCGCGAGGGCAGCGTCAATTTTTTGGCCTGCTCGATGAGCGCCTGGTAAATGCGCGGATGGCAATGGCCCTGGCTTACCGCGGAATATGCGCTTAGAAAATCGAGATACTTTTTGCCCTCGACATCATAAACCCAGATGCCTTCCCCGCGTTCGATGACGATGTCGAGCGGATGGTAAATATGTGCACCATAAATTTCCTCTAATTGAATGTAATCTTTTGCCGTCATTGCTGGCTCCTTTCGCGCTTGTGTGTTCATGGCTGATCTAGATTTTGTTTATGTCTAAGGTGTTTATCACCGTTTGCTTTTGCGAGAACCTATCTGATTTCTTAATAAAATTTTGCGCGTCGTCATAAATTTTGTGGTAACGAATGTAAGGCAGCCGCCGCAAAAAGCAAAGAGGAAAATGGCGGCTGAAACGGGATTGTAACAGGCGCCAGAAAGCATTTAGTTTCGGACTCATGAGAATAAATTCAAGTGGCCGTTTACAAAATTTCCGCGTGGAGGGCCACGGGAATTACACCCCAAATGATCACATGAAAAAACTTCGAACGATGGAGAGAAAAGCATTGTATTCCGCAAAGGGAGTCTTATATTTGTCAGCAAATACTGCTGTGTTTATCTTCTTTACAACTGCGTCCACTTGCAACATAAAGTCAAACTTATCATGTACAATCATAAAAAATCAAGGTTTGTAAACTTTTAAAAAACAAAAAACATCTTGTAGAAATTTAGTAGGACATGGGTTCATGTTGTGGCATAGTGCTTGCGTTAAAAAAAGTTGGAACATGAAGCTAGGCTAATCCATTTAAATCATTGTGAACTACCTCATGCAAATTCTGCGAGTTTTCATAAAAGTTTTGAACCAATCAAGGTTTGCCAAGGAGATGATCTCCATGAAATCAAAAACCTTTATCTTGGCTCTTGGGCTGATGCTAATGAGTTTCGTGATTAGCGGTTGCTACACGCAACTTGCGCGTCAAACTCAAGATGACGAGGGCGTGGCGCAGGAAGCCGTGCAAGAAGAGAATGGCGATATGGAAGAATACGCCGAGAACGACACCGAATACGTCCGTGATCAGCAATCTGAGTATGACGTCACGAATATTTACGTTTACGACTACTATCGTCCTTATTATTGGGACCCGTGGGATCCCTGGTATTACTCATGGTACTATCGCCACCATCCGCGCAATCGCTTTTATGTTTCGGTAGGCTGGGGCGCGTACTATGATTACTGGGATTGGTGCGGCACGCGCTGGTCCGGGTATTGGGATCCGTGGTATCGCGATCGTTACTCTTGGTGGGGCCCGACGGCGGTTTACAATCCCGGCTGGTACTATCCCGACTATTCGCCGATTTATGATCCACCCCAACCAAGCAAGAAACGTGATTTTGGCCGTCGAGGCGCACGAGGCTCAGATGATGATGGCACGGTTGCCGATCGTCGCGGCAGCCTGAGCAAGCCGATTGCTGATCGTTCGAGCATCAGCAAGCCGGGTGAAACTGTGTTTGATCGCGGCGCGGACGGCTCTTATCGCCGGCAGCGGCGCACAGAGGTTGACACACGCGACCGGGCAACGCCGGCCAGCGATGAGCGTGCGACGGATCGCCGCCGAGTCTCTCGCCGCGCTACTGACAGCGATCGCACAACCGATGCCGTAACGCCCGCGCGCGGCGATGACCGGACATATACTGCTCCGGCGACGAGCAAAAACCCCACAAGCGTGAGCAAGCCGAAATCCCCGGAGCGGCGTGAAGCCGTGAAGCGCAATGACGGCCGCCGTTCGTCCTCGGGCAGCAAGACTTCCAAAGAAGGTTCCACCACTCGCAAAGTAGCACCGAAGCGTGAATCTTCTAAAAGTGGCAGCTCAAGCAGCCCAAGTTGGAATCGAGGCGGCTCGTCCGGCAGTTCTGGTAGTGCTGCCAGGGGCAGTTCTTCCTCGGGCAGTTCTTCTTCCGGAAGCTCTTCCTCTGGATCAAAATCCAGCGGTTCTTCCGACCGCCGCGGTAAAAACTAATGCCAGGAAACAGGAACGTAGCGTAACAGCGAGATGGAGAGTTTTATGAAAATAAAGTTCAGTTTGGTGGCCGCGATGATCGGCCTGAGTGGTTTGCTGATCTCGGCGCAGGCGCAGGAAGAATTGTTTCAGCGCGGCATCGAGTTCGGTGTCGGCGGCCGGGCCATGGGCATGGGCGGCGCATATATCGGCGTCGGCGATGACTACAGCGCCGCGTTTTGGAACCCCGCAGCGCTCACCCAGATTCGCCGCCTCGAGGGTTTTGCGACGTTGAGCTACGCCCAACGCGAAGATAACGCGACATTTGATTTCTACCGCGAAAATGACAAGGCTTCATACACGAATTTCAACAGCATTGGCCTGGCCTATCCAATTCCAACCTATCGCGGCAGCCTGGTTTTTTCACTGGGCTATCATCGCGTGCGGCCCTACGACAGCAATTTCAGCTTCTCGTGGTTCAACAACACGCCGGACGATTCGGTAAATCAGCGCTGGAGCGAGTTGGAAGACGGCAGCTTGAACAACTGGACGTTTGCCGGCGCGTCTGAGATTGCTCCCAACTTTTCAGTTGGCGCTTCTGTGAATTTATGGTCGGGCAAAAATGATTTTCTCGCCAGCTTCACGGAAAGGGATGTGCTCAATCTGTACACCTTTGATTCCTATCGCAATGATAATGCGCTGCTCTCGGAGTTCTCCGGCGTCAATTTCAAGCTTGCCGGCCTCTATCGCGCGTCGTCATTGCTGCGTCTCGGTTTCACGCTGGCAACGCCCACAACCTTCACCGTCAAGGAGAAATGGAACACCTCGGACGAAACGGAATATGACGACGGCGAGGTCGAACAAGGCAATGACAACGGCAGATTTGAGTATAAAATTCGTTCGCCGTTTTCACTGGGCGCGGGCGCCTCGGTCAATGCCGCCGGCTTGCTGCTCTCCGGCAGCGTCGAGCACAACGATTGGTCGCAAATTCGCTATACCACTGAACCTCCCATCGAGGGTCTCTCGCGCAACGAGGCCAATGATGAACTGGCGCGGAATTATCGCGCCACGACGCGTGTACGTTTGGGCGCAGAGTTTACCCTGCCCGTGCTCGATGTGCAATTGCGCGGCGGTTATCTTTTGGATCCCAACCCGCTGGAAGGCTTACCGGGCGACGCCGACCGCGAATTCTTGACTGCCGGCGTGGGCATCTTCCTTGATAAGCAAGTCCGTCTTGATCTCGCCTTTGTCACCGGCGAATGGCGCGATTACAAACAACCGCTTGATGATCTCAGCGATACGTTGGTGCCGGTGTCGGAAAAAATTACCTTAAACAAGGCCTTTGCTTCTCTCGCATTTCGTTTCTAAAAGGATCGGCTTGTGAGACGCTTTTTCCAAGTTGTACAAATTATACTCAGCATTTTCGTCACCGCTAGCTCTCTGCAAGCGCAAGAGCGGGCGGTGACGTTGTTTTTGAAAAACGGAGAATCTTTTGCATGCACGGTTCTTGACGTGTGGAAGGGTACGGTGTATTTCGAAGCCACCTCCAAAAGAGATGCCTACACCTACGGCGAAGCCGTCGCCCTGGAAAACATTAGCCATATCCGGCTTGCCAACGGCACGGAATTGACGCCGCAAGCATTTGTCGAATCATGGCAAAACAAGCGCGTGGCCACACCGGCGCCAACACCATCTCCAACTCCAGAGCCAAAACGCGAGGAGCCTCCTCCTCCCCCAAAAGCAACGCCGGCTCCGCAAACACAAACGCCGCACCCTTCTTTATTCCCCTCAACAGCAGCCAAAATCAAACTGCCTTATGCCGCCTTGGATAGCGCGCGCGCACGCACGGCTGTCGGTTCGAATTGGATTGAGCCGCCCAAACCCCCGATTACCGCTTCGATTGAATTTTCCCAACTTGCGGATTTACTGGCCGAGGGCGGTATGGCAGGCAAGTTGTTATATCAGGTGAGCAAAGGTGAGTTGGCCGGACGGGAGCTTACCGAAAGCCAGCGCAAGCTGGTTGATGCGCTGTTGCAATCGCGCGCGTGGGCTTACCGCAAGGCGGAGTTGCGC
>QEVD01000191.1 GCA_003576975.1 Candidatus Zhuqueibacterota bacterium
CGATACCACCTTCAATGCCACACACACCACCACCGGCAGCTTGAGCGATGGCCAACTGGAAGTGTACGTGGTGGATCCCAGCCAGGTGACCGGCCGCGAGTATCGCGTGATATTCGAAGTCGTTCAAGGTCAATCGGTTTGGCATCTGGAGCGTATCGATCCCGCCGGGCCGGTGCGCGTGCTGTCGAATCAAGCCAACCAGGCCGGTGACGAGAGCTATACCATCGCTGATGGCTTGCTGGTGAAGGCGATTGGCCCGCCGAATGATTTCAAGAGATTTTTGTGCGCGGCCAACGGCGCCGGCCCCATTACTCCCCCGGTGATGGGCGCCTTTGCTTTCAACTCCAGCGGCTTCCCGACGTCGGATGGTTTGCCAGTGGAAGCTGACGTCAATGACCGGCCTCCGGCCAATCAACAAGTCGGCGGCGGGCGTTGGGGCATACAAACCGGTGAAGTCGGTGGATTTGATTATGAACTGTTTATCTCGCGGACCACGCGCGATGGCGCGCGCTGGGGCAGAATTGTTCCGTATGATTTTGAGATTCGCTTTACGGCTGCCGGGAGTGTTGCGCTTTATCCGCTAGATTTCTCTGGTCTGCCGAATCATGTCGTCATACAAGTGCCGTTCGAGTTGTGGCGTATCGGCGACAGCCGCAATCCCGACCCCAGCGATGATCTTCGCTTGATTCCCTACATCATCGACAACAATGAGAACGGTGTGTTTGATTTGTCGGGCACTGATCATACCATCTCTGGCGGCGACAATGATCCGGAGACGGATTGGATTTACTGGATGCTGCCCAATAATCAAGCCCCGGGTGACGCGGGCTATCAAGCCTTTGTCACGTCGGTGACGACCAACCCGGCCGGTTATGAATTCGGCAGTGATTGCGTCGAAATCATGGCGCGCATGGTGTTGGTGAATTTCAATGCCGGCAGCGTCAGTGATCCAACCTTCCCGGCGAATGTCAATCAAGCTATGCCGGAGACCGGAACGATTTTCCAAATCCTGTCGACCAAGACAAATCAACCGGTTGATTTGTACACGTTCAACACCGCGGGTTTCGAAGCCGAAGCGACGGCCCAGGCTGCCAAATCCGCCGCGCAACTGGTCAACATCTTTCCGAATCCCTACCTGGGCCAGAATCGCGGTGAAGTCAATCCGGTAGACCGCTACATGACGCTCACGCATCTGCCGGATGGCGCTGTGGTCCGAATTTTCACACTCGCGGGTGATCTCATTCAAACACTCGACGACGCCGCGCGCGCGCAGCAAGGCACGCTCGGCACAGGCACGGCCAGATGGAATTTGCGGAATGAAAGCGATGTGCCGGTTGCCAGCGGCATGTATTTCATTCATGTGGACATGGGAGCGTTGGGCGCGAAAGTTCTCAAAGCTGCCGTGTTCATGCCGGAAGAAAGACTGGACAAGTTTTAATCGAAAGGAGTGACACAGATGAAAGTGAATAAGGTTGTACTTATTGTCAGCGTGCTCCTGATTGCTGCCCAGGCTTTCGCCGGCACGGGAAAACGAAAGGGAACCGCCGGTGCACAGGAACTCCTGTTGCCGGTCGGCTCGGTCGGCACAGCTTTGGGAGGCGCCAATCTCGCTCACGTATCCGGGTTGGAGGCCATGTTTTGGAATCCCGCTGGCTTGGCGGCCAGCCCGCATTCCGCAGAAGTGATGGTCTCCCATCTTCGCTATATCGCTGATGTCAACGTCAACTATGTCGCCGGCAATTTCAAATCAGGTGATTTTGGCGCGCTGGGATTGAGCATCAAATCGCTCGATTTCGGCGAGATTCCGGTGACCACCGAAGTGAGTCCGGACGGCACGGGCGAAATGTTCGCCCCCACGTTCTTGACGTTGGGTCTGACGTATTCCCGCGCCATGACGGATCGCATTCACTTTGGCACAAATGTCAAGGTTATCACCGAGCGCATTATGCGCGAGTCGGCCAACGGCCTGGCGTTCGATTTCGGATTGCAATACGCCACGGGTACCGGCCTGAACCTTGGCGTTGCGCTGAAGAACATCGGTCCGAACATGAAATTTGATGGCGGTGATTTGGAAGTCTTCACCAAAGATATTTCGGACCGGCCGGATACCGAAGGCGAGAATACGCGCATTCCCTTGTCGTCCTTTGAATTGCCCACCTCGCTGGAGATTGGGTTGTCCTACAATCTCAAGTTTGGCGAGACCGGCAATCTCATGCTGATGACCACGTTCTTGAACAACAATTTTTCGCTCGATGAATATCGGTTCGGCGGCGAATACAGCGTCAACGACCGCATGTTTATTCGCGGCAGCTATGTTTTGGGTTATGACGCCGACGAAGACAAGATTCGCACCTCCGACAAGGATAACTTCATCTGGGGCCCCTCGGTGGGCGCCGGCATGAACTTCAATCTCGGGCAATCCTTGCTGTTCAATTTGGACTACGCCATTCGTTTTACCGAGTTGTTTGACAACAATCAGTGGTTTACCCTCCAGGTAAAATTCTGAAGAGGCGGGAGGTTGTTTCTGGAGAGCAAAGGCCGGCCCGGCGGGGGCCGGCCTTTTGTGCTTTTGCCTGAGGAATGCGACGCTGTGCGCGGACGTGCAACGATTTTATGATTGATTGAGCAAATTTTGGTGAGTCCTCATGACAGTAACAAAAATTGCAGCGAGTATGATGGCTTTTTTGTTGGTCACGCCCGCATACCCGCAAATGAACGCAACGTTCGATCTGGCCTGTTTTCGGTATGATGCGTCACAAGTTTATACCGAGATTTACTATGCTGTGCCGCTTTCCAGCCTAAAATTCCAGGAAACGGAAATCGGTGATTGGCAAGCCCAGGCGCTGATTCGGTTTTCCATTTTCAAAAACGATTCCTTGTGGCGGGAAGAAGCTTGGAAAATGGAGAAGCGTGTTGCCGCGCTTGCAGAGATAAAATCCGGGCAGGCCATGGTGGATGTTGTGCGCTATGTCACAGCGCCGGGCAATTATCGTTTTGTGATGTCTTTGGAAGATCTGCAAACGCCGGGCGCAGCGCAAACCGCAGCGCGTGAAATCTCGCTGTCCAATTTTCCCGCAGACCGGCTGAGCTTGAGCCAAATCGAGCTGGCCAGCACGATCAAAAGTATCCCGCCGGAGGCGGCCAATCGTTTTTATAAAAACGGCTTGGAAGTCATTCCGAAGCCGGACGCCATTTTCGGCGCGGAGGCGCCGCTGCTTTACTATTATGTCGAAGCATACAATCTCTCGCCGGCTTCATTCTCCGGCACGTATCGCACACAATGCCAAATTTTAGATGCCAACGGCCAGCCTGCGCCGATGATAAAGCCCCGTGTGCAAACCAAGCGCGTACAATCCGCGAGTGCAGAAGCCGGCATGTTCAACATCGCTGCGCTTCCCACCGGAGTTTTTATCCTGGAATTTGCCATTGTTGATTCGAACCGGGCGATCCTGCACTCAGCCTCCAAGCGTTTTTATGTTTATCATCCTGATTCAACGAAAACCCCGGCGCATGAAGGGCTAGCGCAACAGGCGAGCCGGGAATATCGAATGGCAAGCGAGGAGGAATTGGATGAGCATTTCGCGCATGCAAAATACATTGCTGACCGGGAGGAGTTAAAGGCATATAAGAGTCTCACGAGTGCGGAGGCCAAACGCCAGTTCTTGACGGCCTTCTGGCAAAAGCGTGATCCCACCGCCAGCACCGCGCGCAATGAATTCAAACTTGAATATGACAACCGGCTGGCCTATGCCAACCAGCATCTGCAAAACTATACCCGCGCCGGCTGGAAAACCGATCGCGGACGGGTGTATCTCGTTTATGGTCCGCCCGACGACGTGGAACGGTTTTCGAATAACGCGCTTTCCTACGCGTATGAAATTTGGCATTATGATCAAATTGAAGGCGGTGTGATTTTTGTTTTTGTGCAATTGCAAAGCATCGGCGAATATGTGCAGATGCATTCGACTAAACGCGGAGAGCCGCAAAACAAGGAGTGGGAGGCGCAAATAAAAAAATGAAGGAGCTTCCCGGGCGAGGAGGCAGGAATTACAGGATCGCCGTCAACTCATTTGAAGAGGGCATGATATTTTGACTGCTTCATATCCTGCGCCATATCTGCAATATTCCTGCTTTTGAGCATGTCTGAGATCCCCTCGCGCAGTTCCGCCCATTTCTGATGCGTTGCACATGGGTTTTTGTCCGAGCATGCCGGGAAACCCAGCACACAGGTGTGCAAAAAGTCGCTGCCATCCAGCGCTTCAATGATGTGAAACAGCGTAATCTCGCGCGCCGGTTTTGCGAGTTTAAATCCTCCGGATCGGCCTTTGAAAGAGAGCAGCAATTTGCGATGCGCCAAGTTCTGGAGTATTTTCGCCAAAAAGGGCGAGGGCAGATTGACATTGTTTGCCAATTCTGTGATGGACGTCATCTCATTGGGCGGCTTCGCGGCAAGATAAAGCAGCGCTTGCAGCGCATATTCACATTGCCGGCTAAAGATATGGCTCATAATTCACCCTTGTATGGTTTTGGGCGCACATGAAGCCCCGAGTTGTTGCGGTGCAGGGGGTGGTTTTTCTCAAAAATGAGAAAAAAACTCCTAATTTTTGCAAATTTGAGAAAAGCCGAAGGCAAAGCCGCCTTAACTTCTTATTATTTTAAATAAGATAAAAAAGTCTTATTTAGGCATAATAATTGTATCCAGAAATCATACCACAACTAAAAATCGGATAATTATGTCTGATAAATACCGCATACAAATTCCCGATCTGGCCTTCTGGCAAAATCTCGTGCCCTGCCAGATGGGCTGCCCGATTCGCACCGATGCCGGGCGCTACGTGCAGCTCATTGCCGAAGGCAAATACGAAGAAGCCTATCTCACCGCGCGCTCGCCCAATCCGTTTGCGAGCGTGTGCGGCCGCGTGTGCGCGGCGCCGTGCGAGGATCTTTGCCGCCGCGGCAAGATCGATGCGCCGGTCAGCATTCGCGCGTTGAAGAGATTCGTCACCGAAAAGTATGGTGTGGAATCGCTGGCGCCCGACAAACAGGACGAGTTGTTTGCGGGCAAGCAGGAGGCTGGCAACAAGTGGCGCTGGCATCTGCCCGTGCAGATTCAAACGCGCAAGAACATTGTCAAGAACAAGAAGGTCGCGGTCATCGGCTCCGGCCCGGCCGGGCTTTCGTGCGCGCACGATCTGGCGTTGATGGGCTATCACGTCACCGTGTTCGAGGCCACGAATATCGCCGGCGGCATGCTGCGCCACGGCATTCCGGAATATCGCCTCTCGCGCAGCTTGATCGACAAGGAGATTGATAAAATCAAAAGCCTGGGCGCAGAGATTCGCTACAACACGCCGTTGAGCGAAAATTTCGGCATTGCGGAACTCAAGCAGCAGGGATATGAGTCCGTCTTCATTTCCGTGGGCACACAGCGCGGCCGCGATTTGAATATCGAAGGCGCGCAGCTCGACGGCGTGATCAAAGCCATCGACTATTTGATCAACATCAACAACGGTTATCGCGTCAATCTCGGTAAAAAGGTTTTGGTGATTGGCGGCGGCTTTGTCGCTTTCGATGCTGCGCGCATGGCATTACGCGGCGGCCCGGAGGAGGAGCCTGCGGACATTCATTCCGCAGTTGATGCGGCGCGCGTGGCCATGCGCGCCGGCGCCGCGGAAGTGCACATTGCCAGTCTGGAATCATTCGCAGAAATGCCAGTGTTGCGCACGGCGCAGGGTCACGAAGAATTCGAAGAGGCGCAGCGCGAAGGCATCGTGTTTCACCCGCAGCGCGGGCCGAAACGGTTTCTCAGCGACAACGGCAAAGTCAAGGCGGTGGAGTTCATCGGCGTCACGCGCACGTATGATGAAAACGGCCGCTTCAATCCGCAATATAACGCCGGCTATTCGGAAATTTTTGACACGGATTCTGTGATTCTCGCCATCGGCCAGCAAACCGATCTCTCCTTTCTCAAATCTTCGGATGGCGTTGAATTGACGCCGAACAAGCTCATTAAAATTGATCCAGCAACTCTGGGCACCACGGCGCCCGGAATTTTCGCGGGCGGCGATGTGGCCTTTGGGCCGCGCAACATCATCGACGCGGTGGCGAATGGCAAGAGGGCCGCGCTTTCGATTGATGAATATCTGCGCGGCGTGAAGCCGCAGGCATTTTATAATTTACTAATCGAAAAAATTCCCACGCGCCAATTCACGCGGCCGGAGGATTTCGAGCAGTTGGAACGGCAGGCGCCGCCAACTATCGATTTGCAACGCCGCACCGGCATCTCCGAAGTCGAACAGGGCTATAACGAAGCGCAAGCGCGGCAGCAAGCCGAGCGTTGTTTGTCGTGCCATATTCAAACCATTTACGACGCAGAAAAATGCGTGATGTGCAACCGCTGTGTCGACATTTGCCCGGAATATTGTTTGAAGCTGGTGCCCTTCGAGCAATTGGATTTGGATGAGACGATGAAAAGCAGTTTGTTGCAGCAGTACAACCTCGATCCGTTTCAATCGGCCTCGGCGATGTTGAAAGACGACGATACCTGCATTCGCTGCGGCTTGTGCGCCATTCGCTGTCCCACCGATGCGATGACGATGGAGGTGTTTTATTATGAGGAAAAGGAATCCTGACTCAAATTGCCGGTCTGATTTTTAAATCAAAGCGTTGAAAATTTTCCCAACGGATTGAAACAACCCAACTGATTAAAGCGCGAATCAACGGTAAGGTGTGGCGAACATGAATCTCTTCAAAAAAAATGGCTCGACATCAACGAATAACGAGGCGCAAACCGAAACGCGCCGTTCCTTTCTGCAGAAGCTCGGCCTCGGCGGCATGCTCGCGGGTTTTGTTGGCTTGGGCTGGCAATCATTTCGCGCGCTGATTCCCAACGTGCTCTACGAGCCGCCGCAAAAATTCAAAATCGGCATGCCGGCCAATCTTGCCGACGGCGTGACGTTTCTCGAAGACAAGCGGCTTTATGTTTTCAAAGAAGGAAGATCGTTTTATGCGATTTCCGGATCGTGTACACATCTCGGCTGTACCGTGAAATACACCAAGCTCAATCAACCCAAGCAAGTCGAGCTGGGCGGCGAAAAGAAGACGATTCCGTTTGAATTTCACTGTCCCTGTCACGGCTCAAAATTCTACGCAGACGGCACGAATTACGCCGGCCCGGCGCCGGAACCGCTGCATTGGTACAAGCTCGAGGTTTCTCCCGATGACGGCCAGCTTGTGGTTGATCTCAATAGCGAAGTCGAACAGAATTTTAGACTGACGGTGTGAAGTTAGTAGTCGCGCCTTCAGGCGCTTTCCTCAATGCAACCTCCATGCCCCTGAAGGGGCTACTACAAACAAGGGAGTGGATGAATGCCTGTAGCAGCATCAACAAAGAAGCTCTACGACAAACTCATGTGGACGTGGAAACCCGGCAGTGAGAAAGAAGCGGGCGATGCCATCGTCAAAAACCTCCTGCTGCATTGGTTTCCCAACAAAATCAGCAAAGCCAGTTTGTCGTGGAATTACTCGCTGTGGCTGGGCACGATCTCGTTCGCGCTGTTTTTGATTCTGGTGTTCACCGGCGTGATTCTAATGTTCCTTTACGTGCCCTCGGTGGAGCGCGCCTATGCCTCGGTAAAGGATATCGAGTTTGTGGTGTCGTTCGGCTGGCTCATGCGCGCGTTGCATCGCATTGCCGCGCATTTGATGGTGGCTGCGGTATTTCTGCACATGGTGCGTGTCTTTCTCACCGGCGCTTATAAGAACGGCAGCGCGGTGGGCGCGAACCGCCCGCTGAACTGGATTATCGGTCTCGTCTTATTGATTACAACTCTCTTGCTTTCGTTCACGGGTTATTTGCTGCCCTGGGATCAACTGGCATATTGGGCCATCACCGTAGGCACCAACATTGCCAGCTCCGCGCCGCTGGTGGGCGAAGCCATGCGCTTTTTCCTGCTGGGTGGAAATACGATTGATCAAAACACGCTGCTGCGGTTTTATGTCCTGCATGTGTTCTTCCTGCCGATGATCGTGCTGCTGCTGTTCTCTTATCACATGTGGCGCGTGCGCAAAGACGGCGGGTTGGCCATTGCCGATCGCGAAGCTCTCGATCAAAAACCGGAACAAATTGCGCCGGTGAAGAGCAAAACCTATTCGCTGTTGGGCATCACCAACGGCGCCACGGTGCATGTGCAAAACACAATGATTGACGAAGAAAAAAACACCGTGCCTTCTTCGCCGCATTTGTTGCGCCGCATCTGGCTGGTGATGTTGCTGACCTTTGTCGTGACTACCGTACTGGCGATTATCTTCCGCGCGCCGCTGGAAGCGCCGGCGAATCCTGCAGTGACGCCCAATCCCGCCAAAGCGCCGTGGTATTTTCTCTGGCTGCAAGAAATCGTCACGATCACAACAGTGAAGATCGGTTCGTTCACGATTAATGGCGCGCTCATCGGCGGCATTTTGTTGCCGGGCATTTTGCTGGCGCTGGCGGTGTGGTGGCCGTATCGCGACCGCTCGAGTCTCAAGGCTGTGGGCGTGTGGTTTGCAAAAGAGCGAAGCGTGCAGAATTGGGTTTTTATCGGCATCTGCGCCATGATCCTCGTGTTTATGATCATCGGCACGTTTTTGCGCGGGCCGTATTGGAATTTCTATTGGCCGTGGGAAGCATGGCCGGACATGCCGGTGAAGTTCTAGTTCGTAGTGGCGTCTTTAGGCGCTAAACTTTTGGATTCAGCAAATGCCTTTGCGCATGGAGAAAGCATTTTTAAAACCTGGTCATTCTGCGCCTGAAGGCGCTACTACAAACTTTTAGGTAGAGCGACATGGACCACAAAACCATCAAAGAAAAACTCACCTTCGTGAAAAAAGACAAAGTGCTTGTGAGCCTGCTGGGCCTCGCGGTGCTGGTGTTGAGCGGATACGGTTTCTATGATTACCTCACCCCGGAATGGAAAACGTATCAAGCCGAGTTCCGTGATCTGGTGGCGGAGAAGCTCGGCCCGGAGCGCGCCGCTTCGGCGCCAACGGGATTGCAGCAAATCTATGTAAAGGAATTGAACCAAGCCGACCGCTGTGTGACCTGCCATCAAGGCATCGAATGGAAAGGCTTGGAAAGCGCGCCGGAGCCGTTTCGCACGCATCCCAAAGAAATTTTGCAGAAGCATCCCGTTGCCAAATACGGTTGCACGAGTTGTCACGGCGGGCAAGGTTTCGCCACGGATATGCAAGC
>QEVD01000192.1 GCA_003576975.1 Candidatus Zhuqueibacterota bacterium
AACACGGTTTGACAATCCGAGGATTTCGTCATGACCCTTTACACTAGCACTACGCGCCGGTTCTTACAAGTTTTCTTCACGGCGTTCTTCTGTACTGCCGCCTTGTTAATGGCTCAAACAACCGGTAAAATCGCGGGAAAAATAACCGACAAAGATACCGGCCAGGGCCTGCCGGGCGCCAACGTGATTCTTGACGGCACCAACCGCGGCGCGGCCGCCGATCTCAACGGCGAATATTTCGTTATCAATGTTCCTCCGGGAGTGTATGATCTCCGCGTGCAGATGATTGGTTATGAAGCGCAACGTGTGACCAACGTGCGCGTGTCCGTCAATCGAACCTCCACCGTCGATGTGCAATTGCAACCCACCACGCTGGCGGGCGAAGAAGTCGTGGTGACCGCCGAGCAAATCGCCGTCAAAAAGGATCAAACCAGCTCGATTCGCAATGTTTCCTCCGATCAAATTGCGATTCTGCCGGTGGAAAACATCGGCGCGGTGGTGAACATGCAACCTGGCGTGGTTGCCGGACATTTCCGCGGCGGCCGCAGGACGGAAGTGTCTTACCTGGTGGACGGATTACAAGTCGATGAAGTCTTTGGCGGCGACGGCAAAACCGTCGATCTCGAGCCGGAAGCGATTCAAGATTTGGAAGTGATCACCGGAACCTTCAATGCCGAATACGGACGCGCCATGAGCGGCGTCGTGAATGCCGTGACCAAAGACGGCGGCCAATCCTATCACGGCGCATTTTCCGCGGATCTCGCGAATTATCTTACCTCCAATAACGACATTTTCATTGGTCTCAAAAACAGCGACATCGACCGCAATCAAGATTACAAGTTTCAGCTCAGCGGCCCGTTGCTCACCAAAAAACTTTCCTTTTTTGCCAACTATCGTTTGCAGGATTACAAGAATCATCTCAACGGCATCCGGCGTTTCAACGTCAACGACTTCAGCAATTTCCAGGCGGAAACACCGGGCGATTGGATCTCCGAACAGACCGGAGACAGCGCGTACGTGCCGATGAACAATTCCAAAAACATATCCTTTTTGGGCAAACTCACCTCGAATTTTTCGCGCAACGCGAAACTCTCCCTGTTGTACTCGCGCAATGACGATGAGTGGCACAACTATGATCACGGGTTCAAATATAATCCGGACGGGCGCGCCACCTCGTATCGGGAAACCGACATGTATTCGCTGCAATTCAATCACATGCTTTCATCAAAAGCGTTTTATGAGATCAAGTTATCCTACATCGACAACTTCACCGGCTATTATGTTTTCCCGGACCCGCTCGATCCGCGTTACGTGCATGATCGCTTCTTGTACAATGATGGTCCCGGCTTCTACACCGGCGGGCAGCAGAAAACCCACGTTAGCCGCACGATGAAGGACTATAATGTCAAGCTGGATCTCTCCTGGCAACTAAACAAGCATCACAGCCTGAAATCCGGCTTTCTGTTCACGCAACACGACCTGGACAACAACAGCGTGGAGATTCGCAATCTTTACTACGGCACCGATCTCGAATTCTTTTTCTACGAGCCTGTGATTCTGCCGGATTCTTCAATTTATTCCGACATCTACCGCGTCAAGCCGCTGGAATTTTCCGCGTATGTTCAGGATAAAATCGAATACGACGAAATGGTTGTGAACGTCGGCTTGCGCTATGACTATTTTTATGCCAACTCGGTATATCCTTCGGAACGCCGCAACCCCGCCAATCAACTCAGCTTCCCGGATAATCCGGAAAAAATGTCAACCTATCCCAAAGTCGATCCGCAAACACAGATCAGTCCGCGTTTGGGCCTGGCCTATCAGTTGAGCGATGTGGCGCTGTTGCATTTCAGCTACGGCCATTTCTTCCAAATTCCGCCGATGTATGCGCTCTACGACAATCATTCATTTCAGATTGCGCCGAACGATTATGAAACCACCATGGGTGATGCGCAGATCAAAGCGGAAAAAACAGTGCAATACGAATTGGGCGTTTGGCAGCAAATTCTTCCGGGCATGGGCGTCGAGGTGGCGTTGTTCTATCGCGACATCTACGATCTGTTGAGCGCCAAAGTCGTGAGCACGTTCAATCAGATCGAATACGGCTTGTACTCCAACAAGGATTACGGCAATGCTAAAGGCTTGGAGTTGAAGTATGATTTCGTGTCGGGGCGATTTTCCACACACGTCAATTACACGCTGCAATTCACACGCGGCAATGCGGACAATCCGCGTTTCACCTTCGATCGCGCCGGCGATAATCGCGACCCGATTCCAACCTTGATTCCGATGAGCTGGGATCAGCGCCACACCTTCAACGCCACGGTGGGCTACAACGCGGCCAAATACGGCGTCACGGCAACGGGCTATTTCAATTCCGGCACGCCCTACACCTGGTCGCCCTTGCAAGAGAACCTGCTCGCGCGCGTCAATCTGTTGCCCAACAACGCCAAGCAACCGGGACAATACAGCATCGATTTGGCTGCGTATTATAATGTGCCCCTAACCAACAACTTTGATTTGAGATTCACCCTGTCCGTGTTCAATCTTTTCGATCGTTTGAATGAGGTGGCCGTCAATTCGCAAACAGGCCGTGCTTACACCGCGATCGTCATGCCCTCGGATCTCGCCGCGCATCGCAGCAATTTCAACGATTATTACGATCGCGTGCGCAATCCGTCGATGTACTCCGCCCCGCGTTACGTGAAGCTGGGCATGGGCATTTCGTTTTGACCGCGCTTTCCGCAAAAAATTTCCGTTGAACGGCTTGTATAAACTTGTGGTGATCCGGATTTGGCATGGTGACTCTTTCAAAAAACTTTCACAGGCATGACATGAAAAATATCATGAGACGTTACGCCGTTGCTCTTCTCCTGTTCGCGCTGTTGCCCGCCGCTCTTTTTGCGCAGGGCAAGCCCTATGACGGTCCGGAAGACGGCCCGGGCGACATTGCCGCTGAACGCGCAGGTTTCATGACCGGCAATCGCGTGTTCTTGTATTTTCGCAACACCACTGAGCTTTCGGACTGGCCGCGCCCGGATGTGTCGCGATGGCCCAACAACACCGATGGCGTGAAAATGCTGGACGGCATCGGCCTGCTGATCGGCGCCAAGGTTTATGTTGAAAAAGATTCAATCCCGGTAACGGATCCGGTGCAGATTGCGAATCGCACGGATTTGCAGGAACTTTATTTCTTGCAGACGAGCTACCGTGAAGAAATGGACCGCGATCCCACCGGCACTATCGAGTGGGGGCTTTATCCGGTCTTCGGCTATTTCAACGAGCTGGGCGAATATCCCGCCATGAGCAATCGCAACGATTCCTGGCCGACAGGAGGATGGCCGTCCACCAATACCAGCAAAAAATGGCCGGGAGAATGGAACGGCCGCTTTGGCCGCGGTGTGATTTACGCCGATTTGGAAACCTTCTTCGTGGCGAACGATGCACAAGATCAGGAGTATCTTGGACCGGAAGATATTGTGAAGTATTACCCGCGGCCCGGGAGAATCATCGGCGACAATTATCCACAAGTCAGTATTCAAAAGGGCAAGCCCTGGGGCGGCATCGGCATTCGTGTGGAACAGCGCGGCTTTCAATGGAACAATCCGCAAGCGCGTGACGCAATCTTTTGGGAATACACCATTGCCAACATTTCCGATTATGATTTGCCCGAAGTCGCGTTCGGTTACTGGGTTGACAATGCCATCGGCGGCGAGCGCGATGATGAACTCGGCTATTTCGATACGACGATCGACATGGCGTATTCCTGGGACGTGGACGGCATTGGCACCGGCGGCTTGCAAACCGGCACAATGGGTTTTGCTTATCTGGAAAGCCCGGGCTTGGCTTATGATAACAGAGACAATGATGAAGACGGCCTCACCGATGAAAAACGCGATAATATCGCTACTGCCATCATTGGTCCAACCGAGGGCATTACAGATTTGAACAAGTTTCTCACGACTTATAAATTAAAATTGGAAGATTTGCGGCCGCATTGGGATGCTGACGAAGATCAAGATTGGCAGGACGGTGAAGATCTCAACGGCGACGGCATTTATCAAGCCAGCGAATTTGCCGGTGATGATGTCGGCCTCGACGGCGTAGGCCCGAATGAATTGAATTATACCGGACCGGATGTCGGGGAATGCAATCACCGCCCGGATTTTATCGAGGGTGTCGGCAGCGAGCCCAACTTCGCGTTCACGGATGTCACCGAATCTGACATGGTCGGCCTCACCTCCTTCCGTCTGTTTCCCGTGCCCAGCCATGCTTCAGACTTCCGCTGGTTTCGCGGCGATCGCTCGATGTGGGAGTTGATCGGAGAAGACACGCTTGCGAGCTATCTCGGCAATATTTCCAATTTGGTCGAAACCTTCGCTTCCGGCGAGTTCCCGCTGTTCAAAGGCCGCACCGAGCGCATTTCCATGTCCGAATTGCATTCCTACGACCCGCTCACCGGCCTGAATTCCGACGCGCACACCGCGCCGGCGCTGTTCGAACAAAAGCGCATCGTGCAGGTAATTTATGAAAAAGACTATCGCTTCGCGCAGCCGCCGGCCATGCCGGCGCTCAGCGCCACGCCCGGCGACGGCTATGTGATCCTGACCTGGGACGATGCTGCCGACACCAAAACCCGTGATCCGTTCTTGAACAATGTCAATGATTTCGAAGGCTATAAACTCTACCGTTCCACCGATAAAAAATTCTCCGACTCCGAAGTCATTACCGACGGTTTCGGCACGCCGATTCTCAAAAAGCCGATTTTCGAATGCGACGTGATTAACGGCAAATTGGGCTTCACCAATTTTGGATTGGTCAATGGCGTTGCCTTCAATCTCGGTTTTGATTCGGGCATCGTGCATTATTTCATCGACAATACCGTGCAAAACGGGCGAACTTACTACTACGCCCTGGTGGCATACGATTATGGCGCGCCCAACATCGGACCCGGCATCGCGCCTTCGGAAAATTCGATCACGCTCGAATTGGACGAAGACGAGGAAGTGCGCGCGTTCGGCAAGAATGTGCGCATTGTCACGCCGCATCAGAAAGCCTCCGGCTATGTGCCGCCCTCGCTCGGCGAAGTCAATGATCAAACGCATTTCGGAACCGCAACCATCACCCCCGAAATTCTTGCAGCGCAGGATCTCAAGATTGGCCATACCTACAAAGTCAAGTTCAGCGTCGACACGTTGACCAGCGTCGTCAATTATGAACACGGCCAGCTTTACACCACGACCGGCCTTTATGTGTATGACGTCGAATCCGGCAATCAACTGGTGTATCAAGAAACGCCAGAAAAATTTGCCTTTGAAAATTTCATCTATGATGACTCCCTCGCCTTCTGGCACATGAATAATGCGGGCGTCTTGAGAACCGACATTTTCGACGGCATGCGCCTGAGCTTTCAAACCCCGGTAAAAACCGCATCGTTCGATCCCCTCAATTCCGGATGGCTGGCCGGCAATTCGGTTATCCGCATCACACCAACCTCGGTGGAGTCGGGATATTTCCCCTGGGATTATGACATCGTCTTTACCGACAATCCTGCGGTTTACACCGGGCGTGTGACGAACAAAACCATGCGCGATGAAAACAACAGCCGCATTGCCAACGCCGAGCTACTGGTCAGCCAGCAATTCAATTTCTACGTGCTCAACAAATCCTTCAAAAATGCCAAGGGCGAATATGAAGTGATGGATTTGGTGGTGCACGATTTGAATGGCAACGGCCAATTCGACATGATCGGCGATCGCATTCTGGTCGGGCCCATTACCTCCGTCAACAATCGCTGGGCCGGCACCGCGTTCATCATCGACTTCCGGTTGCTCAGCGACCCGTCACAATTGCCCAAGCCCGACAACGTTTATCGCGTGACCTTCAACCGGCCGTTCACGGTACAGGACTCGTTGATGTTCAGAGTCAACAGCGCCGGTGAGTTGAACACGACTGAAATCAAAAGCATGATGAGTAATATCAAAGTCGTTCCCAATCCCTATGTCATGACCAACGAAATGGAACCGGCGGTATCGAATCAGTATTTGAATCAGCGCCGGCGCATTTTATTCACGCATCTGCCGGCGCAATGCGATATCAAAATTTTCACCATCAGCGGCGTGATGGTGGATGAAATCGTGGTCGACAATCCGGTGGAGAACGGCACGATTCATTGGGATCTCAAAACCAGTGAAGGCCTGGACATCGCCGCCGGCATGTATTTTTATCACGTGCGAGCGCGTGCCACCGGCGACGAAAAAATCGGTAAATTTGCGGTAATCAAGTAACGTGCCTTGCCGGGAAAGGCTCTGTGTTACAAATTGTTGCTGCGGACCCGGCTTGACGCTGTAACCCCGGAATCGCCATAAGCTGCGAACTTTGCCCTTGATCATCAAAGAGGCCATCATGAGTGGAATAAAAAAACGTCCTTGCATTTATGCCACCGCCCTTCTGGTTTTGCTGGCATTGAATCAAACAACTTTTGCACAACGCCCTTATCGCGTCGGCACGACGGCCGCAAATTTTCTTGAGATCGGTTACGGCAGCGCGGGCAGCGCCATGGGCGACGCTTATGTCAGCGTCGTCACGGATCTTTCAGGAATATACTGGAATCCCGCGGGCCTGGGCTTCATGGAACAGAGCGAAGCGCAATTCGTGAACCAGCCCTGGATCGCAGACGTCAACACCACCTTTGCCGGCGTGGGCCTGGTGTTGCAGGATATCGGCACGCTCGGCGTGGGCTTCTTTCACATCGGCTACGGCGATGAAGAAGTCACCACCATCCGCCAGCAAGAAGGCACCGGAGAAATGTTCACCGCCAATGACTTCGCGCTGTCGCTGACTTTTTCCCGTCGTCTCGTGCACTGGTTTTCATTCGGCGCCTCGGCAAAATATATTTCCTCGCAAATTTGGCATACCAGTGCCAGCGCGGTGGCCATGGATTTGGGCGTACTGTTCAACACGCCATTTTTCTCATTCACCGGCGAACGCGAAAACGGCTTGAGCATTGGCATGAGCATTTCGAATTACGGCACGCGCATGCAATATAACGGCATCGATCTGCTCAATCCCATCGACATTCTTCCCAATGAAGACGGCAACTTTCGCGACGCACGCGGCCAGTTTACACTGGACGAATGGGAATTGCCGTTGATCTTTCGCCTGGGTGTTTCCCTGCAGCCGCTAGTTGCCAGCCGCTCACGTGTAATTATATCCGCCGACGCCCTGCATCCCAACAACAACAGCGAGTCAGTCAACGTGGGCGCGCAATATCAGTACAACGTTCCCACCACCGGAACCTTTTACCTGCGCGGCGGATACAAGGCGCTGTTTATGACCGAAAGGCAATTTGGCCTGTCGCTGGGCGGCGGCGTGGAATTGCGCATGATGAACAATATCGCGTTGAAGGTTGATTATGCCTATCGTGACGTGGGCATCCTGGGCCAAACGCATTCGTATTCCTTCGGCGTAAAATTCTGACCATCGTATTTTTGTGAGTCGATTATGTTGCACGTCAAGGCCAAGTATCTTTGTCATCTATTTATCGCCGCTTCCCTCCTCGGCTTAAGCTGTAACAAAAAAACCATTACCCAGGTGGAAAAGCCCGCCTGGGAGATTGCCGGCTGGCAGTTGATCTGGCACGATGAATTCGACGGTCCTCAGATTGATTTATCCAAATGGGGACATGAAGTGAACGCGCAAGGCGGCGGCAATAACGAATTGCAGTATTACACGGCGCGGCCGGAGAATTCTTTTATTCAGAACGGCACTCTGGTCATTCGCGCGCTTAAGGAAAACTACACCGGCCCGGAAGGCACGCGAGCCTACACCTCCGCCCGATTGCGAACCTTGAATAAGGGGGATTGGAAATACGGCCGTTTCGACATTCGCGCCAAGTTGCCGGTGGGCCGCGGCATGTGGCCGGCAATTTGGATGCTGCCCACAGATTGGGTTTACGGCGGCTGGGCGGCAAGCGGTGAAATCGATATTATGGAAATGCTGGGACACGACATTAAAACCGTGCATGGCACGCTGCACTACGGCGCCGCCTGGCCCGGAAATATTCATACGGGAAAATCGTTTACGCTGCCACAAGGCGACTTCACCAACGAGTTTCACACGTTCCGCCTCGATTGGACAGAGAATGAATTCAAATGGTATGTTGATGATCAGCTTTATCAAACGCAAACGCAATGGCACACGACGGGCCAACCTTATCCCGCGCCCTTCAATCAGCGTTTTCACATGCTGCTCAATCTAGCGGTGGGCGGCAACTGGCCCGGCAACCCGGACGCGAGCACGGTTTTTCCGCAAACGCTGACGGTGGATTATGTCCGTGTTTACCAGCGCGCGCCATGAGGTAAACAGAATTCATCCTCTGCAATATTCTCATTTAACAAATTTATGACATCAAGCATGCGCATCAGCCTCAATCTTGTCATCCTCATATTTGCCGCTCTCTCAATCGCTTTGATTTCTGCCTGCTCCGACGATTCCAATCCTGTCGCACCTGAAAATGAAACGCCTCCCGATCCTTTCGCGCAAAATGCGCGCTTGGGCCGGGGCATGAATTTGGGCAATGCGCTCGAGGCTCCGAATGAAGGCGATTGGGGCGTGACGCTCAAAAGTGAGTATTTTGATTGGATCAAAAACGCAGGATTCAACTCCGTGCGCATTCCCATCCGTTGGTCGACGCATGCGCTAGCCAACGCACCCTATACGATTCATCCCAACTTTTTGCTGCGCGTTGATTGGGCAATAACCCAGGCGCTCTCCAGAAACCTGGCGGTCGTTATCAATATTCATCACTACGAAGAGATCATGCAAGATCCTGCGGCGCACAAGGCCCGCTTTCTTGCCATCTGGGAGCAACTGGCGAATCATTATCGCGATCAATCCAGCGATATCTTTTTTGAAATCCTCAATGAACCGAACGCCAACCTCACAACGACGATTTGGAATCAATATTTGCAAGAGGCCATTGCTGTTATTCGCCAGACCAATCCCACGCGGACGATCATTGTCGGCCCGGCCTTTTGGTACAATTCCAGCGCCCTCAACAGTCTGGTGTTGCCCGCGGATGATAAGAACATAATCGTTGCCGTGCATTTCTACAGTCCTTTCAACTTCACCCATCAAGGCGCGGATTGGGTTCCCGGTAGCAGTGCCTGGCTCGGCACAACCTGGTCCGGAACGCCGGCAGAGCAACAAGCCACCAACAATCGTCCCATGAATATTGGCGAATTTGGCGCGTACAGCGCGGCTGATATGGACTCGCGCGCGCGCTGGACGGCATTTGTGGCGCGCACAGCCGAGGCCAATGACATAAGCTGGCATTACTGGGAATTCATCGCCGGTTTCGGTGTGTATAATGCAACAACAAATGATTGGAATTACCCTCTGCTCAATGCGCTGATTCCCAAACCGCTTGCATTAACC
>QEVD01000769.1 GCA_003576975.1 Candidatus Zhuqueibacterota bacterium
GCAATTCATCCGGACGATTGGTGATGCCGAAAGCGTAAGGCGGCACGCCTTTTTCGGGAGAAAGCGTTCCGATATAAAAAATGAACGGCACACGCTTTTTGGTTTTGCCGTATTCTTGCAGGAATTTAAGCCCGGCAGTGGAATCATTGCCGCGGGCAATATCCGATAGAATGAGATCGTATTTGCCGCTGCGCAAGAGTTTTTGGGCTTCGGCATCGTTTAGGGCGAGATCGATATCAACCTGCAAACGCTCCAGCATCTTGCGTTCGTTGCGCAGGCTGTCGAGATTGTCGTCAATCCACAAAACCCGCACATCTTGAAATAACGGCAAATGCCGTTTGACGCGATCGAGCACACGCTTCTCATCTTCATCTGGAATCGTCACCTGCCATTGCTCGGATTTCTCCGCCAGTGCAATGGCCTTGGTGATCGAATTTTTCACGAACGCAGAACAACCACAAACGCGAGCAGAAACCAAAGTATCGCCGGCAGGTTTTTGATAAGCTCTAGCAACAGTTTGTCAGTGAGAACAGCAGTACTGTCTGCCATGAACGACTCCGTTATAATTTGCAGACCAGATATCCCGCGCCCGCGCCCAAGCCGAAATAGGCGACCTTGCCCAGGAACTTCGGCAAGAAGGCCGACGGCGGTTTCGGCACTTCGACGGTTTTACTGATGGGGGGAATGTAAACATTCACGTCCTTGAACGCGCCGGTGGGATGCAACGGCCAGTTGAATTGCGCATAGCGTGCGGAGATGCGCACCTGAGACGTATCGCCTTCTGGATAACTGAAATTATGCTTGAAATGCGCGCTGAATTCCTGGCCCGGCGCTTCGGGAACGCAGGGGCAATCGACTGCGACTTCGACCGTGTCGATGCGCGATTCTCCCGGCACGGGCCGCGGCACACGCACGATCACGCGATTGTTGAGTTTCAAGGAATCGATGAAGGCTTCATATTCGGCCGCGCTTTCAAACACGCGAGAAAGGCCGGCCATCCGCGTTTCAAATTTTGCCGTCGCAAGTGAATCGACCACGGATTGCGCCGGCGGCAGCGTGACCGTGACTTTATCGCGCGGCCACAACCAGACGGCCAGCAACGCGCCGATTAATGCAGCAGCCAGATAGGACAAGATTGTTTTGAGCATGGCGGATCTCCTAAAAGCGGTTGATCAAGAAAGTGATGAAAAAAGTTTTCAGTTTTGCGCGCCTGAAGGCGCAACTACAAACGGGATGTTCTGAATCGGATACTTGCGCCAATCCTTATAATCAAAATGCCACCATTCGAATTCATAGACTTTGAAGCCTTGCGCTTCCATCGCGTCGCGCAGTAATTCACGCAGCCAGCGTTGTTCGCTGCTGCCGCCGGGATAATCCGGATACGCGCGCTCCGAGAATTCGTCATAGCCGCTGACCATCTCCACCGGCTTACCGGTTTTTAGATCGTAGAGTGTCAGATCAACCGCGCAACCGCGATTGTGGCGCGAGCCTTGCGAAGGATCCGCCACAAAAATTTTCATGTCCTGCGGCGTGGCTTCCCAAAACATTTTGGTAGCTCTGATGCGCACGCAATAACGCCGCAGCCGCCGGCTGCTGCAGCATCGTCTTCGCTTGCTCGTAAAAAACTTCGCCCATGAAATTATTCGTGGTCGCGTAACGAATATCAAACTTAATTGACGAATCAAGTTCGGCGAGATCGACCAAATCCGGCGAGCGGAAATTGCCTTGTTCTGGTGGCGGTTGACCGGCCAAGGCCAACGCCCGCAATGCCGCTATCGGCTTGATGGGATCGATGCGGAAAGTATTGCCGGCTTCAGCACCCACCTCCCGGCGTTTGAAGACGACACTCGCTGCTTCGACTTGCGTGGCGCGGCCATTCGCAGCGCGCGTGAAAATCAGCTTTTCACCGTGATACAAGCCATAATTGGGAAAAGCAAACGTGTCT
>QEVD01000193.1 GCA_003576975.1 Candidatus Zhuqueibacterota bacterium
GGGTTTGAGCCTGGCATTCCTCGTGGTGTTGTGGATGTCGGGTTCGCCTGCCGCTTCCGCGCAAACGCTGGTGATCAATGAATTGCTTGCCTCCAATCAGGCCGCCAACGTTGATGAAGACAATGAGGCAAGCGACTGGATCGAGTTGTACAATGCCGGTTCGGTCGCGGTTAATTTGGCGGGTTATACCATCACTGATGCCGCGAATGATCCGGCGCAATGGACGTTTCCGGCTGTCACTCTGGCGCCGCGAGCCTATCTGCTCGTGTGGGCCTCTGGAAAGGATCGCGCCAATCCTGCCAGCTTGCATACCAATTTCAAGCTCGGCGCCGGCGGAGAATTCCTCGGCCTGTATTCGCCGACCGGGGAAGTCGTCGACAGCTTTACGTTTGGGCCGCAAACGGTGGATGTTTCGTTCGGACGGTTGCCCGACGGCAGCGCCAATTTTGCCTTTATGCAAACGCCAACGCCGGCTGCCGCCAATCGCGGTGATGCGCCGGCAGAGGTAACGTTGACGTTTTCGCAGCCGCAAGGAGTTTATCAAGGCAATGTCACGGTGGCCATGGCCACCAATCATCCCGAAGGCGAAATTCGATACACGCTTAATGGCAACGAACCATGGGCGCAAAGCGCGCTCTATTCACAACCGCTGACGTTCAGCCGCGTCACCGTGCTGCGGGCAAGGGTATTCGTGCAAGGCGAAGCCAAAACCAGCATTGCCTCGCGAACCTACATTGTCAATGACAATCCGCAATTGCCCATCATTGCGATTGCCACCGCGCCCGCCAATTTTTGGGATCCGGATATCGGCATTTACGTCAATCCTTTTGGAGAAGGCGATGATTGGGAGCGGCCGGTTGACGTGGCATTCATTGAAAACGGCGTGACCCAATTCGCGGCGCCCGCCGGCATTCGCATTCACGGCAACAGCTCGCGCGTTGACGCCAAAAAAAGCCTGCGCCTGTATTTTCGCAGCGACTACGGCCAGAGTTATCTGAATTATCGCGTCTTCCCGCAAAAAACATTGAGCACGTTCAAACGCCTCGTGCTGTATGCGCCCTCCGGCGATCAGGCTTCCGGCAGCTCGACATTCACCATGATCGACGACGCTTTGACACATTCGGTGTGGCACGAAGTCGGCGGCATCATCTCGGCGTTCCGTCCGGTTGCGCTTTATTTGAATAACGAATACTGGGGGCTTTATTGGATTCGCGAACGCATCGACGATGAGTACATCATCGGCAATTTCGGCATTACTGACATGGATTTGCATCGCGCCCAATGGGGCACTTCTGAGCCGGAGTTGCGTGAAGGCGATGCGGTTTTTTGGGACGAAACCTTTGGCTTTTTTGAACGGAATGATCTGCGCGTGCCCGCCAATTACGAACAGGTCAAGAACCGCTATGTTCATATCGAAAATTTCACCGATTATCACATCATGAACATCTTCGGCGCAAACTGGGATTGGCCGCACAACAATCTCGATCGCTTTCACGATCGTGCCGGGGATCCGCGTTGGCGCTGGATCATGTGGGACACGGGCGCGGCCTGGCGCCACGCTTCGCCGGACCATCCCACGTTGACCTGGGCAACCCGTGATGAAGTCCGCACGGATCTCAAATTTAACGACGATGAAAGCCTGCTGTGGAGCACGTTCATGCTGCGCCGGCTGCTGCAAAACAGCGAATACCGCCAATTCTTCATCAACCGTTTTGCCGATCTCATGAACACCACGCTCGCCAGCCGGAATGTTGAGTCGCATCTGAATCAACTTCTCGCGATGATGATGCCGGAAATCGAGCGCGAACTGACGCGCTGGGGCCTTGAAGATCACAGTTTGTGGGAACGCAACATCAACGCCGTGCGCAATTTTATTTATGAACGGCCGGCGTATCAGCGCGAGCAAATCATGGAGAAATTCGGCTTGTCCGGCATGGCCACCGTCACGATTTTGCCGCCGGAAGGCGAAGGCAGCGTGACACTCAACACGATTACGCCCGGTAACCTGCCCTGGCAGGGCGAGTATTTCCGCGGCGTTCCCATTACCGTCCGGGCGAATCCGAGTCCCGGTTATGCTTTTCAACAGTGGAATGATCCCAGCTTGCCGGCGCAGCCGGAGATTTCGATCAATCTAAGCCGGGACATTGAGTTGCAGGCGATTTTTACGACCGAAAGCGATACGTTTTTTCTCTCGACTCCCGTCATTAGCGCGGTGACGACGAATAGCGCCACCATTGAGTGGCGTACGAATAAACCGGCGCTGGCGCAGGTCGAATATGGCGCGACTACGGCTTATGGCCAGCAAACACCCTGGAGCGCAACTTACACCACCAATCACAAGGTCACGCTTTCGTCGTTGAGCGCTGAAACGCTGTATCATTTTCGCGTGCGCAACCGTGATCGCGAGGACAACGAAATCATGTCCGCGGACAGCATGTTTACGACGCGGGCAGTCTCGCCGCTGCGGGTGGCCGCGCGGGTTGAAATCGATCTGCATAATGAGTGGGAATTTTTCGCCTGCCGTGTGTTCAATCAATCCGAAGCGGCGAATATTACCGCAGTGGTGTTGACGACGCAAGACGAGTATGCCTTCGATCTCTTTCGCAACGGCCGCAGTTTCATCGTGACGCCGGATGTGGGCGAAAACAATGATGATGTCACGGCCCGTGAAGTCACTCTCACGTTCGCCGGACAGGGTTTGCCGCCCGGCGCCAGCGACGAGAACGGCGAAGATAATGATTTGGATTGGCAAGCTCATGCGATGCAAATCACTGTTCATTTCAGCGACGGCAATGTTTTGTCCGGCGCTGCTGTCAATGTTGGCGATTCGGATGACGGCAACCCGAACTTGTGGGCGGTGGATTTGTTGCTCGAGGGCGGAGCGGCGTTGGGCAAAAGAGAGGCGGAGAGCGCTCAGACTGCCAGTCTCCCCACAGAATTTGCGCTGGAGCCAAATTATCCCAATCCTTTTAACGCCAGCACGCTGTGGCGTATCGACCTGCTGGAAAGCGGGCAGTTGCGCGCCGTGATTTACAATCTGCAAGGCCAAAAAGTCGTGGATGTGGCGGAACAGCGCCGTCCCGCAGGGCAACATGCCATGCGCTGGGATGGCAAAAATGCGGCGGGGCAGCAGGTGAGCAGCGGCGTTTATCTGTTGCGGTTAATTTTCGAGGCCGAATCCGGCGCGCGCCAAATGGTGACGCGGCGTTTGATTCTTCTTCGCTAGTTTTTGCCTGATTGGGGCTTGCCTGAAATCCAAAGCCGTGTTTTGGGAGGGATAGCCCAAATCTTGGTAGATGTGCTTATTTTACGAGGGGTGCTGCTACATGCACCCCTCGGTTTTGTTGTTGGATTTCACGTAGAGTAACCTCAGATTCTACCTCATCTTGCCTATCCGGCCTCACAATGGCTCACCCTCATGGTATCCTGTTTGTTTTTCTGACAACGAAAAGCATAAATTTATATAAAATAAAATTTTGCCTTGATAAAATTTAGGATTGTTTTTGTCGACTTCTATTTTGCTGCAAAGTGAAACACTTCGTCTGCAAATGGCTGCCATGCGTGGTACTGCTTGAGCACTCAAAATGACCAGGAAGAAACAATCACCGCAGCGCGATGCCCCTCAGGATGCAGGAAAGGCCAGCTCAACCCCAAAGGATAATTTTTGTTCACAAATTTTAAAATTGGCTTGTGAAGTGTATAAAAATACACTATATTTGTTCAGAATAGTGTCTTTATAATCACCATTCAGCAACCAAAAAAAGGAGGTCGACATGTTGAATCAGTTTGAACTCAACAACGGGCAGCGTGTGCATGTTGACGTTGATCTTCGTTATTGGCGTGGCCGTTTGGAACCCTTTCAGTTTCTTTTTATGAGTGATTTGTATCGCATCAGCCGTATTACCCGGCGGCAGGTTCGCACCGTGGAAAGCCGTGAATTTCGCCAGTATTGGGTGCGGGTGGAGAAACTTCCGGGAACATTTCAATTGATTGAAGATCTCAAATCCGCTTTATGGCTGTTGAGCCGGCCCAGCAAAACCGGAGCGTGACATTTGATTTTTGGATTGGCGTGGAGATTTGCGTATATTGCGGCTTAATTGAGCATGATGGCGGCCGGGCTTGACCTGTGAGCGAAGCCTGGCAATTCTAACCTGAGCCGCAAGGCAAATACCTCCGAGTTTCTATGAACGCTGATCAAACCAGTAATGACGTGCGTGCGGAAAACGGCGCCTCTTCTTCGGCTGAGGCGCCGCAACCAGCGGTGAACGCCAAAGACGAACAACGGCAGAAGCTCTTTCAGGCGCTGTTCGATCTCTTTCGTGAGTCGCTGAAAAAACAATGGACCCTGGCGGAATTGCAGCAACTTCCGCTGGCCCGGCGGCTCCTGCGGCTGGCCAACGCAACGTATGAGCAACGCAGCCTTTACCCCCTGGCTTGGCGGCAGCAGTTTGTGCGGCAAGCGCGTACGTTGCATTCCCTCACCGGTTTTCGCGACATCCGCGTGTTGCTTTATCGCTGGCTCAGGCAAATGGCGCAACTTCCCGCCACCGCGGATTTATTCGTTTCTGCGGAACCGCGCTTGCGCCGGCATCTTGACCGCCTGGCTGCCGCTGAAAATATTGATCTCCCCACCGTCACTTCGACCGCCCCTGCAACCTCTTCACCTCGGCATATTTTGACGGTCGATAATCCTGAAACCGATGATCGTGATGACGCGCTCAGCTTTCGCCGCACCGAAACGGGCGAGGAGATTGGCGTGCATGTGCCCAATCTCACCAACTTTGTGTTGCCGGGCAGCGAGTGGGACCGCTGGGGGGAACAAGTCGCGGTTTCAACCTATTTGCCGCATGTCACGATCAGCATGCTGCCGGAAGCCGTCAACGCGGCAGCGAGTCTGAGCGCCCATGCCGCTCGGGAGGTTTTATCGTTTTATTTTGTGCGCGAGGCCGGTGAAATTCGTTTTGATCGCCCGGCCTGCGAGACCATCCGCATCGATCACAACGCGCATTATGAGGAAGTTGAAACCTGGTTGGAGACCGGCGCCCCGGGCCATTGGAGCCGTGCGCTGCCGGCCTGGGTTGCCGGCGCGCAGCAGTTCGAAACGGCGCGCATTGCAGCCGGTGGGCGCGTGTTTGACCGCGAACAGGTTGATGTGCGGGTCGATGCCTCGGGCCGGGTGGAATTGCGGCGGTATGCGCAAAACAGCGCGGCGCGCAAAACAGTCGCAGAATGGATGATTGCCGCAAATCAGGCGGCGGCGGCGTTTTGCCACGAACATGGGCTGCCGTGCTTGTATCGTACGCAGGAAAACGCCAGCGCGCCGGAGGAGGAAATGGGGACAGAGCCGGAACAACGCTTTTCCCGGCCGCAACTCAGCGTGCAGCGCGCGCCGCATCGCGATCTCGGCCTTGCCGGTTATACGCAAGTCACTTCGCCGCTGCGCCGCTATGTCGATCTGCTGATGCAGCGCCAGATCATCACCTTTCTGCAAGAGGGCGCGCCGCGGTATTCCGAAGAGGAGTTGCGCAATGCCGCCTCAACCCTGGAATTCATGAGCCAGCGTTTGCAGAAATTGCAGTCGCGCGCGGAATTTTATTACAAATGCGTTTATCTCAGCCAGCATATCGGCGTGCCGTTGCCGGGCGAGATTTGCCACAGTCCGGCGCCGGCGCGTTCCGTGGTGCTGCGCCTGCCGGAATTGGCTGTGCGCCTGTTCGTGCCGCAATCGTGCATCAAGGGTTTGAGTATGCGCCAAATTCCGCCCTACGGCACGACCATGCCGGTGCTGGCAAGCTGTTTGGAGATGGACGCCGATCGCGCGTTAATGGTGTTTCAGGTGAAGAAAGCTGCGGGAAATGTGTCAGGGAAACAGCCGGAGCCAACGGCATGAAAAAATACATCAGTTTTCAAGCCAGTGAAAACTGAAGCCCTCGGGCGGCTCTGGAAAAAAAACAGGCAAAACCAATATGGACAAAACTTTTCAATAGTTTTGCCCCAAATAGTTTTGCCTGATTCTGTGTGATGTTTGAAGAGTCTGAGATTGCGGCTTGTTAAAAGGCCAGGCAAGATTCGATTTAAAAATTACCTCCCATTCTCACCCTCATATCTCCCCAACACCAGCGTTGCGTTGGTGCCGCCAAAGCCAAAGGCATTGGAAATGGCGTATTGCACCTTCGCCGGCCGCGGCTGGTTTGCGACGTGGTTGAGATCGCATTCTGGATCGATATTCTGCAAATTGATCGTGGGCGGCAGCATTTGATGATGCAACGCCAAGGCCGTGTAAGCCGCTTCCACCGCGCCGGCTGCGCCGAGCAAGTGGCCGGTCGAAGACTTTGTCGAGCTGACCGCAGCGTTTTGGGTGTGCTCGCCAAAGAAATGCCGGATCGCGGCGGATTCTGCGCGGTCGCCCAGCATGGTCGAGGTGGCATGCGCATTGATGTAGCCAATATCTTCTTTCTTCAGGCCGGCATCTGTTACCGCATGGCGAATGGCTTTGGCGGCGCCGGTGCCGTCGGTGCGCGGCGCGGTCGGATGAAAAGCATCTGACGAGGCGCCGTTGCCCAGCAATTCGGCCCACACGCGCGCCCCGCGTTTGCGCGCATATTCTTCACTTTCAATTACCAAAACCCCCGCGCCCTCTCCCATGACAAAACCGTCGCGCGCCAGGTCGAACGGGCGGCTCGCCTCTTCCGGAGCGTTGTTGTGCTTCGAAAGCGCTTTGGCTGCAATAAATCCGGCCACGCCCAACTCGATGATCGCCGCCTCTGCGCCGCCAACGAGCATGACGTCGGCAATGCCTTTGCGAATCATTTCAAGTCCCTCGCCAATCGAATGCGCGCCGGTGGCGCACGCCGAAACGATTGAAAAATTCGGACCCTGAATGCCGTAGCGAATCGTGAGAAAGCCGGAGGCCATGTTGGCAATCACCGCCGGAACGAAATAGGGCGATACGCGCCGCGCGCCTTTTTCAATCAACGCGCGCGTGTTGTTCACGAATGTTTCCATGCCGCCCATGCCGGAGCCGATCAGCAAGCCGGTGCGTTCGTGCGGCAGCGTTTCCGCGCTCAAACCGGCATCCGCCAAGGCTTTGTCTGCCGCTGCGACGGCAAGGTGCACATAACGGTCATAATGCCGGACTTCCTTTACATCCATGTAATCGTCGGGATTGAAATTTTTGACTTCTCCCGCGATTTGCGTGCTTAAATGAGACGCATCAAAATGCGTAATTTTGCCGATGCCTGAGCGCCCGGCCATCAACGCCGACCAATTTTCTTCTATCGTTAGCCCGAGGGGCGTGACCATGCCGATTCCAGTGATTAAAGCTTTTGGGCGTTGAGGAAAAGATTGCATGTTGTTCTCCGCGTACGTGACTGTCCAGACATGCCTCCTGCGTTTGACTTTCTCCATTGACAAGTTCGCCGGCCTGCTTTTGCCGACGATGCGCAGAAAATAAGCTTTTATCACCAAAACGTCAACAGCGTTTCTCGAGTTCAGGCGCGCGCTTTTTGGGAAACGATGCCATGGACTTGTCGCGCTCTGTGGAGAAGCCGCAAGCGCGCGTCAAATTAGATAAGGATTGGCGATTAAATAACTTGTCCAAATCTCAAACCGCGAATGCACGCCAATAAACGCGAATTTTAAAATTAGCGAATATTCGCGTTTATTAGCGGTTCCCCAAATGAGTAAGTTATTTAACAGGTTCAAACCTCCCCTCAATTCGAACAAAGTTATTTTTGTGGTTATACTTACGCATTTTCAAGAACAGGCGGGTACGATACCCACGATATAATTGTCAGACAGCCGCGCACGGCCGCGATTTTTCGCGTGTTCGCGGGGTTTTGCCCCAAACGCAGCGGCAGCGTTTGTCAGAAACATTTAACAAAAAATTTTCTGCGAACGCGCAAAAGTGTTGGTATTTCCTGGCGACAATCAAAATCATGTGGGCGTGCCGGGTGAAAATTTTTGCATGGGCATAAAATTTTTTGAAGGCATTGCCGGCATGTTGCAACAACGTCATAATTCGTTATCGGCGCTGATGGGACAGTGCGTTGTCCGTGGTGACTGGACGTCATATTTAGCCGCGGCTCGACTTTGCGAAGGTTTTGCCAGAGCCCGCGACCCAGGGGCTGGTTAGAGCGAAGAGGCGAGCTGCCGTAGGGCAACAGGGACTTGTACTTTTCAGTAGTAGTGACCACCTCCTTTGTGGCAGGAAAGCCGAAAAGGCAACCCCGACAAAGCCCTTCTGGACGGGCTTGGTTCCGACCCCTTGTTACCAATTCTCCACAACCACCGGCACGGCAAGCCCACCCGCCTGTTTTCTTGAAAAATGATTTTCAACGAGATTGACCATGCTTCGTTGCGAATGGCATCCGCGAAGCCTGGATTCGATTTGCTCGGGTTCAGTTTAGATTCGTTAATCTGCCGTGACTCAACATTTTGGAGGTTTTCATCATGAATCAGCTAACATCTCGGCTTTCCTTTTCCTGGCGGTCATTGTGCTGCTCGCCCCGAGGAGGGTTTGGGATGAGTATCGCGTTTCTCGGTTTTTGGGCGTTGCTGGTGAACGTGTCTGACGTTCAAGCGCAATTGCCGTTTCATGGCGGCCGCGGCCCGACGTTCGTCCGCTCCGCCTGGAATTTGGAACCTGGTTACTTAACGCTGTATACTCACACCCGCTTTTACGTGCAAGGCGGCGCGGCATTGAACTACGGTATCAGCCGGCATTTTGAGGCCTCGCTCGTGCCCATGATTTATCAGGACACCAACCAGGGCGGCAAAGGCTTCAATATCCCCGACGACATTTTCCTGCGCTTGAAGATCGGCTCCTTGGGCCAGCGCGGCGCGACCATGAGTTACGCCATCGAGCTGGGCACGCGTTTCCCCGCCGGCAAAACGCATAACATTCCCCTGGAGCCTTACTCGGCGGGTAAATTCAGCTTCGGCACCACCGGTATCGTGTCCTTTGCGCGCGATCCGCTCTATCCTGAAGATGGCTTTAGCGCCCATTTCAACCTGGGGTACTGGAATCACAACGATGTCGGCCAGGCGCTTAGCGCCACGACGACCGTCACAAAGATGACCCAGGAATTCCTGTATGGCGCTTCCATCATCTTGCCGTCGGAAAAATTCAACTTTAGATTCGAGATTCTCGGCAGCGCCTTCATCAATGCGCCTCCAACGGCCGCATTCAGCCGTACGCCGGTGGCATACATTACCCCGGGCGTTTCCTACAAAGCCTACCGCTGGATGAGCATCGACGCCAGTTCGGACATTCGCCTCTCGGGCACGCCCGGCCAGAACTCCGCGCCGCTGCGGCAAGACGGCTTGCCGCCCTACTCGGCGTGGCGCGTGAGCCTGGGCGCAAAGATCACGCTCTTGCCGACCTCGCTGTACTCCATGAGTGAGCGCGATTTGCTCATGCGCAAAGCTGCATCAAGGAACAGCGCGAAACCGAATCCGCCGAAGCGGAATTGGAGCGCATTAAAGATGAACGCCGCAAAGCCGAACGCGAGCTGGAACGCCTGCGCCGCATTCTGGAAGGCGAAGCCCGGCGCCAGCAGCAAGACGGCCAAAACGGCGATGACGGCAGCCAACCGCCACAATGATGTAAAACCCTTGCACGGCTGATCGAATCAACTAGAACCGAGAAAAGCAATCCCCTCTCGTTACACTGGCGTGAAAAATTTGCGCCGGAACGCGAGAGGGGATTTTAATTTGGTTTGATCGTTGGCTGAAATCAATTGTTTTCCCCCAGTCTGATTGTTATTTTGCGCACTGGCCCTCAGCTTGTATGACTCCTATTGCCCTGTGCCATGAAAGACTATTCGGATCTGCGCATTTTGGTGGTCGAGGATGACCCCGATCACGCCCAACTCTTGACGCATCGCCTGCGCCGTGAATTCGCTGCGGACCTCACGCATTTTGCCACAGCCACGGCTGCTCTCGCGGTACTCGAACAATTCTCCTTTGATCTCATTTTGCTGGATTATTCTCTGCCGGATTTGAACGGCCTGGAACTTTTGCGCCGTTGCCGCGCCGCTCATCCGGAAGTGCCGGTGCTGATGATTACCGGCCAGGGCGACGAGCGCATTGCCGTGCAAGCCATGAAACTGGGGGCAAGTGATTACCTCGTTAAAGCAAAAGATTATAGTGCTGCGGTGCCGCACGCCATTCGCCGGACGCTGGAGAAAAGCGCCTTGCAGCGCCGCCTGGGCGAAACCGAATCGCGCTATCAGCGTCTGGTGCAGAACGCGCTCATGGGCATTTTTCAAGCTGCGCCCGAAGGCCGCTTTTTGATGGCAAATGAGGCGCTGGTCAAAATGTTGGGATATAACAGCGAAGAGGAGTTGTTGACCGTCGATATTCGGCAGGACTTGTTTCTCAACCCGGAAGAATTTGATGAACTCGGACGCAAAGTTGCTGAGCGCGAGGACGGTTGCGACGCGGTTTACACGCTGCGCAAGAAAGACGGCACTCCGATCGTGGTGAAGAAAAGCGCGCGCGCGGTGCGGGACGCCGAAGGCCGCCTCTCGCATCTCGAAGGCTTTATGCAAGACATCACGCAGCAGCAGCGCGCGGAATCGGAAAGCCGGCGGCTGGCAAATTTCCCCAAACTCAGCCCGCATTTCATACTCGAATTGAACGAATGGGGCGGCGTGCGCTATTTTAATCCCGCTACCGCGGAGTTTCTGCAAAGCTGTGGCAAAACCACGGAAGAAGTGTATGCCATTCTTCCCCCGGATTTGGCGGACCTCTGTCGTGACATGCTGGCCGCTGCCGCAACTGCGCCAGTATTGCATCGTGAAGTACATGTCGAAGGCCGCATCATTTTTTATGAATTTCATGCGATTGCCGACGAACGCATCATTCACGCGCACGGGTTGGATGTGACCGAGCAGCGCGAGTTGGAGCAGCAACTGCAGCAGGCGCAACAGCTCGAAAGCATCGGCCGTCTTGCCGGCGGCATTGCCCATGATTTCAACAATCTTTTGATGGGCATTATCGGCTATGCCTCGCTCATCAAAGACGAATTGGGGGCGCAGGATCGCCACTACAACGACATTTGCGAGATCGAAAACGCCGCGCAACGCGCTTCCGAGATCACCCGCCAACTGTTGCTCTACAGCCGTCGCGCCGCCGGCCAACCCGTTGAAGTCAACCTCAACGACGTGATTGCCGTGGCGCTCGATGCGCTTTCACACGGGCTGCCGCCGGGCGTGCGCTTGCGCCAGGAGCTGGGGGATGATCTTCCGGTAGTGTTGCTCGATCCCATGCAGTTTCATCAAGTGCTTTCGAATTTGATTGACAATGCTTGTGAAGCCATGTCGCAAGAGGGGGAGATTGTTTTGCAAACATATTTCAGCGAGCGCCAGGAAAGCGACGGAAAACTTGCAGCTTATTTTTGAGCCGTTTTACAGCACCAAACACGTGGGCAAAGGTTCAGGCCTGGGATTGGCAACCGCCTATGGCATCGTGCGCACACACGGCGGCGTCATTCATGTGCATAGCGAGCCGGGCAAAGGCACGGAGTTTCGGCTGTATTTTCCGGCGGTGTGAGGAGACAAAGTTAAGAGGCCACTATTCGTAGATGGGTTACTCCTACATCTTGGGGAAAATTCGTGGCAGAGATCGGCACTTTAGATTATTGAAATAGAGAATGCCTTTGGTTCTTTGGCTCTATTTGTGTTAACGGTTCCGCAAAAAGGCTTTCCAATAGTTGATGACGTGAATCTCTTGAGATGTAACATTCCGAATATAGGGTTTCGACAAGCATTGTGGCACCTTTAAAGTATTTATTGATGCTTTGAAGTGCTGCCGGATCAAAACTAAAATCAGATGGAATTGTATGATCTCTAGCGAGTGCGGGAGCTGCGGCTAGCGCTATCTTTTGTACTATTATCTCGCATTGTTCTATCACTTGTAGGTAGTCTAGATAGTTTCTCTCGCGTGCTCGATTAACAGAAAAGATGTATTTCATTATGAGAACTCGAGATACATAAGGCGGATAAGGAGTTTCCTTGCTCATAATTTTATTAACGTGAGAGAAAAAAGGCACTATATTAAAATTTCGTGCAAGTTTACTCAGTTTGCTTCTAATAGCCCAAAGGAAGTCGTCTGCTTGATGCAACATCCCCGCAGTTAAAAGTATCACTTCTCGCCATTTGTCATCAAATAAGTAACGGTCAGCAAGATTTGACAGCACCTTTGTGTCTAATTGATTTGCGATATAAAGCGCCGTAAAATACTCCTGAAAAGTGAGGTGTGAAAAGGAGTAGATATTGGCTGCTCGTTCAACGAGAATACCGTGCTGCGACTCTATTGCTTTTAGTATTACCTCACTATCTGCTTCTATTTTCGTTTCCTTTACTTCGGGAAGATGTTGGATAAAATCAGCAATCATCTTCTCAGCAAATTGGCGCTTGAAAAAATACTGATCATTTACAAATGTTTCTGCAGCAAGTTGGCTAAGTAGGGTTTCCTTTCTACGAGTGGAAAGGTGCTTATAAATTTCTGCCCTTGCGATTCCTTTACTAGCGTCCCACTTGCGAAGTAAAGCATCAATTGCTTCCTTTGTACAGTTCTGAACGATTTGATGGAAAAACCATTGTCTCATCAAACGTAATGCATAGCAAAGCAAGCAACAGCGGCGTAACTGCCAACTCTTTGATTGATCTGTTGAGATTGAGCTCCTTCCAACACACTCGCGCTTTCTTTGTGCCATGCCCGAACCAATTATGTATGAAATTTCTTATCTGGTTGTCATCAAAGTCGGCCATCTCGATATCAGTAAATTTTTCGAACACATAATTGTATGCGGCCGTACGGCAACTGATAACAAAAAGATTTTCGCTATATCTATCCGAGATATCTCGCACTTCTTTTATGACCATGCTCTGTTTATTCTCGCTCACCTCGTCCAAGCCGTCAAATAGAACCAGACATTTGCCTTTTTCGAGCAAGCGTTTAACAAAAGGAGTTGCGTCCGGGAAATTGCATACGTCGAATTGATCAACAATAAAGTCAATGAGTAATCTTTCCGAATCTGAAAAATCCTTTAACCCGACAAAGATTGGAATTCGCTTGACTTGTGTATTTCCGTCCAGTGATTGGATGGTCAAGAACTTTAGTAACGTTGTTTTGCCCGCGCCGGGCTTTCCCAGCACAATGATCTTGTGAGCATACGCTGTTCGAGAGAAAATCTGTGTCTCGTACTTCTTAATCGTCAATAATCCAAGCTTATGTTTGAGTTTTTCCCTGAACTGCCTTTTTCCTTGAATCAACAGATATGGTTCTACTCTTTTGCGACTTTTTTGGTTATTAATAGAATAATCATCTGTTGAGGTAACTATATTTGTGTGAATGTCTCTGGCGGTTGGTATCATTTTTTGAAGCACATCAATTATTTCACCAGGTATTTTGTCGTCTCTCAATAACCTAATCGAATGTTTAGTAAGCTTGAAGATTTCTTGATTTATGAGCTCACTGGCAGGCTTCGTAAAAACTGTGTCGCCGAATCTTCGCGTATCGCGGTCGAATTGTTTCTCAAGCGACTCGATGGAAAGCCTTTGCCTGGCTCTTATTTTTTCCAGAACATTAACTCTGACGTACAATTTTCTCAATGAAATAGGTTCATTCATGCCCATAATCCTTATGGTATTGTAGCGCTCCTCAATTTTTTTTACATATTTTCGTGCAGCCCTGCCCCACAAGTCTCTTTCATCACTTTTCTGCACAACCCTTTTGCCCGCTGCAATTAAACCCTGAAAAGATGCCTGGAAAATCTCTTTCAATAAAGAAATTGCAGCATCATTTCCCACGTATTCATTGGATTCGACCATTCGATTACCCGACTCTATATTGTGATATGTAAGGAAGTATAAATTCACAACGCTTCCTTCGAGCAGACAGCGATGAACCAACAGACGCTCACCGGCTGCATGGTTTCAAAAAATAGAAGTAACACGGCGTTCACAATACGCTCCAGCTGTAACATTCCATATTACTTTCAGATAGCAAACGAAAAGCCCTGCAATCATGCAGGGCTTAAAGCACACAAGGGTGAAATTGATTGATGTTCCAAGACAGAACAAGCCCGAAACTAATCATGAATAACGCTTATATTCTGTCTATATCCCTTATCCTTAGTATACAAGGTCACACCTTGCTGAACATAATACAATAACTCGCCTATAGATATTTCTCCATTGTTGTCTAAATCAACCAGCTCTACATTCCAAAGTGCCTTAACAAGGAAATAACTAAAGATACCACTTTCTAATTCTGAGCTCTCTCCACTTTTTTCGCCAATCGACGCACTATTAACCAGAATCGTAGCATTGAAGTTACTGCTGGCAATTGAGTCTATGAAATGCGTTTCTCTAGTTTGGGACCTATACTCAGATTCATTTCGGCCTAACATGCTCAAGAACATAGATCTATTAATTTCGACAGATTCCTTTGATAAGCTTCGAAGATGGCTTTGTATAGTTAAAAGCATCCCACTATTTATGATTAATGAATCGCTCCTGTTAGCATCAACGTGGCCATTAAAAGGATAATTACTACAGGCATCAACAAATATTATAGGCGAATCAATTAACTCAAAAGAATCCATTTGTCTGCGAAGGTCGTATAGAGAAATCGCAGTCGACTTTACGTTTTCAAGATCAGTATCTACAGGCAATATATACCTATTACAAGAGTTTTCTAAAGTTCTTTTCCATAAAGTGAGAACCTGGTTTCCCGAATCATCGTTAGGGATCATCAAATTCGTCTCAGCTGCATACCCATGTCCAGAAAAATAGAATATTAGTCTATCACGCTTACTGATTATGCTCTCGATTTGATCTAGACGTTGCAGGATTCTGTCTTTAGTTGCATCAGAACCGATTAATTCAGTCTTCACTAACCTGTTTCCGAATATTTTTTTCAAAACATTAGAAACGGAGCGGACATCTCTGATAGCGTGGTCCAATTTATCTATAATCGCGTTGTTATATGTATTAATTCCAACAATAACTGCAAAAACTCGACTTGAATCTTGTGTGGGGCTTTGCTGAGGAATAGAAGCAAAACTTTGTTTTAAGAGACTGTCTTCCAATAACCCTGCATGAGGCTGAACAAGTTTCCAGCTTTCTAAATGGAAATCCCAAAATTTTTTCAAATAGGATGGATCAGATGTTTTGAGATAGAGGTTCAGGTATAATTCAGCAAGGGATTTGCATGTCGACGGGGATTTTTGTGCTTCGTAGGCGAGCAGTAAGTGATCTTCAGCGAGGAACAAGGAATCTATTTTTGTATAGCAAGCGGCTAACAAACAATGCAGCAGTGCCTTTCTTCCACTTGAATCCTCAAGCTTCTTCATAGAATCAAGACAACCCAAAGCTTGAATTATTGCAGATTCAATGTTGCCTAAATTGAAATTCTCAACGGCGTCTTTCGGTGCACCACTGTAATTAGCCGGGAATTCGGCGTTTATCCCTCTAAAGGTAATTACTACTGTCTCAGAACTCTTGAAATAGTGTTCGTAAATAGCTGATGCAGCAATTCCCGTGATTATGGAAAGCAAAATTGAAAAAAAACCAGCGACGAATCGCTGCCACATTCTTAACGACAAAAACCACCGCCGTAATCTGGATAGCCGCCCAACGTCCTGTCGTGCTCTTGTATTTTTTTTGCTATTCATACGAAAATCCCCGATATAAGGCATCCTGCACAAATTCAAGATTTTTGCCGAAAATAAAGCATTCAAATTGAAAATGCAATAGAAAATTTGTTTGCGAAACGGGGGGGGAAGTGAATCGCGTGTTGTCGCTAATTTTGCCTTTAGATTCGAACTTATACTCCGGGAATCAGGGATGCAAATATGCAAAAAGGCGATTTGGCATTAGCATCAAATCATGAATCGTGGGGGCTATTGGCGTGAGGAACAACGGTAATCAAATCACAGTCTGCTCCTGAAATGATATGCTGAAAATCAGGTAAAGCCGCACTTTGGCTGCCAAGCCAAGATCAAAATTTCATGCCTCACTTTGGCAGAGATCTCTGTGCTCCGATCCCCTTTATTCAATCCGATCCGATAATTTCCAATCCGGATACGATAGTAATTCTCTCCGCCCTTAATCTGCTTGAGATTATTAATTGCCCCAGCATTCGGTGCCTGCTCAACTTCTTCAACAATTCTTTTTAAATGCTGCAGCAACTGTTTTTCGTTTATTTTCTTGAGGTCGCGGGCAAAGCTCTTTTTTCAGCGGTCACGCTTTCGCCTTAATTATTTTGTAAATTTCTTCCTTGCTTGCCGCTTTTGTGTTCTCGCCTTCTTTTATGGCATTGAGCAGGGCGATATCCTCCAACGCCTCTGCAAAAAGCTCCGAAAATAAAGCTCTACATTCTTCAGGCGGTTTTCGTCAAAAATCGCTTGGTCCATTTTAATCTCACAAAATGAGTTGGTGAACTGCGGCAGGATCAAACATATTCAACGCCATCAAAATATAGCCGAAAATCAAAATTACTGATGTTCGGTATTTACCTTGACAAGAATAGCCTTGATTTTACTGGCTAAAATGTGTCGCGTCAATTCGCGATTGTCAGTAGGCAATCAACCTTTACAACACAGCATCATGAGTGAAGTCTGCAAAATAGAATCAATCACCAGAAGCTTTGTGTTAACACAACCGGCGAACTATCATCAGTATTTCAACCAATCAAAAATCCTATGCTTCGGCGACAATCAGCCGCTCGACTGTTTGAAAGCATTGCCGCATTCTCCTTTTCGACTCGAAGTTCTATCAAACGGCATTTGAAAAAGTTATTCAGAGCCATCGAATCAATCAATCACCATAAACTTCACGTGTTGCGTGTTGCCCGCAGCCTGCGCGCGCGCGAAATAAACGCCCGGCGGCAAGCCTGAAATCGGCAGCACGATATTTTGCATGCCGAATTGCGCGAGGCGAAAGCGTTGTTGCCGCACGCGCCGGCCGAGAATGTCAAACAGCGTGATCTCATATGCTCCTTGATGATTGATGTCAATGCGCATGTTTGCCGCTGTTTTAGCAGGGTTCGGCCAGATTTCATGCAAGCGAAAAGCGGTTGGCAAATTTTGTTGTGCAGCATTGTGTTCAGTAACGCCGACCGGGACATTCGAAGCGCCCGGCGTCGGCGTGGAAAATGCCACCCAGGTGTTGCCGCCGTCCGGCGTTCTGCCAAAAGAAGTGTCCGGTTTCTGCGGGCCAAAGCTCAACGAGTCGATGGGGAAATTGCCCAACGCTGCCGGCGCATATAAACCAACTCCTTCACCGTTCACGCTTAAAGCAAAATTCGTGTGCAACGGCCCCTGCCCGGCTTCGTTATCCGTCCAGATCAACAGAAAAGATTTGCCCGGCAAAGTGGTGTCGGGGAATTGCCATTTGGTGGTATTGTTGAGATTGTCCGTTAAGAACATTCCGGCCAGCGAAACCGAAGTATCGGCGGTGTTATAAATTTCCACCCAATCGTCATAATCATCATCTGCCGGATCCGTGATGGTGCGAAAGTTTTGCGCCATGAACTCGTTGATCACCAATGGAAACGCTGCGACCGGGTTGGGCGACACGAGAACGATCTTTTGAAACGGCGCGGTATCGGGGTAAATCGACCACGCGCCCGCCGTGCCTTGCACGCGCAGATAAAACTCCACGGATTTGTCCGGCGCTTGCCCGAAAATCCTGCCGGCCCACAAACCGTCTTGCGCGCCGCCGTCCAGATGCAGGCCATCGTCATACATCGCGGCCAGCACGCTGGGCCCGCCGCCGACGCTGTACAGCAGATCAACGCGCGGCGGGGTGGCGCCGTTATCATCAACCTGGCATGTGACGAGAACATCCTGGCCGGGGGCGGGATTTTGCGGACTCCATTCGACTGCGATGATTTCCGCAGGCAGCGGCCCTTCTTGTAATTGCTGCATCGCGCTGGCACGCCGGGTTTGAATGAACGGCCGGATACCGTATTCCACATGCCGGCCCCAGGCAACGTCAAGCGCTTGCTGCCAATCCGAATAAGAAAAACCATAATCGCGTGATTGAATTTGGATTCATGCGCCGCCAACGTGAATGAGCCGTTCAAAGCCTCTTTGAGATAAAACGAATACAGATTGCGGTACGCAGGAATGTTCAACAAGCGCGTCACCAGCGGCCGCGGCTCGGAGGGATGGCCGAAATCGTAAATATCGCGCGTGCCCCAATCACCGCCGACGAAGTCGATGCCGTAGGTGTTGTCATAATCATATGGAATGAATTCGAATTTGCCGCTGACGGTGTTGTGATAAAGATAATAGTTGTTCTGCAAATACCAATAATCATCCCAGCTCCCGAGCAGCGTGTTGACTGCCAAATACTTTAGGAACGCGCGCACATTGAAGCGTTCTTCAATAGCGCGGGCAAAATCCGCGTCGCTGGTGTTGTTGAGAAACCCGATGAAACTCACCAAATCGGAATAATCATCGATCTCTTCGTTGATTTCCAACTCATAAGCGCGATCACGGCTGTTGCGCATTTGTTTGTAGGCGTCTTGATCCGGGCCAAGCCAGGTGAGCGGCGCAGGATACAGGCATTTGTAGAAGTTGCCATCGTTGTTGCCAAAGCGGTCGAGAATAAAATTCTCATCATAATGCTCGACGATGACATACAAGCCGTAATATTGGCCGTTAATGTAAAGCGCGGCATACGCGGTGCGCGCAGCGGGCACGCCGCTTTGATTGAACAAATCCCAGCACAGCCGCGAGCGCATGATCGCCGGATCGTTATGCTCGCCGTTGACGTTCAGTTTTTCCAGGCCATAGAGTTTTTGCCCGCGCACGTATTCGTTGAGATCGAGTTTGAATGATTTCTTTTGAGCATATCGCGAGGTGTTGCCGCGCAGGCGAAATCCCACCGGTTCCAGCGTATCGCCGGCGATGACGTCGTTCTTGAAAATCAGGCGCGCCGGAAACAGGCTGTCACTCTCGGCGTTGGCAATATCCAAAACATAGTCGAGATGTTCCTGGGCGAGATCGACTTGAATGATGGCGACGGCATTGCGTGCAAAAATTTTTTCGCTTTCTTCACGGTAGTTGCTTTGCGCGTATCCGGCGGCGAAACTGAAGTTCAAAAGGAGGGCATAAATCGCTGGGCGGCATTTCGTCACAGTAAATTCCTTCCATTTCATATTCATTCTCCCAAACAAACCTGCACAAACTTACTTCAATTCGCATAGCTCTCTCACTTTGGCATTCTACCTGTGCCAGTTCGCGTGAGATGCTCGGCACAGTACATGAAACTTCACAAGATTCTTGCAGAATGACAAAAGGGCTGAGCAACGCTTCGGAGGCGGTCGTGTATCAGTAAGCTGCCTTCGACAGGCTCAGGCAGCGGATGCCGGCTTCGGTGAGCCTGGGCTGAGATCGTTGGCTGAGCTTGACGATGCCGAGTTTCTCGGCAAGCACAGGCGGAGCACGTTGGCTGAACTTGACGATGCCGAGTTTCTCGGCAAGCACAAGCGGAGCACGTTGGCTGAGCTTGACGATGCCGAGTTTCTCAGCAAGCACAGGCGGAGCACGTTGGCTGAGCTTGTCGAAGCCAGCATATCACGCCAGCCACAAGGCAATTTCTTTTTCGCGGCGATTCACCAGGCCGGGAATGACTTTGTTTGCGCCATAGACCCAGCGCCGCAGTTGCGCCGGCACTTCTTGATAGAGCCCCTGATTGAGCAATTTGAGCAGCGTGCTGTTTTTGAACGCGGTCGAGCCGACATTGAATGAGAAGGAGACCAAGGCATCGAATTGATTCTGATTGAGCGGCACAACGACGGTGGCAGTGATCACATTCTCGAACTCCTCCAAATCCTGCTCGAGCAAATCAATGGCTTGCTGCGCCGTCAAGCCGTTGCGATGATCGAGCGCAACGCCCTTGATATACAGTTTGCCGGATGTCAGTTCATCCTTCGTGAGTAAATGGCCGACGCCGATCGTGGGCAAGCCTTTTACATCCAAATAGACGTGGGGCTTTGAGCCTTCCCACTCGGCCAGCAGCCGTTTGCCTCTTTCACTCATGCGCATGAGAATACCTCACAAACATGAAATTTTTATTAGAGCTGAAAGTTGTCCGGCAGGTGCGCCGCTTTTGGGTGTGACGTAATCACCGACGATGAGCGCACGCGTGCCCTCGAATGTCATCCCGCCGGCATTGAGAATAACAAGGGTTGCGACAAGCCAACGCATACATCTGTTCTCAGAACTTCGAACCTGTCAGGGGCAGCGTCAGGCCAGTTCACGCGGCCTCTGTGTTTGATCACTTTTGGGCCTGCGACAATCTTGTTTTCAGGCTGTCGTTCATTGTTTGAACGGTTTTGTACATGTCAAGGTTCTGCTGCAAAAATACATAATAGCCGGCAATCAGATTCTTGAACACATGATTTCTAATCGCGGGTTCAGTTTTGATTTCGCGCTTGAGGACATCCATGTTGGCGTTGATGAAAGGCAGAATGAACGCATTGAGCCATTCAAAATAGACGCGTTCTTTCAGCGCCACCTCGGAAAAGATCTCGTAATATGCAATGAGTTCTTTTCTTAATCTGTAATCCGACAGAAGGCCCAGATTCCCGCTGTTCTTGATGGACTCATAGGTACTGTTCTTGGGGGCAAAGGTTTGCGCGCTCAGCGTTTCAACCAGGATGGCGGCGGCGGAATCAACCGGCCATTGATTGTTTTGTAAATCCTGCCACAGGAATCGCCCAACACGGTTGAGCTTGGCTTCATTAGCGGGAATTATCGCATGCAGCGATTCGGCATCGGAGAGCAAATCTTGGGAAAAGTCGCTAAGATACATGCGCTCAGCTTGCACCTGCTTGTGATTTTCCCACCAACTGTTGAGCGCAAATGCCGCTGTGATGCCGATAAAGACGACGACAAGCTCGATGAAATGATTAAGCCAGGGAATTTTGTAACGCATCAGCCGTAAGCAAGCGATTATTGGAGTGTCTGCAAAACGCCCGTTTTTACTCCGCCGAGACGGCAGTTTCGGACAACGCCCCGCCATGGCTTGGTTCAACCAGTTCGCCCACATTCTGATGAATCTTGGCCACCGCGCGCACGATGTCTTCCATGTCTGCAGCGCTGCCGAGCAGCACGCTTTGCGCCAGCCAAACCGCTTCTTCTTCGCAGGCATGCTCACACACCGGCAAACGCAGATCGTGATAATTGCAACCCTCCAGCCAGGGATACTCGCGCGGGTCGAGGCCGAACATCGGCTCGCGATAAAGCGGGGTATAACCCTTGTAAGCCGGAATGCCCTCGGCTTGCAGGGCTGCAAGAAATTTTTCACGCGGCAAGTGTTCGAAGGCCTCGGCGTCGTAGCGGAAAATGTACAAATGACGCGCATGCCGCGTGACCTGTGGGTGAATCACAAGCGGCTGAATGCCGGGAATCTCGCACAAACGCTGATCAAGATAACCCGCGTTGTGATCGCGTAATTCCATGTCTTCAGCAATGGTGGCAAACTGCGCGGTCAATACTGCGGCAGACCAGGCCGTCATGCGCATGTTGGAGCCCAGCACGCGATGATCGTACCAGGCGCCTTCGCGCACGCGGCCGCAATTGTAATACGAAAAGCATCGATCCATCAGCTCTTTGGAATCCGAAACCAGAGCCCCGCCTTCTCCCGCGCTCATGTTTTTTGATGATTGAAATGAGAACGAGCCAACGTCGCCAAGGGCGCCGACGCGGCGGCCCTGCCATTCCGCGCCATGCGCCTGCGCCGCATCTTCAATCACAGCCAGGCGATATTTCCGGGCAATCGCTAAAATCGCGTCCAGATCTGCCGGCTGCCCGGCGATATGCACCGGCATAATCGCCTTGGTGCGGGTTGTAATCGCGGCCTCGAGCAAGGTGGGATCGAGATTGTAGGTATTCGGATCGATATCGACAAAGACAGGAACCGCGTTGGCCATCAGAACGGCAGAGGCCGTGGCAATGAACGTGTAAGGCGGAATAATCACTTCGTCGCCGGCTTTTACTCCGCAGGCTTTAAGCGCGACCCATAAACTCGCGGTGCCGTTGCACATCGCCAGCGCATATTTCGCGTGTTGAAATTCAGCAAATCGCTTTTCAAACTCGGCCACCTGCGGACTGCGAATTCCCCAAACGCCGCCTTCCCAGGCTTTGTGCAAAGCCGCGGCTTGCGCGGGACGCAGGATCGGCCACTTCGGAAAAGATTTTGTGCGCACGGGCGTGCCGCCGAGGAGAGCTAAGTGAGGCATAGTAGAAGTCAAAAAGATAAAGAGACAATGGCTAATGGCTAATTGTGAATGATGAAAAGCTAATGATCATTAGTGATTCTCCTATTCCTTCCCGAGCTTTTGCAAAGCTGTCAAGGCAATTGCTAGCGCGCTGGCAGCGTCTTGCGGTGTGACGAGCAGCGCCGCGCCGGAGCGGAGATGCTCTAAGAAGTGATGCATTTGCTCGCGGTAGCCGTCCACCACCGAAACATCGATCACGCGCGCGCCCTGGCTGTTTTCCAGGCGGAGAAGGCCGTCGTCCGGGTCGATGGTAATTTTTCCGTTATCACCTTCCAGCAACAGCGAGCGTTCATGACGATGATGCAGCCAACTGCCTTCGACTTCCGCGCGCGCGCCGCCTTTGAAATACAAATGCACGATGGCATGCTGCCAGCCTTCGGGATCTTTGTTGGGGGCGGTTTCAGCCTCGATGCGTGTGGGCTTGCCGAGACACCATTGTAAGAAATCGAAATCATGAATCATGAGATCGAGAATGCAGCCGCCGCTTTGCGCAAAATCAAAAAACCAGGAGGCGCGGCCCTCTGCCGGCGGCGCATTCAAGCGGCGGCTGGCCACGCGGCGCAGCGTGCCGATCGCGCCTGCGCGCAGCAGCTCGCGCGCTTTGGCATAGCGCGAGAAGAATCGCAGGGTGTGCCCGACGTAGAAACCGCATTCCGACGATTTTGCCGCCGTGAGCACCGCCTGCGCTTCCTCGTCGGTGCGCGTCATGGGCTTTTCACAAAGCACATGTTTGCCCTGCGCCAGGGCCGCAAGCGTGTGCTCATGATGCCGCGGCGTCGGGCTTGAGATGAGAACGGCGTCAATCTCCGGATGCTTGAGCAAATCCTCGGTGGTCATCGGCCGGCCGCCGAATGAGCCTGAAGCCTTTTCAGCATTGTGCCAATGGCCGGCAGACCACGCAACGATTTCGGCGCCGCCGAGTTCGCGCAGCGCCTCTGCATGCACTCGCGCAATCCGGCCTGCGCCGACAAAGCCAAAACGAAAAACGCTTGCCTTTGGCATGGCAGGCCCATCGCAAAACTAGATTCACACTAACCCAAAGAGTTTCGGCAAGTCATCCTCGACCTGCTCACAAAATGCCGCAGAACAGTTCGCGCAAAATTTTTTCAACTGCCGGAGAGCAGCGTGAGATTGCGGCGCAGCGCTTTGTAAGCGCCGCCGGATTCTTCTTTCACCTCGGTGTTGAAGAGGTTTGAGATATACTCGCGTTCCTGCGGCTCCAGCTCAAGCTCAAATGCGGGCAGGCTCGCCTGAAATTGCGCGAGCGAGCTGACCCCCACAATCGGACACGTGACCGCCGAAGATGCCCGCAGCCAGGCAATCGCGACTTCGCCCATCTTGAGCTGATGTTGCTGCGCATAATCGGCGAGTCGCGCCAAATCCTCGCCGTGCGCTGCCAGCCAGCGCCCGATGCGTTCATCCGTAATCGCGCGTGAATCTTCCGGCAATTCCGCACCGTGCTGATACTTCCCGGCAAGCAGACCCATGGCCAGCGGACGATAGGCGGTCACGGCCAGACCGAGCGTGTGCGCCATGGGCAAAACTTCAACCTCTGCGCCGCGTTCGATCAGGTTGTAAGGAATTTGCAGGCACGCCATTTCACTGAAAGCATGTTGGGCGGCTTCGGCATTGGATAATAAGAAAAGATATGCGGGATAATTGCAGCAGCCGACATAGCGCGCCTTGCCCTGTTTCACCACATGATCGAGCGCGCGCATGATTTCATCGAGACGCATGCCGGCTTTTGGCCAGTGAATCAAATAAAGATCGAGATAATCCGTTTGCAACCGGCTCAGGCTTTCATCGATGCTCGTCAAAATACTGCCGGCGTCGATACCTTTGTGAACTTTGGAGGCAATGATAAATTCGGTGCGCTGGCTGCGCAACAAGCGCCCGAGTATCTCTTCCGTGCGGCCGTCGCAATACATCGCCGCCGTGTCGAGAAACGTCACGCCCGCCTCGCGCGCCTGGCCGAGAATGCGATCCGCTTCACTTTCGCTGCAACGATCGCCGAACATCATGGTGCCGAGACACATCTCAGAAACCCAAAGATCGGTTTTTCCGAACCGCTTGTGCTTCATGGGGCGGCAGCCTCCAAAAATAACAATGCCCCAACCCCCGCAGGCGGATGGGGCGTAAGCCGAACTGTTTTGATGAAGGAATGATAAAAAGGGCAAAGGAGAATTGCAAGCGCCATTTCACGCCGCGCCCGCCGGGCAGCCCGAAATTCCGCGCTTGTTGCTTTTCGTGAATTTTCCCGCTATTTTTTGGCATGTTTCAACGGCGTAATGCCGTCTTGCAAACGAACCAAATTCCCTGAAGCAAAAGCTCATTCCGGGATTGCCCATGCAACGCTTCTTACAAATCCTCGCCAAATCTGAGCGCCTCATCATTGGTCTAAACTCCGGCACCTCTGCGGATGGCATTGACGCAGCATTGGTGCAATGCGCCGGCAGCGCCATTGCCGTGCAATTCAAGCTGTTGGCGTTTGCGCATTATGCTTATCCCGAGGCGATTCGCGAGCAATTGCTGCGCGCCGCGCTGCCGGGGCGCGGCTCCGTCGATCAAATCTGCCGCTTGAATGTTGCGGTGGGCGAATGCTTTGCACAGGCGGTCAAGGCCCTGCTTGCCGCCAATGGCTTGCAAGCGGAACAGATCGATCTCATCGGCTCGCACGGCCAGACTATGCATCATCTGCCCAACGCGGAGCCGATTACGGGTGTGGCGACCGCGGGCACGCTGCAAATCGGTGAGCCGAGCCTCATTGCAAAACGTACCGGCATCATCACGATTGCAGATTTCCGCGCAGCCGACATGGCGCTCGGCGGACAGGGCGCGCCGTTGGTGCCGCTTATGGATTTTTTGCTGCTACGGTCGCCGCAAAAAACGCGCGGCGTGCTAAATCTTGGCGGCATTGCCAATCTCACGTTGTTAAAGAAAAATGGCACACTCGAGGACGTCCTGGCGTTCGATACCGGCCCGGCCAACATGGTGATCGATGGGCTGATGCAAAGGCTTTACGGCCGCGCATTCGATGAAGACGGCAAAATCGCCTCGCAAGGCAGAGTTTCTTCGGAGTTATTGCAGCATCTGCTGCAGCATCCTTATTTTTCGCGGCCGTTGCCCAAATCTACCGGCCGTGAGGAGTTCGGAGAACCTTTTATTGATCATCTTGTTTATCTTGCCTTGCATCATGATCTAAAAAATGAGGACATCATTGCTACCGCAACGGCGTTGACGGTCGCCACGGTTTGGCAGGGCGCAGAATTGTTGCAAGCCTCACGCGGCAACCTCGAGGAATTGATCGTGAGCGGTGGCGGCGCGCAAAATCCCGTGATGATGGCTGGTTTGCAGGAAAAGTTTGCGCCGGCGCAAGTGATCACGACGAACATTCTCGGTGTGCCGAGCGAGGCGAAAGAAGCGATTCTCTTTGCCCTGCTGGCGAATGAAACCGCCTCCGGAAATCCCGGGAACGTGCCCTCGGTCACCGGCGCTTCTGCGGCGACGGTGTTGGGGAAAATTTGTTTGTGAAAATGGATTGCGTTCCTGCGCGCCGGGAAAAACTCGCCTTGCTTGGCAAAGATTTCGTGCTAAATTTGTTCATGTCGCCTTGGGAGTGAGGGTAAAGTAGGTTGTAGCTGAATCTGTAGTACATTTGTGCAGTGATCACCTTCAAAAGCACTTCTATCGAATGGTGTTATCATGAAAAGCAAAATCATCAACTCCTCCCCGGACATTATGGGAGGAACGCCGGTTTTTTCTGGAACGCGAGTTCCAGTTCAGACGTTGTTGGATTATATTGAAGGCGGAGAAACTATAGATAGTTTTTTAGAAGGTTTTCCCTCGGTTACGAGGGAACAGATACTTGCATTTTTGTATGAGATAAAACAACAAATCATTTCCGGGGTGGAAGAAAGTGAATGTGTTGTTAGATGAATGTGTGGATCAGAGGCTTGGCAAAGAGCCTCGCGATCACAATGTTCGTACTGTGCCTCGCATGGGGTGGTCCGGCAAGAAAAATGGCGAACTCCTGGCGTTAGCGCAGCAGCAATTCGACGTGTTTATTACTACAGATCAAAACATATTTTTCCAGCAGAATCTGCGCAGGTTCGATCTCGCTGTTTTGATTCTTCACGCTGGGACAAATCGCCTTGCAGACCTGAAGCCCCTTATTCCTGAAATTTTGTTAGCGCTACCTACTGTAAAATCAGGTCAAGTTTTGCATATCGCGTCTCAGTAATATCTTTTTAAAACGTCTATTCAAAATCTACAACAAAGTTCGTTTTATGCTTCCCGCTCTTTGCCTCTTTGAGGATCAAAACTGTAATCATCTCCACCCACTCAGCCTCACCCGCCCGGTGTTCGATTTGCGCTGCGGCATGACGTCACTGCTCGAGAAAATCATCCGGCATTATTCCGATTTCACGCTGCATCTTTTCGTACGCGACTATCTTGCCGGCTTGACAAAAGAAAATCATCCGCATGCGCGCGTCAATCAAATTCCCGCCAATTCTTGCTTGTTGATCAACGGGCGATTTCTGTTTGAAAATGATCTGCCCCGGCTTGAGGGCGGGGAGATGGCCTGGTGCAATCGCGGTAAAATCGTCGCCGCACGGCTTTCTGCAGCAAGATTGGCCGGGCTAGCGATCGAAGGGGGAGGCATAATCATGCCGGAAAATTTTGCCGGCATTCATTCCTCAACATGAAATCGCCGGCAAATTTCTCGAATTTCCGTGGGATTTGGTCAACAACAATCCGGCTGAGATAAAAAAAGATTTTGATTATCTTAACCGCGGCGGCCAAATTCTTGGAAAGATCTATCCAAACGTAACGCTACTCGACGAAAAGAATATTCACATCGCAGCCGGCGCGACGATCAAACCCGGCGTTGTGCTCGATGCCGAAGACGGCCCGATCTTCATCGACGAGGGCGCGACGGTGATGGCGAATGCCTGCTTGCAGGGGCCGCTCTATGTCGGTAAGAAGTCCGTCATCAAAATGGGCGCAAAAATCTATGAAGGCACTTCCATCGGGACGGTGTGCAAAATCGGCGGCGAAGTCGATGCCTCC
>QEVD01000194.1 GCA_003576975.1 Candidatus Zhuqueibacterota bacterium
GGTGGTGTTAGCATGATTTGCCGGCAGCCGCCCTTCACATAAAAATGCGCCGGATTTACCGTTCAAACCGGAGTCGTTTGAGGATGACACCCAGCGCCATTCGCCCAACGCAAAAGGCGAAAAGCGCACACGATAAACATTGCCGCCATCCCAAAAACCTTTTACCGTGAGAGATTTTCCTTGCGCTGCTCCGGAAACTCCCGTGAACGTCGCTGCTACTCCCGGACCATCGACATAGGGATTCACACCCTCGGCCGTTGCTTGCAACATGATCTCATACAAGCCATACAGCGGCACGGTTAGCAAATCCGCCTCGAAGTTTTGCAGCACGACGATCAACTCCGGCTGTGCGTTGCTCGATTCGCGCGAATCATAGGAAACGAGTTGTGGGCCGGTTCCGATGAGCGCAAAATCGAGCGTTCCGTTTCCGGCAACCGCGGCGGTCACGTTCATCGCATGCCATTTTTTTGCGTCTACGGTTTTTATGCTGTCCAATCGTGCGCCGGTGACTGCCGGTTTCGTCAGCCACGTGACATTGTTTTCGTCCCAAGCCGTATTCAAAACATGTACGAGATTCCCACCGTTGCCGGTTTGGCGGCCATGCAAGCGTAACATTGCCGAGGCCACCGGCGACTCGAGTCCGGCGACAATGAAACGCAAATAGGCTTCGCGGCCCTCACCGGCGAGCAAATTCATCCAGCCGAAATTGCCGTTATCGCGAAGTCTGATCCGGCGTGACGAACGTGTTGCCGGAATTGTCGGTCGCGATGATGCGATAATGATAAGTTTGATTGGCGTTCAAGCCCGCCAGCGCCGTGCTGAACGTCGAATCCGGCGGACCTAAAACCGGCAATTTTTGGCCATAGGCGCTGGTGAGGCCATATTCGAGTGCGCAAACCGCGGGCTCGTTTGTCGCCCATGACAGGCGCACGCCGTTGGCGTAGCGGTTACTTGTGAAGATGGTTGTGACTTGTGGTGGGGCTGGATCATCTGCCGGAACATTTTCTTTAATCAACAAATTCGAGTAAATCGGCCCGATCAGCGCGCCGTATTGATTGTTTTTGAAGTTGGTGACCAAATCCGTGGCCACGGTGAAATCGCGCCCGAGAAAAACGTAGCGCAATTGCATCGGCGCGGAATGCGTGTGCGTTGCCTGTAAAACACCATCGCGGAAATAACTGAGTTGATTGCCCTCCCACGTAACCTTGAGGTGATAGGTTTGATTGCGTGACCAATCCTCAAGCTTTGTGGTGTTTCTCTCGTTGCCGTCGTAAGTCCACGACAGCAGTTTCACGCCCGGATTGTAGCGCGCGCCGGCGTGCAAGTCCCAAACCGTCTCCTGATTTTCCACCGGATGATGGTTGCCCCAGGGGTTGCGAAACATGCTGACGATATGATGGCGTGGAAATGAGTTTTGCTCTGCCGGGCGAAAATTGCTGACCTCCAGCTCCAGTGAGCCGCTTTCCAGATAAGCGCCGAGATCATACCTGATCATATCTTCCGCGGCGGTAACCTGCCAGCCGCCGGTCACAAATTCGCCGCCGGTGCGCACGCCGCTCGTAGCGCTGTTTAGCGCATCGGTCAATACGATTTTTTCGAGGGCGGGCGCGTTTGCCGTGGTAAAAACAAGATCATCGCTCACACTGAGATTGCCCGCGACATCCTTGGATTTGACGCGATAATGATACGTCGTGCCTGCGGTTAATTCAGACAGCGTGACGCTATGCGACGTGACGAATGCCGGAGAGAGCGGCGAGGTCAAGCCATAACTCGCGGTCAAGCCATAGTCAACTTGTGAATCACTCGCCTCGTCGGTTTGCCAATTGATTGTTGCACGCGTCGAGGTGATTTGGCTGCTGGCAATGTTTGCAAGCTGAGGCGCTGTGACATCCGGCTTGGGAAGCGTTGTGGTTGAGTAGAGGGCAAAATCGTCCACCACCCACACACCGTTATTCGGCGTGTGGTACGCCGCCAGTTCGAACGCAAATGAATCTTCCAGCGTGAATCCCGGCAGCGAAAATTTTTCGGCGTAAGCTTGTATCCACACCGCGTTGTCCAGAGAATAATCAAAATAAATCGAATCGGCAGTCGTGCGTATGCGCAGATAAAAATCCCGCTCGAAATTTACGTCCGTGGCAACGTCCAGGCCGTCGGAGACGCCGTTTTTATTCCACTGCACGTGCAGCAAGTACGGCGCATTATAATTGTCACGATAGTTGTAGAAGCGATACCAATTCTTCTCATTATAAAAACCAAAAGTTGCGGCGGGATTCACAGTAGGCGACATGCCGAGGCAGCCGTCGCCATTCGGTTGCACGACTTTGATCTGAACGGTTTTATGGCTGCCGGAAAATTTGTCCCGCGTATAAATCCAGGCGCTGTTTTTACCGGTGGAACGCAGGTGTAATGCCCCGTTTTCAAAAGTCGAAGCATTTTGCGCCGCTGAGCTTTGCACCCATTTCATCGTGTCAAACATCGGATCGTCAAAATTGTCGGCGAGCATGGGGCCATCAAGAGTTGTGAATGTGAAATCACCACTCACGCTAAAATTCCCGGCTTGATCTTTGGATTTGACGCGAAAGTGATAGCTCGTGTTGACATTTAAATTGGAAAGCGTGATTTGATGCGTGTTCGCCAGTGCCGTCTGCAAGGTTGTCGCCAAGCCATAATTTGGCGTCAGGCCGTATTCCACTTGCGCATCCGTCGCTTCGTTCGTCACCCAGGCGATGCGCGCGGAAATCGCTGAAATGTTTTCGATGGTAACATTTGAAATGATGGGCGGTGTTTGATCGAGGGTGGTGAATGTCAAATCACTGCTGGTGGCGAGATTCCCGGCTTGATCGCGTGACTTCACGCGAAAGTGATAGGTCATACCCTCTTGCAAGCCTGTGAGTGTGGTTTGATGCGAGAGCGTCAATTCCGGCTGCAGCACGGTGGAGGAATCGTAATTTGCCGTCAGGCCGAATTCCACTTGCGTGTCGCTCGCTTCGTTTGTGGTCCAGGAAATTTGCGCCGTCGTGTTGGTGAGATGATCGATCGCCACGTTTGTGATCATCGGCGGCGTTTGATCGGGCGTGGTAAACACGGCATTGCCGCTCACGCTGACATTGCCGGCGCGGTCGCGCGCGATTACGCGATAATGATAAACCACGCCCTCTTGTAATCCTGAAAGCGTCAGACGGTGAGCGGTGGCAAAAAACAGGTTGATCGGCGTTAATGAGCCATAGCTCGTGGTCAAACCATATTCAACCTGAGCTGTGCTTGCTTCGTCTGTGTTCCAGGAAATCGTTGCGCTGTTCTTCGTGAGATCGCTGCTCGTGAGGTTTGAAATAGCCGGGGGAGTTGTGTCGGGCACACTTGTCGCCAGGATGAAATCATCCAGCACCAACACGCCTTTGGAAGGCGTGTTGTAAGCCGCCAGTTCAAATGTGAACAGGCTGTCAAGGGTGTAGCCGGGCAGTGAGAATAATTCGGCATAGCCGGTTATCCAAACATTATCATCAAACGAATATTCGAAGTGAATCGAATCTGCGCTGGTGCGCATGCGAAGATGGAAGTTTTTCTCGAAACGTACGCCGGTCGCAACGTCAAGGCCATCAGATGCGCCATTTTTGTTCCATTGCACATGCAATTTGTACGGCTCCGCGTTGCCGCTACGATAGGTATAAAAACGATACCAGTTGGCTTCGTTGTAGAAGCCATAAAATGAGGAGGGGTTGACTGTGGGTGAAAGTCCGAGACTGCCGTCATTGTTCGGTTGCACGACTTTGATTTGAACGATTTTGTCCCGCGCGGAGAATTTGTCACGGGTATAAATCCAGCCGGATTTGCCGCTGGTTGAGCGCAAATACAACGCGCCATTCTCAACCGATGAAACATATTGCTCGGGCAATCCTTTTTCCCATTTGATGAGGTCAAGCGTACTGCCGCTGAAATCGTCGGACAACAACACCGTGGCTGCGGCGCTTAACCCGGCAGGCGGCGCGCGATCCAGCGAAATCTCTGCCCCGCGCTGCGGCGGCAAAGAGGCTGCAATGAGCGGTTCAGCGGCACGCGACGAGGGCCCGCCATAGCTGGCGGTTGGCTGCGTTGCGGAAAATTTATCCGCATGCCCGTCTCTTTCATCAGCCTTGAGAGTATCAACGTGGAATTCGATGGAATCGAGTACACCAAAACCCGCTTCAGATCGTGCAGCGATGGTGCTGGAATTGTTTTGCGGTAGGGCAGAGGTAGCGGTGGCGTATAAAATCGTACCCGCCGTGAGCAGTATTATCGTCCAAAACTTAAGCGCGGGAAAAAGGCTTGCATTCATTGGGCCATTCCTTCCATGGGAAAATAGTGAACCTCAATATTCGTGGCTTTACAAACCGGGCGTGCTGCACCAATAAACCCACCTTTAGATTTTCCCCACGAGTAAAGCAGCCCGTAGATTGGAAGTCGTCGCGCGACGGCTCTGCTTGAGAAGAGTTACCGGAGGCACAGCGTAGATCATTTCAAAAAAATAAATCCGCCTTCCCAATGTGGAGTCCGTTCGCGCGTGTGATTTCAGATTGAGAAGGCGGATCGATTTGGCAAAACAAGCGGCAACAACAAAAAGGCGGGCCTTGCACTGTTTGTCCGCGAGGCAATGAAATTTACGGGCTACCTCTCAGCCGGCAAGGCTTGTTCCTTTCCTGACAACGGCCAACATTAAAGCATTTTTTCGAATTTGTCAAGCTTCCATTTTCGCAGTGTAGTATCGAAGTTACGAAAAATTTTGCCCAGAAATTGGCCGCACTGGCAACCAAGGTGTTGAGAAAACCCAACAATTCGCCCAACACCCCTTTTGATAATCACCAAAATGCGAAATCGGCGCAAAGCCGCCGAGCAATAGTGTTTGTGATGCTGCAGTAAAAAGCGCAAAACCCGGGCAAGGATAAAGAACACGATCGGCAGCAGCACTTTGAACAATCCCAGAAAATTCTGCAACTTCTGCAATTCCAATAAGACATAGCCCAGCAGCAAACCGTGCATGTGGGTTATGAGGTTTGAGAACGTTCTCGAGCTGAGCAGATAAAAGAGTCCCAGCTCAATCAGTTCATCGAGTAGCGAGCGGGCGTTATTGCCGTGCAAAATAAACGACCATAGCGAGGGCGGCGGGCTGGATTTGTTTTCATGCGGAGAGATCATCTGCGACGCTCCCATCAGACCAGGTGAGTTTTGCGAGCCGGTTAGATAAATTACTGACACCATAGTGGGCTAAAGCAACCGCCAGGCCAGAAATTATCCAATGAAATGCCGCCGAGCTTTTTTCTTGAATATCAATAGATTACGATGCCGGTTTTAGGGTGGGTCACAGAGCATCGTTGCCAAACTCTCAGGGCGTAAAAACATAAGCAGTGTAGGAGATTCAAGACGGGTAGAAGGTGTCTCTTCCAGTAAAACGATTATGTTTTATCTGGCTGATGGTTTGAAACGATACTCTGCCGTCGGTTTTTGGGAGAAATGGATGATTGCGTTGGTTTTTTGCAACGGTGGGTGTTGGGGAAAGGCAACAATTTGAAAAGAAATGATGCTTTCAGATTTTAATTTACAGCGGTTTAAAGTGATTTCTTACGTTTGAAACCATGGCATATTTGTAGCGTAGTCTCGAAGCGGAGAATATCTCATGCACGAAACTCGAAGCGCATCGGCTTGGCGCGACTGGCTAAAACTCCGGCGCTTGCTGCCACTACTCACGATTGCGTTTGCAGTTGGCGTGGGTGTGTTATCGTTTTTCGATTTAATCGCTCAGGTTCCCGACGAAGTTATTGTGACCTTACTCGCGCTCATCGCCGTTGATGCGTTGGTTGAGCGCATGAGCCTGCTTGAAAAAATCAGTGCACGCGTCGAAAAATGGCCGGAGGAGGAGGTTTTACGCGATCGCTCGAAACTGAATCGTATGGAGGAGTTGGCTGCCGGCGCAACGGAGATTTGGGCCGCAGGAATTTCGCTGGTCTCGATTATTCGCCCTTATGACAACTTTTATTTGCAAAAGCTTCGGGATGGGTGTAATCTTCGCTTCTTGCTGTTGGACCCCAACTCCAAAGCTGCCGAAGTTTGGAATAAAAAACAGCAAACACCCACAGCGAAAAAAGACATTAAATTATCACTGCAATCGCTTGATAATTTAATCAAGCATAGAAATTTGAAAGGTAAATGTGAAGTGCGCCTAGCGCAGGCATTTTTGCCCTTTAGTTTGGTCATTGTAAATGGGCAAAAGGACTACGGGAAAATGACCGTAGAGATGCTGGCCTACAAAAAGAACCTACACGATCGCCCGCATCTACAATTGACAAAACGCGATCATGAAAAATGGTTCCGCTTTTTCAGTGATCAATTTGAGATTCTGTGGCAGGATTCATCAGAACGAAAAAAACTGCACAGGGAATTTGCATGAACGAAATCATCGTTTCGAGTTGGCCGGATTTGATGGAACAGCTTTTCATTGATTCCTGGAATCCTGACATCATGCGCCATCGTTCGCCGTATGCCTTCCGCGGTCTATCTAACAAGGACTATGAATTATCGACTCGCTTGATGCGGTTGGGAGGGAATTATGCAGGAGTTGAAAGGCATTTGTTACGAAATTTCAGAAAGTATGCGCTTGATGATGTGCCGAAAGGACAAGATTCTTTCTGGAAGTGGTTGGCGGTAGCCCAGCACTTTGGTTTACCAACGCGGTTGCTTGACTGGACCTTTTCGCCCTTCGTGGCCGCCCATTTTGCGACGTGTGATCTGGAACGCTATGATGTAGATGGCGCGATTTGGTGCGTCAATTTTATTGAAACAAATAAGCTTCTGCCTAAAAAATTGCAACATTTGCTGGACATTGATGGCGCTCTTAATCTCACCATTGAGATGTTAGATGAAGCTGTAACCTCATTAACCGAATTTGATAACCTGGTGTCTGAAGGCTATGCCGTCTTTCTCGATCCCCCATCATTAGATGCAAGAATCGTACATCAATATGCACTTTTTTCGATGATGTCCAATCCCCGAGCGCTGCTAAATGATTGGCTCGAATCACGTCCGAAATTATTTCGTAAAATAGTTATCCCCGCCCATCTCAAGTGGGAAATTCGGGACAAACTGGACAAGGCAAATATCACTGAACGAACTTTATTCCTGGGGTTGGACGGTTTAGCAGGTTGGTTGACAAGGTACTATACGCCTAGGTAGTCGAACAATTCGTTAAAGCATTCACATCTTTTGATTTTTATCAAAACAGAAATATTGAATTTACCAAACATATATAAGTTCACTTATATGCAAGTTTTTAACCCCACCTTCTTTAATTTTGTTAGCAGTTTCAACAGGTAAAGAGTGAAATACATCATATGGAAAACGTATTGCAGTAGAAGATAGATCACCGTTTTTGGCATCGCGAGTTCTCTCTTTAATAACTACGCTGATGCTTTTTTTGCCTTTTTCTTTTCTTTTGTGATTGATGCCATCAAAAAGCTCTAAGTAATCTGGTGCAATAATGGAAATATCAACTTCTACATTGGCAAGCTCATTTTTTAGTTGTTCGAGTGCGTTAATTTCTCTTGTTTCGTAGCGATCCTGCTCTATGCCGATTCCTCTAAGAAACGCTTGTAAATTTTTGATTCTTAGCTCGCGTGATCGAACATGATAGTTCTTTTGCTTTTGTGCGAGATCGTCCGAGGTTATATAAATGAAAACATAGGTTGCTTTGTCAAAAGCCTTGCGAATATACTCTTTATGTCCTCTATGCAATGTATCGAAGGTCCCTCCGATCGTTGCAGATTTTGACTTTTCGTCTTTGGGTAACATTGTAATTTTCCTGTTGCTGGCTTTTTACAGTGAAACAAAAATCACCAGACGTATATAAATTAACGCATTATGGGGCTATTAATTTGATTGTTTGTGATTTTGCGGACAGTTGTTTGAGGTATATACTCGAATATGCAGGCGGGGAATCTTATTGCAGTTGAGGACAGATCACCAAGTTTTGGGTCAACTGTTCTCTTTTTCCTAACAACTACAATGCTATCTTTTTTATTTAGCAGTCGTTTTTGATTGATGTCATGAAATAAATCCAAATACTCAGGAACGACAATTGAAACAGTAATATTTTCATTCACTAGCTCGCGTTCGAGGTGAGAAAGAGAGTTTATGCCCCTTATCTCATATTGATTTGTAGTAACCCCGGCTTTTTCTAAAAAGTTGCACAGTCGCTTCACTCTTGAGTCGTAACTGCGAACATGATATTTCTTTAGATTCCGCGCGTAATTGTCGGAGAGCACATAGATTAGCGCATACTCTGCATAGGCAAAACCCATTCGAATGTACTCTTTGTGTCCTTTGTGTAGTACGTCGAAGGTGCCTCCTAAGCTAACAATTTTTCTTGGGTTTCCGCTTTTGTATGACATCGCAACCGTCCCGTTGCTGTATAGTGTCAGGTTGAATTGACAGAAATTTTGAGAGCTCGGCTTTGAATGACAGTGAGGTAAGCTCGCCCCAACGGCTTGTTTTGGAAAAAAATCGCATCAAAGATTAAAAACTAAAATAGCAAAGTGCGGAAAAAATCTTTGGCTGGAGGCGTTTATGGAGCAAAACGCGCGAACACGCTTGGACGACAACCTATTGGGTGAAATCGTCAATAAGGCGGTGACGCTCACCCAGGCCGAGCGGGGCTGTTTGTTACTTTATGATCCTGTCACGGATCTCATCGAATGCCGCACCGGCGCTGATTGTCACTGTTTTGCGGAGGCACAGTGCAAAACCTGCGCGGTCCCACTGCAAGAAGCGCCGCCGCGCCTGCGGCAATTTTTTAATGGCCATAATTCCAGCGGCTATATATCTGCATCTATTGAATTCCCCACAAAACCGCATAACGGGGTAAGCGGCTCTGCGTCTCAAATGCTTGTACCTCTACGCCGACCAAATGACAAGTCTCTCGGCCTCCTGATTTTTGAATCCAGTCAGAGCGATTATTTTCAACAACAGGATATTGTGTTCGCGCAAGCGATTGCGGACTTCTGCGCTTTAACCATTGAAGAATCGCAAAGGCTGGCCAATAGTGACCGTATGATTCGTAAATTGCGCTTGATATCTTCTGCACTAAATGTTTTGCTGGCGGAATTTGAAAACAAAAAATTGACAGAGAAATTTGATTACATCGTCGAAAGGGCGACAGAAATTTTGGATGCTGAGTTATGCAGTTTGTGGTTGGTGAAGGACGGAAACGTTATTTTGGAGACGAGTTTTGCCCAAGATGGAAAGGTTCGTAACAAAGAGCGCGTGATGTGGCCGATCAAAGATGGCCCGGGCATGACAGGCTACATCGCTTATCGTAAAGAAGTCTTCAATTGTTGCGGCAAAGAGTTGGACAATCATCCGGCGCGAAGAGCAGAGAATCCCTCGGAGTTTGTTTTTTCAAAAAAAGTGTTTTCCGAGTTGGCCTACCCCATGCTTGACGACGACGGCAACCTGCTCGGCTTGTTGTTCGCCTACAACAAGAAGGATGCAAATGGCCAGCCTCTAAAAAACGCCGGTTTTTCCAGGGAATTTGACGAGCCGTTGATGAAGATTTTAACGACAAAGCTTGTCATCTCCATCAAGAACGCCCGATTGCTTAAAAAA
>QEVD01000195.1 GCA_003576975.1 Candidatus Zhuqueibacterota bacterium
CGCTTAGCCAGTTCGATCGCTTGATTGAAATAATCGAAGTTCAACAACTCCCATTGCACGAACAACTGCGGGCGGCCGGAGTTGTGAAAAAATTCCAATCTCAACGGATACGCTTTGCCTTTTTCCAGATGCAGGCGATTGCTTTTCGAGGCCGCCGCGTCGTGTTCGGTCCAATTTTCGATGATGGCCTTTCCGTCGAGGAACAGACGATAGCCGTCATCACCCGCGATGGTAAATTTGTAATCTCCGGTTTCGGGCGCGGTGAACATGCCGCTCCAGCGGATAGAGAATTTCGGTTCTTTTCTGAGATTGGGAAGGCGTGTGCCGTAGATCCAGTTAGTATTGTCTATGGGATCGATTTTTGTGAAGAACGGTTCACCTTCCAGGTTGGTGCTGCGAAAGTATTCCGCCTGCAAACCGGGCTTGCCTCCGGCGCTCAAGTTCTCCGAAGACAAATTGTGGATGATCTTGTCTTCTTCAATCAGATCACAGCCGTGAGCATAAACCACCTCGGTGGTGCGCCCGGCTTTGTTCTGAATGCCGCGCAATGGTGTAACATAACGCGAGGGCGTGCCGTGATAATTTCCGAGCAGCATCAAATAGGAATTCGCCGTTGGCCCGATGACGGCAATCCGTTTCAAATCCTGTTTGAGAGGTAGAAGATTGTTCTCGTTCTTGAGCAGGACGATGGACTCCTGCGCCGCGCGCAGCGAAAGTTGGCGGTGCTCCGGGGAATCATTCACCTCGAATGGTATGCTGGTATACTTGACCAATTCCGGCGGATCGAACATGCCCAGCTTGAAGCGCGCCATAAACAGGCGTCGCACCGCAGTATTGATCTCTTCTTCCGGCAACAGTTTTTGTTGAACGGCCTCGAGCAGGGCCGATTGATAGACGCTGCCACAATTCAAATCTGTGCCGGATTTCACCGCCAGCGCCGCAGCTTCTGCCCCGGTTTTTGAAATTTTGTGATATTCAAAAATATCGGCAATTGCGCCGCAATCCGAGACCACATAGCCCTGAAAGCCCCAATCTGCGCGCAAGATCTTCTGCAACAAGCGCGGCGAGCCGCAACACGCTTCGCCCATGTAACGATTGTAGGCGCACATCACGGAAAAAGCGCCTGCTTCTTTGATGCAGGCTTCGAAAGCAGGCAGATAGGTGTCGTAAAGATCGCGGTTGTTGGTAACGGCGTCAAAGGCGTGGCGCTCCGGCTCCGGGCCGCTGTGCACGGCATAGTGTTTCGGCGTTGCGATGACTTTGAAATATTTGGGATCATCGCCCTGCAAACCCTTCACAAACGCCACGCCCATGCGGCTGGTGAGATAAGGATCTTCACCGTACGTCTCCTGGCCGCGGCCCCAGCGCGGATCGCGAAAGATGTTGATATTCGGACTCCAAAACGTCAATCCTTTGTAAATATCGCGATCACCCTGCCGCGCATATTCATGATGTTTGGCGCGCGCTTCCGTCGAAGTCACTTCGGCGATTTGGCGCATCAAGTCCGTATTCCAGGTTGCGGCCAGCGCAATGGCTTGCGGAAACACCGTGGCCGTGCCCGCGCGCGCCACGCCATGCAAGCATTCATTCCACCAATTGTATTCGGGTATCTGCAACCTCGGAATGGCCTGGGCGCTGTGCCCCATTTGCGAAATCTTTTCCTCCAGCGTCATGCGGGAGATCAAATCATCGACACGCCTTGCCATGGGCAGCGTGTGATCAAGGTACTCAAGTTGGTTGTTCATTTCTTGCGCATCGAGGAGGTGACAACTCAATAACAGGCTGAAAACAAGTGCTCGCATTGTTCTTCCTTGATTGAATGCAAACAAAAACTCGTGGGAGGTTTCGTCCTGTTCATTTCGCATCCTCAAGAACACCAAAAACGATGATGTCACTTGCTCTTTGTCAAACTTTGAACACCTGAAGGCGTTAATACGAACACGCACAGTAACGGCGAAGAACAACCGGGACGGCCGTTGCGACCGTCCCGGGGCGGCGCTAAAAAAGTTCTTGCGTGACGCTATCCCTCCACCGTGAGCAGAATTTTTTGCAAATCCTGATCACGCGAGGAATTCCCCAACATGATTTCAAAATCGCCGGGTTCCACCACATAATTCATATCGATATTGTAAAACGCCAGATGCTCCGGGGTGATATCGAACGCCACGGTCTTGGCCTCGCCCGGCTGCAGGCTGATACGCTGGAATCCTTTCAGTTCCTTCACCGGGCGCGTCACGGAGCTGACTTTGTCGCGAATATACATCTGCACAACTTCATCGCCGGCCCGGTTGCCCGCGTTTGTCACCTCCACGGTCACGCGGGTCGATTCTTCCGGGCGAATTGCGGTTTTATCCAAACGCGGTGGGCTGAAGCGAAACTGTGTGTAGCTGAGTCCAAAGCCAAAAGCGAACAACGGCTCTACAGATTCGAAGAGATAACCGCGGCGCGCTGCGGGCTTGTAATTGTAGTAAGCCGGAATATGTCCAACCGAACGCGGGATCGTGATCGGCAGCTTGCCGCCGGGATTCACCTCTCCGAACAACACTTCCGCCACTGCCTGACCGGTTTCCTGGCCCAAATACCAGCATTCAAAAATCACCGGCACTTTCTCAACGAGATTGCGCACGGAGAGCGGCCTGCCGTTGAAGAGAAACGCAATAACCGGTTTGCCGAGCGCTGCCATTGCATTCACCAGTTCATCCTGCCGGCCAACCATTTCCAAATCTGCACGATCACCGAGATGGTTCAACGCCCAAGCCTCACGCGAGGTTTGTTCGTTACCACCGATGGCCAGCACAATGGCATCCGCTTGTTGTGCCACCTTCACAGCTTCGGCGATGCTTTTGCGATCTTCCTCCGGATCGCTGGGCACAACTTCATCTTGATGCCATGACCCGCCAATTGTAATCTTGCAACCTTCATGATAGAGAATCTGCACGGCAGCGCCCGCGCGCTCGCGAATGCCGCTTAACACGGTTGAAACTTGCTTGGGCTTGCCGCTGTATCCGCCGAGCAATTCGCGATCGGCATTGGGACCAATAACAGCAAGGGTTTTGATCTTTTTGAGATCCAGCGGCGCGACGCCGTGATCGTTCTTGAGCAGCGTGATGGTTTCGCGCGCGGCTTGCAAGGCCAGCTTGCGATTGGCATTGCTACCGACAATGCGTTCGGCGGCGGCAGGATCAACATAGGGATCTTCGAACAACCCCAGCTTGAATTTGTACATCAGTACTGCGGCGACGAGTTCATCAAGAACAGATTCTTCCAAACGGCGTTCACGCACCAACTCGACCAGGTGCTTATAGCAATCCGGTTCGGGCATTTCGATATTCACGCCGGCACGTGCAGCCAGCAGCGCCGCCTCCTTGCCGTCTTTGGCAACATGATTGCCGAGACCAAAATCAGGCCGGATTTCAAGCTCGCGAATGGCGTAATAATCGGAAACCACGAATCCTTTGAAGCCCCACTCTTTACGGAGAACTTTTCGCAAGAGCCATTGGTTGGCATGCGAGGGCACACCGTCAATCTCGTTGTACGATGCCATCACGCTCATTGCGCCGCCTTTTTGAATGGCTTCTCTAAAAGGATAGAGAAAAACTTCGCGCAGAACGCGCTCGGAGACATTCACGGGTGCGCAATTCGTGCCGGATTCCGGCTGGCCGTGCGCGGCGAAATGTTTCAGCGTTGCAATGATGCTTTTTCTGTTTTTGAACGCGCCGTCACCCTGAAAACCTTGCACCGCGGCAACGCCCAAACGCGCCACGAGATAGGGATCTTCTCCGAACGTTTCCTCCACGCGCCCCCAGCGCGGATCGCGCGCCACATCCAGAACCGGCGTCAACGCTTGATGCACGCCGCGCACGCGCACTTCTTCCGCGGTCATTTCATACAGCCGTCGAATCAGATCAGGATCGAACGTGGCGCCTAATCCAATGGGCTGCGGAAAACTTGTGCTGTCAACCGCCGCCTGGCCGTGCAAACATTCTTCATGAAAAACCACCGGTATGCCGAGGCGGCTGTTTTCAATAAAAAATTTCTGAATCGTGTTGGAGAGTGCGGCTTGCTCTCTGGCGTTAATGCCGCCAGCGGCATCGCTGAGGCGGCCAATCTGACCCAAGCCATATCCCTCTTTATAATGGAAGCTGGCCTTTTCGAAATCAAATCTGCCTGTCTCATCCACGAGTGTCCGGTTCTTATCCTGCCAAACGCAAATCATTTGGGCAGCTTTCTCTTCAAGCGTCATGCGCGAAAGCAAGTCCGCGACACGCTCTGCTATCGGTAGATCCGGAACTTGATAAAGTGCTTTGGTTTGCATATTCGTCGTACTTGAAAAAAATTCTGAATTAGCTCAATGAATTTTACCGCGCTTCCTGCCTTCGCACAGTTAAATCTTCCTCGATTTTAACCATCATTTTATTCGTCAGGGGGTAACGCATCATCAACAGGCCGCCGGCAATGCCAAAGATCGCCGGAAAGATGCTCAACAGCCTCACAATGCCGTTCATGGCCTCCGGCGTTTGATCCTGATTCGCAACAAAGCCGTAATAGGCAAGCAACCACCCCACAAACGCTCCACCCAAAGTCAAGCCGAGCTTCAGCGCAAACAATGAGGCCGCCATCAACAAACCGGTGGCACGCCGGTTGTTTTTCCATTCCGAGTAATCGGCGGTGTCGGTGTACATGGCCCACTGCAGCACCGACACAGGCCCGACGAAGAATGAGAAAAGCAGATTGAGCACATAAATGAGAATGACATCCTGTGGACGTACGACATATAACACAGCGTTCACCACGGCCGCGGCGATGAGAAATCCGGCGTAGGTGTTTTTCTTATCAAGGAGCTTCGAAAACCACTTGGTAAGCACGACGCCGATGATGGTCACAACGCTGCCCGTCAGCAAAAAGGATGAGGTGAAAGTCTCGTAGGAAAGGTTGATGGCGTTGCCGAAGAGATTGAGCTGCTGGTCACCGACATAGTACTTGAAATAGTAGGCAACCGAAGATTGGCGCATGACAATAAACGTCAATTGGCAAACCGTTGCTCCGGCGATCATCAACCAGGGGGCGTTGGAAAACAAATCCTTGAGATCCCTTTTGAACTGACTCTTTTGTTCTTTTGGCGGTTGCACTCTTTCCTTAGTGGTGGCAAACGTGATAAAGAGCAAAACTGCCGCCAAGCCGGCAAGACATCCCATCGCCCATTGCCAACCCACGGCGTCATTTCCCTGACCGAAATATTTCACCAGGGAAATAGTCGCCGCCTGCACAATCAAACCGCCAACAAAAGCGGCAACAAAACGGAATGACGATACTTCCGTGCGTTCCAGAGAATTGGGCGTTATCACTCCCATGAGTGCTGAATAAGGAACATTCACGATGGTGTACATAACCATCAGAAGATTGTACGTGATATAAGCATAGATGAGTTTGCCGGTGGCATCGAAACCGGGCGTCGTAAACGTGAGCACGCCCATGATGCCAAACGGGATGGCAAAGAGAAGAATATACGGGCGAAATTTTCCCCAGCGCGTCTTCGTGTGATCGGCAATCGTGCCCATGATGGGATCGTTGACGGCGTCGAAGATTCTCGTGACCAAAAACATCGTTCCCATCGCAGCCGCGGGCAAACCGAAGACGTCGGTATAGAAAATCGGGAGAAACAAAATGAACGTTTGAAAAAACAAATTGGAGGCGGTGTCGCCCAGGCTATAGCCAATCTTCTCTTTTACGGAAAGCTTCTCTGTTTCAGGCGGCATGGTTCTTTTCCTTGTTGCAAAGGTTCGTTGCTTTGTACCGGGATTGTTCGCAAACAGAAAAAGCCGGGTTCGTTTTTATACTTTCAAGTTGACTTGGATGTCAGCGATATCAGTGAATTCTCCAGCGGCTGACGCCTACCCTTACTCAACGGATCAGCACCGCTCTTTTCATATCGACGAATTCTCCGGCCGATAATTTGATGAAATATACGCCGCTGTTTAAACCACTCGCATCAAACGTGGCGTGATAACGGCCTGCAGACTTGCTCTCATCCACTAACGTGGCAACCTCGCGCCCTGAGATGTCATAGACTTTTAAGCTCACATGTTGCCGGCCGCCGACCTCGTACGTCACACTGGTAACGGGATTGAACGGGTTGGGATAGTTTTGCAGCAACCGGAACGCCACCGGAATCTCGGCAAACTCTTCGACAGCCGAGCTCTCATCTCGGGTGGTGAAACTTGCCAGAGTTGAATAGGCGCTCGTTCCATGTTCGTTCACGCCGCGCACGCGCCAATAGTATTGCGTGTTTGCGGCCAGCGGACTCAATTGCAGCAGCGTATCGGCGACAGTGGAATCCACCACAATTGAAGTGAACGTTCTGTTAGTGGCAACCTGGACCTGGTAGGAATTCGCTGACTCCGAAGGATGCCACATCAAAAGAGGATTTCGCGGTTCTTCCATCGTGCCGTTGGGCGAAATCAGCGCCGGCCGCAGCGGGCTGGCGAGATACGTGCGCAGCCATTGCATCGCCGGGCGTTCGGCCAAACGCTCATTGAGCAAGTATGCCTCCTGCTGCCAGATTTCATACCGGATGTAGCCCCATAAAGTTATGCCATAAACTCCCGGATGTTCATAGAGCACCGGAAATATGGTTTGATACCTTTGCAACTGTGTGTTGTCGTCTTGAACGTTAATGTCGAATTCGGTGATGTAAACCGGCAGCCCGGTGGCGGCGAGATTGGTCAAATTGTTGTGCAACGTCGTCGTCGAGGCGCCGCCGTTCACTTCAAAATTATGGCCTTGCACGCCAATGCCGTCAATCAATCCTCTTTCTTTGAGCAGATTGATGATTTGAATGTAGCGCGCGTTAGCATTGCCGTCATTGATGACGCTGTACTCGTTCAAATGCAATTCCGTTTTCGCCGGCAAATATTGCCGCGCCAGTTCAAAAGCTTTGATCACCCAATCCCAACCCGTTGCGCCGTCGCCCCCGAGTGCTCGTTTGTAAGATGGCGGCGCGTGCAGCGGCTCGTTGACCACGTCGCAGTAATCCATGTCGGGATATCTTTGCCCCACTGCCGAGATCCAGTTTACCACTTCCTGATACTGGCTCGCGGAATCAAGGCCGGCGATATGACCGGGTTCTTGATTTCCCCAAACCAGCGTGTGATGGCGATAAAGAAAGCCGTTATTCTTCGCAAAATTGTAGATGTTGTCGAGCTGCTGCCAGTTGAGACTTCCCCATTTTCCCGCATTCTCGGGAGTAACCTGATTCCAATATCTCTTAAAGTTGTTTTCCCGAATACTAAAGCCGTTGCCGATGATGTTACCCACAAACTTGCTTTTGTTGGCGGCAAGCTGGGCAAACGAGAGTTGCGGCGATAGTCCGGTTGCACAGAAAAGCAAAGTAAAGATTGCAGCGCGGCGCTGCTTTAGAAAAATCTTCTCAATTTTCATTGTTCAAATCTCCATACGAATCTGCCGAAAAGAACACGGATACAACTTTTCACTGCATCGGAGGATATGCTCCAACGTACTGACCGCCTTTCTTGGAGGGGCCAAGGAGCTTCTTGATTCCTACCGGCAGCGGCATGGCCGATCCCGCCGCCGGAAATGCGGACAATAATTGATAATTGCCCAACTCAATGCCTTTGAACAACGGGCCATCATAATTCGAAAAATACCGACTGTTCTTCGAAAACTCCGGATACGACTTGCGCAGATCTTCCAACGACTCAAATCCCGTTTGGCACTTCTCATTCGCTGCCGGGCTCCACAGAATCATAGGATAAGAGATCCTTTCTGCACCCCGTACGTACACATTGTAATCGAGCTGCTTCAGTTGCGGCTTGTTGAGCTTCTCGCACAACGAGGCCGGCTGCCAGACGAACAACAACGATCTATTGAAATCCTTATCGCCGACGAGCAGGTTGTTGGAAAAGATGTGGCCGTCGCGCTCGCCAACATCCGGCCCGGTGCTTGGGTGCCAGCCAAAGTGATCGCCTTGCGCGCTGCGCGCATTGCGGCCAATACAGGCCATGCTGTTCACAAACGTGTTATTGTAGATTTGCACATTCGAGGCATTGAGCACCATGATGCCATGATCATTGTTGACAAAGACATTGCCGGCACAAATCGCGCCTTGGGAGATTTCAAAGAAGAATCCGTTATCACTGGGCCAGAGATTTTCAGTAGAAAATGTGTTGCTCACGCGGCCGACGCCTTCGATCCAATTGTTGGTAAACACCCCATCAACATTGCCGACGTCATACCAAATGCCGTTGGAATTGGGATGTTCGATCACCAAATTATCATTGCACGTCACTCGGTAAGACTGATTGAAAATCTTCACCGCCGCGGGATAGTAGCCGGTGATGTTCTCGATGTTGTTGCGCGTGAAAATATTCCTTTCCAGCAGCACGTCGTTGGAGGCAATAATGTAGATGCCTTCCGTGCTCGTATCACTCACTTTGCAATGCCGAATCGTCATGCGATCGCCGCGCAGATAACCTGCAACGCGCGAGCAAAAGGAAATTGTGCAATGCTCCAGCGTCGTGCCCACCACTTCTTTGCCGTGTTGGGATTCGGGTGAGATGCCTTCCGGCTCCGTACCTTCGATTTCGAGCGCTCGATAGGCATATTGCGTGAACGTGAGGCCGCGAATAGTATAGCCCTTGCGATCCGAAGTTTTGCCATGCGCCTCTTTCGTCGTTCTCAAAATGGCCACATCGAACGCGGTGATCTCCACCAGTTTGTCCGTGGGATCAACGGCGAGATAAACTAAACCGGTTTCGTAATCAATAAAAAAGGTGTTCTCCTCCAATTCGCCTTCCCAACCCGCCGATTGCAGGAACCTGCCATCAACAAACACCATGTCGTTATTGAAACGATGCTGCGGCGTTTTTGCACCCTCGCGATGACGCCGCCACCAATCTTGCGGCCTGGATGGAAATAAACGAGACCACTCGCTGACCCACAATCCGTTGCCTTGCTTCTTCCAATCGGAAGCGACAAATGTTCCTTTCAAAATCGGTAGTTCATCTGCATACGGCTGAATCGTGACGCCTTGATTCAAAATCAAGTTGCCGGTGCGTCGCCGGTGCGCACCCGTTCGATGGCTGCTTCGATGGTTGTGGGCTTGCCTAATAACTCGCCGGTTTCTCCGGCTTGTCCGTCAGGAGCGACGTAATAGATTTTGCCTGCGCCGCTGGGCAATTTGTACATTTGTCGAATCGGGCCGTACGGGCCGCCGGAAGGTTGTGCCGCGATTGTTGCGCACAAACAGAAAAGAAAACAGCCGAGATAAAATCTCACTTGAACCTCTCTTTCGTTTCGCGTTCAAGCAAAAGCGCTGGCAGAAAAATGTGGGATAGAAAAATAAAGCTTCTTTCTATTTTTCCGCCGTGCATTTTTCTGATATTTCAGTTGGACTTCACTCATTTTAGTTCGATACAAATGTCGTTATGCTCGACGATTCCAAATCAAGAGTGCATCTATTGTCGATGACATCGACATCATCGCCTTGAACAACATTCTTAGCTGCAGAAGTCGTGTAAGTCGAGAAACTATTTACGGCGCCATTCTCTACTCTGAAGGCCACCTCCAGGGGTGATGAACCTGTATTTACAGCAACCAGAACAACCTTGGAAGATGAACCATCCCTATATGCCGTGATGGAAACATTCCCAGTAGTTGGCCAACTTTTCGAGTCGACTCGGTGATACCCTTGACGAATGAAGCGCGAGAATTGCGACATCACGTAACCCTTTTTTGTCGCTGAGCCTTTGGCGCCGCTGTTTCTCTCGCCATCACTGATGGGCCCGTAAAATCTGACGATATACCACCAAACATAAGCGCTCATGCCGGCTTGCATGACATCATTGATTTCTTTTCCAACGGGCAATGCCCACGACCAATCGTTTGCTTGACTACCCTCGCCGGATAAATGCTCGGTCATCCAAACCTCTTTTCCTTTTTCTTCCGCCAGTGGATAGCGTGCCAAACCGCCGCCGTAAATATGCCCGCCAAGAATATCCAAATTTGCAGTAGCAAGTGAATCATCAAGTATCGGATCTGACAGCACCCGCCTAAACTGAAAAGATTCCGGCGCCATTACTCTGGTTTTGATGGCTGAGGCATTTTCTCTCATGAATTTTAACATCTGTGAAGCATTCCAATCGCAAGATTCATAGGTCACAGTAACATCCGGTTCATTTTGAACGGATATGGCATAAATCGGCACGCCGTTGTTTGACATAAAATCCGCAAATGCATCCAAATGAGCGGCATAGTCATCATAAGCATCTTCTCTAAGCTCGCCACCCACCAAATTGTTATTGGTCTTCATGGAAGCAGGCGGAGACCAGGGTGAAGCAATAATCGTTACCCCCATGTCGTATGCTTTCTTGGCTGTCGGTACGTTAATGTTCCATTCATTACTATTCGGTTGAACACGCAGGCGCAGAATCGTAAACCCGAGCTGGCCT
>QEVD01000196.1 GCA_003576975.1 Candidatus Zhuqueibacterota bacterium
ACCGGCACGGTGAGATAGAGCACACCCTTCACTTGTGAAATCATCACGCCGATAATGGGCAGCAGCAACAGCGCAGAGATTTGCTGCGCCTCCCACACGCCGGCCGCCCGCTGGGAAACGGCAACCACCATCGCCAATGAAAGAAAGCTCAGGCCGGGTGTGAGCCAGAAAATCAACGTCACCCAGTTCGCCGTGGGAAAGATCAAGCGGCCGAAAAACGGGTAAGCGAACGCATTGACCAGGACTCCGTAAACCACAAAAGATAGCCATGCGATCAGAACGGCGGGAACAACACAAACCGCAACCTTGCCCAACACCAGTTCTTTGTCCGTGACCGGCGTGTAGAGCAAGCCTTCGATGGTTTTGCGTTCCTTCTCTCCGGCGAAGCTGCTGGCCGCGATGATGCTGGCATTCATCACCGGAATCAGTAAAAAAAACGGCGCGAGAATGAAGATGAGCATCATGTAGATGACCGCCTGTTGTTCGTTCAAATCCGGCGGCAGTCCGATTTTTGACATATTTTTCAGCATCTCGGCGGTGCGCGGGTCAGCCGCCGCCTGCGTGGCGGCGAACACAAGAATCACCGGCAGCACCACCACGAAGATCACCGGCAAAATCAACATGGGCAGCATGGCCTGCTTGCTCTGGCGCAGTTCCTTCCAATCTTTCATAAAGATGATTTTAATCCGGCGAATGTCCATGATTCTCCCGCGGCATGAGGGCAAAATAAATATCCTTCAATGACGGCCGCTCTTCCTGTACGGCCAAGATTTCTGCGCCGGCTTGCACCAATAGCTTGACAACGTGGGCAATCTCCGTTTCGTGCTTAAGCGCAACATTGAGGCTGTGATCTTGTTCATCAACGTGTGCCGCGTAGCCTTGCCGGTTGAGTGCAGCAAGAATCTCCGCGTGCAGGTGAAGCAAGCGGATGCGAAACGACAATTCCGGCCAGAGCTGCGCGCGCAAAGCTGAGATCGTTCCGCTCGCCAGCATGCGGCCGCGATGGATGATCGCGATAGCTTCGCACAGAAACTCGACTTCTTCGAGGCGATGCGAGCACAGGAATACTGTGCGCTTTTTGTCGGCAATGAATTTGCGCAAATAAAGCAAAAGATCCTCCGACGCTTCGGGATCGAGGCCGGCGGTCGGCTCATCGAGAAACAAAATTTCAGGATCATGAATCAACGCGCGCGCGATGGCCAGCTTCTGTTTCATGCCCTTGCTGAAACCGCCCACCAGCGTGTCCCGCCTGTCCGTCAGCTCGAACATTTCGAGCAAGGTTGCAATGCGCGCGGCAAGCCGGCTTCCTGCCAGGCCGTAAAGCATGCCCCAGACTTCCAGGTTATCGTGCGCCGAAAGTTTATCATAAAGATTGGTATCGGTTTGCACGCCGCAACGCGCGCGAATCTGGTCGCTTTCCGTCGCAATATTATGGCCGAGCACAAACGCCTCGCCGGCGCTAGGTTGCAACAAGCCGTTCAACAGGCGCACGGCCGTGGTTTTGCCCGCGCCGTTGGGACCGAGAAAACCGAACACCGTTCCCGGCGCAACCGCGATGCTTACCTGATCAAGGGCCAGGAGTTCGCCAAAGCGTTTCGTTAAATTCGAGGTCGTGATGATCGCTTGCATAACGAAATTTTCATTGGTTGTCAGCCTTTTCTCGGTTACTCTTCATCACTAAAAATACTATGAGCATGAAATTTGGGAGAGCAAGAAAGGCCTGGAAGGTGTGCTAGGGGTGTAGCCGGAAAGCCTGTTTTCGCTCAAAACGCACACTCGAAAACAGCCGGTTAGCTTCACAGAATATGCACAATGGCGGTCGTGAAAGAACGCGAAGGTCCGGTGCTCGGCATCGTCACGCTCGAAGACGTGCTGGAAGAGATCGTTGGTGAGATTGAAGACGAGCATGATGCGCAAGAGGAATAATTTTGTAATATGTCGCGTAAATTCGCCGTAAATCGCGATAATCTTGACGCAACAACGCAATGACGACTTGGGCCGTGCAAGCAAATTTGTGATTAAAATGCAAGAACCAACGCGATTTATTGCTGATCAGTTGCAGGCTCTCGAAAGATCAACTCAACGGCTCACAACCAGGCGGCTCACTTGATCAATGCCTCGCGCGCCGCGACTACGCGCGCATGCGCTGCTTCAACCGAGTCTGCCAGCGCGGTGAGGTGGCCCATCTTGCGGCCGATGCGCGCACCCAACTTGCCATAGAGATGAAGCTTTACTTCAGGAAACGCCGCAACCGCCGGCCAGTTCGGCTCGCCATTTTCCCACAATTCGCCGAGCAAATTCGCCATGGCTGCCGGGCGTAACTGCTGCGTAGAACCCAGCGGCAAGCCGCACACCGCGCGCAATTGCTGCTCAAATTGACTGGTGACGCACGCTTCAATCGTCAAATGGCCAGAGTTATGCGGGCGCGGGGCAAGCTCGTTTACCAAAAGCTTGTCGTCCTTCGTCACAAAAAATTCCACACACAAAACCCCCACCACTTTGAGCTTCTCCAAAATGCCGTGCGCGATCTCAACCGCGTCTTTCGCCACTTTAGGCGACACCCGGCCGGGCGCGAGCGTGATATCGAGAATATGATGGCGATGCGAATTCTCCATGACGCCATAGTGCACAAATGTGCCGTCAAGGCCGCGCGCCGCCACCACTGAAACTTCCTTGCTGAAATCCGCAAACGCTTCCAGCACGCCCTCCTCTTCTTCCAAAAAATCAAACGCCTCGCTCGCGTCTTCCATCGAATTGATTTTGGATTGGCCCTTGCCGTCATAACCAAAGCTGGCGGTTTTAAGCACCGCGGGAAAACCAATTTTGTGCAAAGCCGTCTGCAAATCTGACAAAGACTTGACCGGCTGAAACGGCGCCACCGGAAAACCGGCGTTGGCCAGAAATATTTTTTCGCGCAAGCGATTTTGTGTAATGTGCAGCACTTCCGCGCTGGGATGCACCGGCACATACGCCGCAGCAACCGCGGCAGCAGCGGCGGAAATATTCTCGAATTCAAACGTCACCACGCTGACATCGCGAACGAAATCCCGCACCGCATCGAGATCATCGTACGGCGCAACGATTTCGCGGTCCGCGATTTGGCCGGTGGGCGAATCCGTGTCAATGGAGAGTGTATGCACGCGATAGCCCATACGCCGTGCGGCGAGCGCGAGCATGCGGCCAAGCTGGCCGCTGCCCAAAATGCCAATGGTTGCCCCGGGCAAAATGATGTGATTCATGGCAGCTTTCTCTTTCCTAAAAAATTTAAGGAAGCGTGTCATCCAAAACTCGTTGCGTTTGTTGTTGGCGGAATAGGCGCAGCCGTTCACGCAGTTCCGGGCGTGTGTTGGCAAGTATGGCAATTGCGAGCAAAGCGGCGTTGGTTGCGCCCGCTGCGCCTATTGCCAATGTGCCAACCGGAATACCGGCAGGCATCTGCACAATTGAAAGCAGTGAATCCATGCCCTTGAGCGCGCGGCTCTCGACCGGCACGCCGAGCACGGGGATCAGCGTTTGCGCTGCTACCATGCCGGGCAAATGCGCGGCGCCGCCTGCTCCAGCGATGATGGCCTCGAGGCCGCGCGACTCCGCGCTTGCGGCAAATTCCGCGAGCCAAGCCGGCGTGCGATGCGCGGAGACAATGCGGCATTCGTGCGGCACCTCGAATTGCGCCAGCACTTCCGCGGCATGGCGCATGGTCTCCCAATCCGATTTGCTGCCCATGATCACGGCGACCAGCGGAGAAGGCGTTGATTGTTCGGACATGTTTTTGTTTCTCAACCTTTCAGCGAAATGCTATTGCACGCCGAAAACGTTATCTGACCAGCACCATCTTCTTTTGCATGCTTTGATCACCCGCTTGCAAGCGATACCAATAAACTCCGCTTGCCAGGCCTTCGCCATTAAACAAGGCCTGATAACTGCCCGCGGGCAGCCGCTCATTCACCAGCGTTGCCACCTTCCTGCCGAGCACGTCAAAGACCATCAACTGAACAAACGCCTCACGATTCACCGAATACGAAATGGCCGTTGCCGGATTAAACGGATTTGGGTAATTCTGCTGCAAGGTGAACGAAACTGGCGCTGCGCGCGTGGGTGAAGCAACGCCTGTCAACACCGACAAATCGAGCGTGTACATCGAGCGGCCGTGCGTGCCCGTAATCCGGCGAATAAAAAGCGCTGACATCGGCGCCGACATAGAGAAAGCTCGGATAATCAGGGTCAACAGCGATGGTGTTCACCGGCGTGTCCGGAAGGCCAAAGCTGATGCCTTCCCACGTTAGCCCCATATCCGTCGTACGAAAAACATGCGGCTGCGGCGAAGTCCAGCGTAGCCCCGAAAACGTGACGTAGGCAATGTTTTCATCGGTTGGATCAACGGCGACGCGTGTCACCCAACGTTCCGGCAAGCTCTCCGAAATCTCGCGCCAGGTCAAGCCGCTATCAGAAGTCACCCACACATGACTATCGTCGGTGCCTGCATAAACAACGTCAGAATTACTCGGCGCAACCGCGATTGTGGTCACCGTGCCCAAACGCGATCCCGGTTCGCTGGCCGTAAGATCGCCGCTGATCGCCGTCCAGAAATTTGCGCCGTCGATCGTGCGATAGACGCGATTTGTGCCGTAATACAAAACATTGCTGTCGTTGGGATCCATCACCACCGGCGTAGCCCAGTTGCGCGGCTCGCTGTTAAAATTGATGCCGTTCAACGCGCTGACAAAAGAGGCGCCGCCATCGGTCGATTTTCCTAAAAAACCGTTTTGTGATTCGGCATAGATAATGTTTGGATTATTGGGATCAACAATCACATAAAAACCGTCGCCGCCAAAAATTCCTTCCCAATCATCCAAACCGCCGGTAAGCGTGCGCAGCGTGCCGTTGTCTTGGGTGCCGCCGAGCAAATGCTGTGAATTGCTGGGATCAACGGTAATCTGATAAAACTGCGTCACCGGCAATGCTTCAACTTTTTTCCACACGAAACCGCCATCGCTCGAAATATCAATGCCGCCGTCGTGGCCGGCAATCATCTGTTGCGCGTCCATTGGATGGAACGCCAGCGCATGATGATCGACGTGTGACACCGAGGCCGTGCGCCAGGTGCTGCCGCCGTTGCTGGAAATCTGCAACGTCAAGTCCAGCACATAAACCTGCTCCGGATTTTCGGGATGCACGCGCACGTTGCCGAAATACCAGCTAAAATTCGCAAACCCGCTGCGCAAGCGATTGTTGGTATCGGTTCGCTGCCAAAAATTGCCGCCGTCGCGCGTGCGATAAAGACTGTCATAGGTATAGCCCGAATTGGTATAAAGCGCGTAAAGATGATCCGGTTGAGTGGCGCAAATGGCCAGGCCAATGCGGCCAATATCATTGCGGAAATCGGGCAGCCCATTCACTGCGCCGAGCCGCTGCCAGGTATCTCCGCCATCCGTGCTGCGATAAATGCCGCTTGAGGCGCCGTAAAGATGCGTGTTGAATTTTGGCGGACGCACGCGTTCCCATGCGGCGGCAAACAGAATGGCGGGATTTTGCGGGTTGATGACGAGATCGATCACACCTGTCGAGTCGTTGATGAATAAAACCTTTTGCCAATTTTGACCGCCGTTATCACTGCGGTAAATGCCGCGATCGCTGTCCGTGGCGAAATAATTTCCAATCGCCGCCACAAACACACGGTTGGAATTCGCGGGATCGATGACAATTCGCCCAATCGACGTGGTCTCTTCCAAACCCAGGAATTGCCACGTTGTGCCGCCGTCGGTTGATTTAAAGACGCCGCCGCCCGGAAAATTGTTGTGACCGCCGTTTGCCTCACCGGTGCCGGCGTAAATCGTTTGAGGATGATTCGGATCAACCGCCAAGTCGCCGATCGGCAACACCGCTTGCTCATCAAACACCGGCTGCCAGGTTTCGCCGCCGTCTATCGATTTGAATACACCGCCGGTGGCCGCGCCGGCGTAAACGATGCTCGGATCAACCGGATTGAATTCGATGTCGGTAATGCGTCCGCCAATATTTGCCGGCCCGGCGAATTGCCACTGGGCCGTGACGCTGCTCGACTTTTGCAATGCGCGCATGCGTTGCGCTTGTCGCAAAGCCTCGAGAGGCGCTGCTTTGTCCGCTGTGCCGTGGGGAAACGTACGCTGCAACCAGGCCCAATCCGAGGGATAGGTTTTGGTTTCAAGTCGCTCGGACGCCGCAGCAACAAGTTTTGCAGATTGATTCCCGTTTGAGGTTATTCCAAAAAATAAACAAAACAAACCGGCAAACAACAGCAGCGGCAAAATGTTTTTGCGGAACACGGACATGCAGAATCTCCAGAACGATTGCGTTGTCGCTTTGAGTTGTATGAGTCCTTCATCCTGCTGTGAGGCAGCGGCGCGTGCGATTCGATTGAGAGTGCGTCGTCAGCAATCCGATCGAGCCTGCCGAAGTCCCGGTCGAACCCTTGACGAAGCCTCGGGTAAACGCGGAGATCTTGTGACGATGGGACCCGCACTGAATTTTCACAGGATGCCAGCGCCGCAGCCAGAATATCAAATGAGGAGGGAGTTGATTTTCAAGGTGATGGCATGCTTGTTATAGTTTTAGATGCCGAACAGGAATTTACGTGGTAAACGTCATCCACAAACAGCGTTTGTTACGCCTGCTCTCACGTTTCTCGCTGGGTGTTATTGTAGCAGAAAAAAGGTAAAAGGCAAGGCTGGAAATGAGGAATATTGCTAAAATCATGCAAACTATTTTAGCCCACGATTGTCTATGCCAAAAGGCCAAGAAAAGCCAAACAGCCGCGTAGACGTTTCTGTATGAGGAGAACCTGAATTTTGGGGGGCGCGGCGCGGCGGAGCAACCTTCGGTAGCTTCGCGTCGTAACAAAGGCCAAATTTATTCATGAAAATTGAGCCAGGAGGAAAACGACATGCAGTGTTTCAAACGCGTTTTTGCAATAAGCTTGTTTGCGTTTTGTTTGATTGTGCCGATCGTGGCGAGGGCACAGGAAGAACGCACGGAAAAATCATTTTCCGTCACGCCAGGCGGTTGGCTGGAGTTACGCGCAGATTTTGGCTCGGTGGATGTCCGTTCATGGCCGCAAAATGAAGTCAAAGTCGAAGTGATTAAATGGGTGGAAGGCCGTTCGCGCCGTAGCGCAAGCGAGTTGTTCAAAGATTACGAAATCAGTTTCAATCAAACGTCACGAGGCGTTTCCATCGTGGCGAAGATGTATGGCGGCAGCAAACGCTGGTGGCGCAGCAATGACGGCTTGCAAGTCGAGTTTCGTCTGACCGTGCCGCAAAAGTACAATCTTGACTTGAATACCTCCGGCGGCAGCATTTCCGTTGATAACCTCACGGGCGAGGCGCGCGTGAAAACCAGTGGCGGCTCGCTTTCGCTGGGCCGCATTGAAGGCCCGGTCGATGCGCGCACCAGCGGTGGCAGCATTGATTTGCAGCAGGCCAAAGGCCGGTTGATTGCGCAAACCAGCGGCGGCGGCATCACCGTCGGAGATGTTGACGGCGACGTTGACGTGGAAACTTCGGGCGGCTCAATCAATGTCGATGGCGCCACCGGCAATCTGCGTGCGCACACGTCCGGCGGCGGCATTTCGCTGCGGCGCTTGCACGGTTCTGTTGATGCCAGCACTTCCGGCGGCTCGCTCAGCGCCGAGTTGTTGGAGCAGTTCGATGCGGCTTGTGAGCTTTCCACCTCCGGCGGCGGCATTGTGGTTTATCTCGCGCCAGGCATCAAAGCGGATATTGATGCGCGGACTTCGGGAGGAGACGTGGAAAGCGATTTGCCCATCACCGTGCAGGGGTCGATTGGCGAAGGAAAACTTCAGGGCAAGCTTAACGGCGGCGGGCCGTTGCTGACCTTGCGCACCAGCGGCGGGGATATACGGTTGCGGCAACGCTAACAATTCGCATTCGCCACGCCTGGATAAATGGATCGCTGGGGCCTTGTGTTCCAGCGATCCACGAATCCAGAAATCCAGTCCTCATCTCTATTCCCCAATAATCTTCACCACCACGCGTTTCTTTCGGCGGCCATCGAATTCCCCGTAAAAAATTTGTTCCCACGGCCCGAAGTCGAGTTTGCCCTTGGTAATGGGCACCACCACTTCACGGCCCATGATTTGGCGTTTGAGATGCGCGTCGGCATTGTCTTCGCCGGTGCGGTTATGGCGATAATGCGAGGTCGGCTCGTGCGGCGCCAAACCTTCCAGCCAATCGTCATAATCTTGGATCAAGCCGGATTCATTGTCGTTGATGAATACGGAAGCCGTGATATGCTGTGCCGCAACCAACACCAAACCTTCTTGCACGCCGCTTTTTGCCACCAACTCTTCGACTTTGTCGGTGATATTGATATAATCGCGGCGGTGTGGCGTGTTAAACCAAAGGTATTCTGTAAGTGATTTCATCGGAGCATTCTCTCGGGTTTTGTTGGTCACTTGTTTTGAAATTCCGAAACGCAAAGCAAAGATACAAAAACGTTACAACATTCGAAAATTTATCTTTGAAAAAAGTCAAAGGAACCGCCGCTCCGCGCACTTGAGACTTACCAGGCAACGATCAAAATCATCATAATCAAGCCAGCATACCTGTGGCAAGGGGAAAAGTCGTTGACTCTGGCGCAAAACTTTTTTAACATGCGCCACCCTATGAAGTATCTCCTTGACGGCAAATCATTAACGCTGGACATGTTGCACGAGGTTGCTGGCGGCGGCGCCGAGCTTGAGCTTTCAGCCGAGGCGCTGCGCCGCATGGAAAGCAGCCGCAATGTGATTGACGGCGTTTTGCAGAGCGGCCGCGTGATTTACGGCGTCAACACCGGCTTCGGCAAGCTCGCCGAGGTGCGCATCTCACCGGACGATCTCTCGACCCTGCAAAAAAATCTCATTCTCAGCCATGCGTGCGGCACGGGCCAGTCTCTGGCTGCACCGGAAGTGCGCGCGCTGCTCTTGCTCAAGCTCAATGCCCTGCTCACCGGTTACTCGGGTTGCCGCACCATCCTGGCCGACTACCTGCATCATTTGCTGGCCAAAGATGTGTTGCCGGTGATTCCGGAAAAAGGCTCGGTAGGCGCCTCGGGCGATCTTGCGCCGCTGGCACACATGTCACTCGTGTTGCTCGGCCTGGGCGAAGCGTTGGTGCAAAGCCAAAAAGTCAGTGGCCTCGAAGCCTTGCGCTTCGTCGACTTGCAGCCGCTTACTCTGGCAGCGAAAGAAGGCCTGGCTTTGATCAACGGCACGCAGTTTATGACCGCGGTTGGCAGTCTCGCGTTGTTGCAATTGCAAACGCTGACCGCAACCGCCGATATTTGCGGCGCGATGAGCGCCGAAGCTCTGCTGTGCACGCCCGTGGCGTTCGATCAGCGTATTCAAGTCGCGCGCGGGTATGCCGGGCAACAACAATCAGCCGCAAATTTGCGGCGGCTCATGGCGGATAGCCCGATTCGCGCCTCGCATCTGCAGTGCAATCGTGTGCAAGACGCATATTCCGTGCGCTGCATGCCGCAAATTCATGGTGCGGTACGTGACAATATCACCCATCTGCGTGAAACGTTCGGAGTTGAGTTGAATGCCGCAACCGACAACCCGCTGATATTTACCGACGAGGGCGAGATTCTCTCCGGCGGCAATTTTCACGGCCACCCGATTGCGATTGCCAGCGATCTCATTGCCATTCTGGCCACCCAAATCGCCAATCTCAGTGAGCGCCGCATTGCGTTTATGATGGATTCGACGTTGAGCGAGCTGCCGCCGTTTCTGATCAAGAACAGCGGACTCAATTCCGGCTTCATGATTGCGCATGTCAGCGCCGCCAGCCTGGTTTCTGAAAACAAAGTGTTGAGCCATCCCGCTTCGGTGGATTCGATTCCGACCTCGGCCAACAAAGAAGATTATGTGAGCATGGGCGCGCACGCCGCGGTGAAAGCGCGCAATGCCGTCAATAACGCCATAACGGTTTTGGGAATCGAATTGCTCTGCGCCTGCCAAGCGTTGGATTTGCGGCTGCCGTTGGAGCCCGGACCGGCAACGAAGGCCGTGCATGATCTCGTGCGCGAACATGTGCCGACGTTGACGGAAGATCGCGTGCTGGCGGAGGATATTGCGGCCACTGCCCGCTTGATTGCCTCGGGCGAAGTGCTACATTCAGCAGAAAAAGTGATCGGCGAGTTGTGAGCCGAAATCGTAAACTCTGATTTGCCGTTTTTAGTGAAAATGCGTATCGTGATGCCGATATATTGAATCTCCCTCGGCTAACACAATGCAGACGAGCCGCTACCAAAAAGACCATCTCCAACTCATGGAAGAACCAAGCGGATTTGTCATTATCAGTTGGAAAAGCCTTTGCTTTTTTGTTAAAATTTGACTTGTAACAGACTCTTGTATTCATGAAATAGCGGAACCCATCACGATGGATAATCCCAATTACAGCTTCACGGAAGCCTCCATTTATTTGAAAATTCCTCAGCCAACCCTGCACGCTTGGTTCAAGGGAAGAACTTATCCTCGTGTTAGCGGAAAGGGTGAGGGGTATTTCAAGCCATTGCTCAAATTGCCGAATAAAAATTTCCAATTGCTGTCATTCAATAACTTGATTGAATCTTATGTGCTGCGTTCATTGAGAGTAGAGCATGACGTTAAAATCAAAGCCGTGCGCAGCGCACTTGACTATGCTCAAAAAGAGTTTGCTATCAAGAGGTTGTTGTTGCACCGCGATTTGCTTACGAATGCCGGCGAACTGTTTTTAGAAAGATATGGCGCTCTGGTAAACTTGACGAAATCCGGTCAAATAGAAATGCGGGAAATGTTCAAAGAACACTTGAAGCGCATCGTATGGAATAAGGATCGCTGGCCGGTTCGTCTTTATCCTTTCATAGATTACGACGCCAAAAAAGAGATTGCCATCGATCCGCAAATCAGCTTCGGCAAGCCGATCATCGCCCGAAAATCAATATCGACCGCCGCAATTATCAGCAGAATAGATGCCGGCGAAAGCATGAAATTTGTTGCGGATGATTACGGGCTGAATATCGAAGAGATTCATTTGGCGATGCGCTATGAAAAAAGACTTGCCGCATGAGCCTCCGCCGGTGTTCTTTGTCGATCGCGATTTGGACGGCAACGTTTTCACTGCGATATTGCAGAATGCCGGCATTCGTATTGAAAGACATCAAGCTCATTTTGTCCACGATATACCCGATCATGAATGGATAGCAGAGGCCGGCAAGCACGGTTGGTATGTGCTCACCCACGACAAAATGATTCGCCATCGGATGCAGGAGCTAAACGCAGTCAAGGAAAATAATGTCGGCATGTTCATCTTGGTCGGGAAAGCATCTCATGCCGAGCTTGCCAGCGTTTTTGCCGCAATGATTCAGAAAGTTGATCGCTTCATTCGCAAGAATGACCGCCCTTTCATCGCAAAAATCTATCGCCCTGCTCCTTCCCAAAAAGACAAACTCAAAGCTTCCGGACAGATTATGATGTGGAAGTCTTTTCGTGAAGAGCAATAAAAGACGATGATAGATTCGGAAATCCTGCTAATACGGAAATCATCTCATGGAAAAAATCCTCACCGAAGCCCTGACCTTTGACGACGTGCTGCTGCTGCCGCAAGCCTCGTCGGTACTGCCCGGCGAAGTCGACCTCAAAACGAATTTGACGCGGCGCATCGGACTCAACATTCCGCTGATTAGCGCGGCAATGGATACCGTCACCGAGGCCAATCTTGCCATCGCGCTGGCGCGGCAGGGCGGCATTGGCATTATTCACAAAAACATGTCGATTGAGAAGCAGGCTGTGGAAGTCGATGCCGTGAAGCGCTCGGAAAGCGGTATGATTTATAATCCCATCACGCTCACCGCGGACAGCACCGTGCGCGAAGCGCTACAGCTCATGAGCCGTTATCACATCTCCGGCATTCCGGTGGTGGAGGGCGAACAACTCGTTGGCATCATCACCAATCGCGATCTGCGTTTCGAAGTCGATGTCGAATTGCCGGTTTCGGAAGTCATGACCAAAGAAAATCTCATCACCGCGGCCATCGGCACGACGTTGGAAGCAGCCGAACGCCTGCTGCAAGAACATCGCATCGAGAAATTGCCCATCGTCGACAAACGCGGCAAGCTCAAAGGCTTGATCACGGTCAAAGATATCAAGAATAAAAAAATGTATCCGGATGCCTCGAAAGACGAACGCGGCCGTTTGCGCGTGGGCGCCGCCGTGGGCGTGAGCCGCGACACGCTCGAGCGCGCGGCAGCGCTGGCGCAAGCCCATGTCGATGTGTTGGTGGTGGATACCGCGCATGGCCATTCCGAAGGCGTGATCAAAACCGTGCGGCAATTGCGCGAGGCGTATCCGGATCTTGATATTGTTGCCGGCAATGTCGCCACCGAAGCCGGCGCATTGGCGCTGATCGAGGCCGGCGTCGATGCGGTGAAAGTCGGCATTGGGCCCGGCTCAATTTGTACGACGCGTGTGGTTGCCGGAGTCGGCGTGCCGCAAATCACTGCGGTGATGGAATGTGCCAAAGTCTGCCGCAAGTTCGACATTCCATTAATTGCCGATGGCGGCGTCAAGCAAACAGGCGACATTGCCAAAGCCATTGCCGCGGGCGCGGACACGGTGATGCTGGGCAACATGCTTGCCGGCACGGAAGAGAGTCCGGGCGAAATGATTTATTTGGAGGGCCGCAGTTATAAAACTTATCGCGCCATGGGCTCGCTCTCGGCGATGAAGGATGGCAGCAGCGACCGCTATTTTCAGGAGGGAAAGAAGAAGTTCGTGCCGGAGGGCATCGAGGGCCGTGTGCCGTATCGCGGCAAACTGGCGGACGTGGTGTTTCAAATGATCGGCGGGTTGCGTGCCGCCATGGGCTATGTCGGCGCGGCTTCCATCAGCGAATTGAAAGAAAAGAGCCGCTTCGTAAAAATCACTTCAGCGGGCTTGCGCGAAAGCCATCCGCATGATGTCATCATCACCCACGAAGCGCCGAATTACAAGTCCGCATGATGTCATCATCACCCACGAAGCGCCGAATTACAAGGTGCGAGGGAACGCGTGAGGTTTGGTTCGAAGTGCGACAATAAAAAGGCGATACGACAAATGAAAAAGAATGGCTTCAGGTTTTTGATTGACGAAAAGGGAGACAAAACTGCGGTTCTCATAGATTTAAATAAACACCGCAGGCTCTGGGAGGATTTTTACGATCTCATGATGATTGAAGCAAGGCGCAACGATCCGCGGATGGACTGGAAGACGGCAAAGAAGCAATTGTTGACGAAAAGAAAAACACGTCATGCCTGAATACCGCATCGCAATTGCGAAGAAAGCGCTGCGTGAACTTGCCGCCCTGCCCATTGAAATTCAGGATCGCGTGATAAAA
>QEVD01000197.1 GCA_003576975.1 Candidatus Zhuqueibacterota bacterium
CTCGATGCGGCTTTGCGTGAATTGCAACGCGGAACGATCGTAATCAATCAGCGCATTGTCATGCATGTCGTGCAGCAGCGTTTGCAAAGCAGCAACGGAATAAAGATTATCACTGTTGCACACGGTGAACGCTTGTCCGCGCCAATCGCGCCTGGCCCGCAGGCCGTGCCACAGCGCATCCGCCGTGCCCAGCGGCTTATCGCGGCCCGGCGGAATCGGTTGTACGGCATAATGAATGCTCAAATTTCTAAAGTGGCGCGCGCCGCCAGCGTCATAATAAGCACGAATGGATTCATCGTTCTCGCCGATGACGATAACGGCTTCGCGATAACCCGCGGACGACACATTGTACAGCAGGTAATCCAGAAACGGGCGGGACCCGCTGCCGACGCCAATCATCGTTTTTGCTTTCTCTTCGGCGTCGCGGCGCCAGGCCGGATCGAGAGACACGGAAGCCGGCGCAGCTTTTTTCATGCGTGACGATATGCCGCCGGCGAGTATGACGATATTCGGTTGCATCAAACCTCCTCTGCAGATTCGAAACGCGTGCCTTCATCGACATAAACAATATAAGCTTTGCCGCCGGCTTCCGCGATGGCCGCAGCCACGTGCGCCGTGCGTTCCGGCGCATAAACGAACATGCACCCGCCGCCGCCCGAGCCGTTGATTTTGCCGCCGTATGCGCCCGCGTGCAACGCCGCTTCGAGCATGCGATCGATCTTGGGCGTTGAGATGCGCAGATTGTCGCGCAGCACCGCTTGACAGTCGTTCAGCAATGCGCCGAGGCGGTGATGGTCGAGCGCCGGTTGGCGCAACAAGGCCAACGCTTCCCCGGTGAGATCGCGATTGCGCAGCGTTCCTTGCAGCAAGAATTTTTGATCGGCATTCAATTCGCTGGCATAACGCGGCAAATCTTCCTGCGCCAGGGTGTACAGCGAAAAATCAGGATGGCGCCGGCTGAGTTGTTGTACAATATCGAGCACGCCATACTTCACGCGCCGCAAAATTCCCGTGGTATCTTTAGGCTCGCCGGAATCGCCGAGCACGAAGGCGTGCAACGCTGGCGCGAGCCGTTCGATTTGCAGTTCGGGATGAAAGCGCAGCGACAAGACGCCGCCGCAGGCCGTGGCATAATGATCCATCATGCCGCCCGGTTCGTGGAATTCCAGCACTTCGGCGGCATGCGCCAAACGCGCGCTTTCCTCGGGCGCGAGTATGCGTTGTTGGTCGCTCAACCGCGCCAACACATTCACCCATGTTACCACCAGCGCAGAGGAGCTGGAGGTGCCGGAATTAATCGGAATCTCACCGCGCACGAGGCCGTCGAATCCGCGTGAAAATGTGTAACCCTCGCGGCGCAAGAGATTGACGGCGCTACGGAAATAATCCCGCTGGTTTTGATAAACTAACGGCGGTGAAAGCGCAAAAGTCAATTCAGATTGAATATCCGGCATGGCGAGATGCGCACGCGCATCATCACGCAGCTTGCCGATAATGGTGATGCGCCGTGAGATGGCGCACGGAATCACCGGCAAATGCAGATAATCCTGATGCTCGCCGAACAGGCAGATGCGTCCGGGCGTGGAGACACGTATGAAAAAAGTTGGCGCTGTCATGAAAGTGCGAATATCGCCGTGAGTTTCGATTGTTTTTCTATGACATATTTTTTCTCGCGAAGCATGCAGGGAAAGTCACAAACTTTGCGATCCCCGCGCTCTCGGCGTGAGCTAAAAAATGGTTGGGTTGAATATGTTTATGGAACAGGAGAAAAGCAAGTCGCTGAAGAACGGCGTAGCCTTACGCGACACATTTTCGCGCCAAATCTGGCGCGCAAGGCGATGCCTGAGAGGAGAGAAGTTTAGGAAAGTGCGAACGCTGTGGTAAACGAAAAGGCCGTAGATTGATTGGTCCAATCTTCATGCGATTGATTGAACGTGCTGATATAAAGCTCAAAGCAGGCATTGCATTGATTGAGATGTTTGCGAATACGCGCCTTTTCACCGCCATAAACGGTTCCGGCCAGATAAGATGCAAATTCGTAACTGCACAGGCATTTTTCGTGGGAAGTATTTGGCATAATCGCCTCCTTGATTGTGTCCTATTGCAATGGACACGGAAGGGCGACAAAATCTCCTACAAAAAATGCGGTGCAGATGAAATTTTAATTTCTCCGGTGAGGAAAGATTCAACCACAACGAGTTTCTTCCCGGCGTAGACGTTTGCCTGACACGCTATCCTTCCAGCGTCATCTTGAACTTGCGCGCGCTCACGAGCAGCAAAAAAATGCCGAAGCCGGCCAGCGCGAGCAGCAGCGTCCAAATTTCCACGAGCGTGTTGCCCTTCAACATCACGCCGCGAATGATGGGCAGGAAATAGCGGGCGGGCACAATATACGTCACGACTTGGAGCAGCTTGGGCAGGCTGGCAATTGGAAAAATGAACCCGGATAACATCACCGTCGGCAGCAACGAAGAAATCAACGCCGCCATCATCGCCACTTGCTGCGTCTTCGCGCCAGTGGAAACGAACAAACCCAGGGCGAGCGCGACAAACACAAACAGCAGCGAAGCGCCCAAAATCAATGTAAGACTCCCGACAATCGGCACCTTGAACCAAAAGCGCGCCACCAGCAAAATGATAATGCCGTCTATGAACGCCAGAAAAATGTACGGCACAACTTTGCCGATAATGATTTCAAGCGGCCGCACCGGCGAGACGAGAATCTGTTCCATCGTGCCGGTTTCTTTCTCGCGCGCGATCGTGACACTGGTCAGCAGCGCCGAAATCATCATGAGAATCAAGGCCGCCAGCGCCGGCACGAAAAAATAAGTGCTTTTCAAGGCGGGGTTGTATTGAATCGTTGCCCGCACCTCGAACGGCAAGCTCACACCGCGCTCAGCATTGTACATCTGCAAGGCCGTCACAGCGTAGTTGCGAATGCCCTGCGCGGTGTTCGAATCGCTGGCATCGATCAACAGTTGCACCGTCGGCGCAACGGGCTTGATCAGGCTCTCGGCAAAATCGTGCGGAATAATGAGCACAAGCTTCGCCTGCCGCTGTTGAAACAATTTTTCCACCTGCGCTTCACCGTTCGCAAAATTCCGCACGGTGAAGAACTTGCTGCCGGCAAACGCTGCTGCCAGCTCGCGGCTTTGCGGCGTTTGGGAATGGTCGAGCACGGCCACTTCAATATTCTGAATTTCCATGGTAATGGCATAGCCGTACATCAACAGCATCAGCACCGGCATGGCGAAAACGATGATCAGCGTGCGGAAATCGCGTCGGATATGAATAACTTCCTTGCGGATGATGGCAGGTATGCGAGAGGGCATGTGTACTCCGTAATTCGTAATCCGTAATTTTATCGTTTACGCTTTACGCCTTACGTCTCCTTATTTTCATCTGTCCACCAAATGAATGAACACGTCCTGCATCGAAGCTTTTTGATAGTGCTGTTTCAAGGCCTGCGGCGAGCCGAGCGCAATAATTTCGCCTTGATACATGATGGAGACGCGATTGCAGTATTCGGCCTCGTCCATGTAATGCGTGGTCACGAAAATCGTCTTGCCGTTTAGCGCCATGTGATAAATCAAATCCCAAAAATTGCGGCGCGCTTCGGGATCAACCCCGCCGGTGGGCTCATCGAGAAAAATGATGGGCGGATCATGCAGCAACGCACAACTCAAGGCCAGCCGCTGTTTGTACCCGAGCGGCAGCGCGCGGGTGATCATGCCGGCTTGTTGCATCAAATCCAATTCGCGCAACAGTTGCGCGCGCTTGGCGAGCAAATCCGCCCGCGGCAAACCGTACACGCCGCCAAAGAACTCGATGTTTTCGGCGATGGTCAAATCATCATACAAGGAAAATTTCTGGCTCATGTAGCCGATGCGCTGCTTGATTTTTTCGTTCTGCTTGAAAATGTCGAATCCGGCAACACTGCCGCGGCCGGAAGTCGGCAGCAATAAACCACAGAGCATGCGAATCGCCGTGGTTTTGCCGGCGCCGTTCGCGCCCAGAAAGCCGAAAATCTCGCCGGCATGTACCGCCAGGTTGAGATTCTTCACGGCTACGAATTTGCCGAAACGCTTGGTGAGATTTTCGGTTTCAACGGTGTAAGCGGACATGGGAGCTTCGGTTTTTGATTTTTCTAAAACCTGGAAAACGGAAGGCGCACAGAATGAATATACTCTGTTACCTTTACATGACAACGTTAAGTTCGATATTTATCCCAACATTGCCCTGTCATTCAGCCGGAATCTTGTGAAGTACTGGGTTTGCTGCCGGTTCGAGTCGCTTTCTTATTACTTCACAAGATTCTTGCAGAATGACACAACTCGGTGTTTGCATCGACTTAACGTTGTCGTATCAATGCAGGGCGAGTATGGATCCATTTTCAAGGTAACAGTGCCCTAAGCTTGCGGTGCAGATGAATTCTTCATCAACTCCATAAAAGTATCTTCAATTCCCGGCGTGATCGCCCGCATCTGTTTGATGGGCTGCGGCGCGGCCGCCATGATTTCGGCAATCTTGTTTTCCAGCAGCGGCGCAGCAAAACTAACGTGCAAGCGATCTCCGAAAATTTGCACGGATCGGCACTCAGAATTATTTTTGAAATAAGAAACCAAAAGCTGGGGATTGTCGGTTGCGACTTCATAAAGGGCAAAGGGGAAATGGCGGTGGATCACGCCCGGCGCATCGAGAGCGAGCAAACGGCCTTTGTGCATGAACGCGACACGGTTGCACAACAGCGCTTCATCCATGTAAGGCGTTGACACCAGAATCGTCACACCCTCGTCGCGCATGCGCTGCAAGATTTCCCAAAACTCGCGGCGTGAAACCGGATCAACGCCGGTCGTGGGCTCGTCCAGAATCAAAATTGGCGGGGTATGAATCAAGGTGCAGGAAAGCGCGAGCTTTTGCTTCATGCCGCCCGAAAGTTGTTTGGCCAGTCGGTTTTTGAACGGTTCCAGCTTGCTGAAATGATACAATTGCGGCAAGCGCTTTTCGCGCTCCGCAGCCGGCACGCCAAACAAATCCGCAAAGAAGCGTAAATTCTGTTCGACGGAGAGATCGGGATAAAGCGAAAACCGCTGTGGCATGTAACCGAGAATGGCGCGAATCTGCGCCACTTCCCGGCGCACCTCGTAGCCGGAAAGATGCATCTCGCCGGCGTCCGGCGTGAGCAGGGTGCAGAGCGTGCGCATGGTCGTGGTTTTGCCGGCGCCGTCCGGGCCGATCAAGCCGAACAATTCACCGCGCTGCACCTCCAGCGAGAGATTTTCCACCGCGCGAATGTTGCCGTAGCTCTTGCTGAAATTTTTAATGGTAATCATTTCAGCCATATTACATGCTGGGAAGCAGCGTGATCGACACCGGCATGCCGTGCTTCAAGATTTGTTCAGGATTATCGACGGTGATTTTCACGGCATAAACCAGCGCCGTGCGGCTTTCTTGCGTCAGAATGTTCTTCGGTGTGAATTCGGCTTTGGCGCTGATCCAACTGACCACACCGCTCCGGCTTTGTTCCACGCCGTCGATTTTGATTTCCGCAGGCTGGCCGATTTTGATCCTGGGCAAAAACGTTTCAGAGACATAAACCTTCGCCCACATTTTGGAGAGATCGATAATCTCCACAAACGGCGCGTTGAGTGGAATGATTTCGCCTTGATCGTAATAACGCGTCGTGATCGTTCCGGCAATCGGGGCGGTAATCGTGGCGTCATTGATCTGGCGCTGCAAGAGTTTGCCTTGGGCTGCCAGGCTTTTTTCGCGGCTGTTCAGCGTTTGCAAGTTTTGCTGCGCGGTTTCCAGCGCGGTTTTGGCGCGATCATAATTGAGCTTCAAATCATCCAGCACTTGTTGCGAAGCCGCGTTTTGTTGAAACAACTCGCGATAGCGTTCATGCTTGGTTTTGGCGTGATCATAATCTTCTTGCGCGCGCCGCACGCTCGCCGTTGCAATACGGCGTTGCGCGGCCAGCTCATCGAGTCCGGCCTGCACCTGTTCGAGCTGATAGCCGGGCTTTTCGGCATCAACTACAGCCAATGTTTGACCGCTTTGAACGTGTTCGCCTTCTTCGCAATTCACCTGCAATAAATAGCCGCCGGTTTGCGCCGAGACTTTGATGGCCGTGCCTTCCACGATCACACTGGCCTGAAAAACCGAATCATCATTATTATTGCAATTGCACAACCACGCTGAAACCAGCAAAAAAACCGCAAACTCTTTTTTCATATCATGCTCCCGCAGTCCACAATTCGCAATCCGAAATCGTCACTCACTCCGCGATGCTGCCGGTCGCCAGCCGCAACTCGCTTTGCGAAAAATAATACTGCACCAGTGCGCGTTGCAGTTGCAGTTCCGCCTGGCGCAGATCGTTTTCCGCCACGACGGCGTCATTGGTGCTGGCCACGCCTTCGCGCTGTTGCGCCGCCACGATGCGATAGCGTTCTTGCTGCTGCGCCAGCAACTGCTCCGCCAGCGCGATTTGCCGGCCGGTAAATTTCAAGTTTTCCCAACCACGTTCGACTTCATAAGTTATGCTGCGCAACAACTCACGCTCTTGCAGCGTCAAGCGCGCAAATTCCGCTTCGGCCTGCTGTGCGCGATGGCGATCCTGCCGGCCGCGCCAGAGATTCCATTGCAGATTTACACCGATCACGCCGTAACGCATCCACTCGTTCGCCACCTGATTAAGCCCGGGCTTGGCGTAATGATAACTTGCTTCGGCGTTGAGATTGGGATAATACGCCGCGATTGCCAGTTTGCGGCTCAGTTGTGTCGCGCTTTGCCCGAGTCGCACACCGGCCAGTTCCGGACGATGTTGTAACGCAGCCTGCTTCAGGCTATCCAAATTGGGATAGCTCTCGACAGGCTTGTTCAAAGTTGCTTCTGCAATCGGACGTACTTCCGGCAAATCGAGTGTGCGCGCCATTTGCAAGTCGAGCAGGCGTTGGTCGCGCTGATTCTGTTCGGCCTCAATATCGAGTTGCAGCGTTTGATTGTAAACTTGCAAGGTATCGAATGCCATCACTTGCGCCGCGCGAAACAGGCTGCGCGTTTGATCAAGCTGCACTTCCAGGCGCCGGCGGCTCGCCTCTTGAATCTTGCGCTGTTGTTTGAGCGCTTGCGCTTGATAAAACAACTGATGGACATAATATGCCGTTTGCTGCTGCAGAAGCTCGCGGCGCGTTTGTTCGGAAGCGAGCGCGTTTTGCGCCAACGCCACTTGCGTGCTCAACCGCCCGCCGGTGAACAACGGCTGGCGCAAGCCCAGGCTGAGATCGGTGCGATCATGGCCGCCCAACTCGATGCGGATGAGCCGGCCGCCCGTGAGTGTTTGAGGCAAGTCGAAGCGCGCGAGTTCATCGGTGTACGAGGTTGCACCGGTGAAATCGAGGCTGGGCAAGCGCTGGCCGCGGCGGATATCGACCTCCAGACGTGCATTCGCTTCGCGCTGTTGTTGTTGTTTAATTTGAAGATTGTTCTGTTCGGCCAGCCGCAAGGCCTCCTCCAGCCCTAACGGCGTTTGTGCGGAAACACGATTCCCCCAAAACAAAAGGGCAAGCACCAAAACGTATTTTTTCATTCCTCCTCGCCTCATCATTTCTTGCATCTTCCTCCACTCGAAGCCAGTCGAAAGCGCCCATCCGAAAAACTGCCCGGGCGGTGTTTTCAGACACCCACTAAATACAAAAGGGAGATTGTGGAGTCAAGTACTTTCTCTTTAACCGGCTGCGACGATTTACAAAATGGCAGAAGCGACGCGCACATCTTGCTTTTACCGGTTTTGCTGTTTACTTTGCGTCGCAAAATTTAAAAACCAAATACAACCGATTTAAACGAGCAGGAAGGAAAGATTCATGGCCATTCGTGTGGCGCAATTCGGCCTCGGCCCGATTGGGCAGGCATGTGTGAAAGCGTTATTGCAGAAATCCGGGGCAGAGTTGGTGGGCGCAATTGATATCGATCCCGCCAAAGCCGGGCGCGATGTCGGCGAGGTTTGCGGATTAAAAAAGAATCTCGGCGTGTTTGTGCGCAGCGATGCCGCGGCGGCATTGGCGGAATGGCGGCCGCAAGTGGTGGTGCACACAACCAGTTCGTTTCTCAGCCGGGTGGAGGAACAATTAGCGCTGATCATTCGCGCCGGCGCGCATATCGTTTCATCAACGGAAGAATTGTTTTATCCATTTGAGCGCGATCCGGCGTTTTGCGCACGCCTGGATCAACTGGCGCGGCAGCATCACGTTGCGGTGGTCGCCACCGGCGTCAATCCTGGCTTTGCGATGGATATTCTGCCGCTTACGCTCACCAGCGTTTGCACGAGTGTGAAGGCGATCAAAATCACGCGCGTGGCCGATGCCAGCAAGCGCCGCCTGCCGTTTCAGCAAAAAATCGGCGCCGGCCTGACGCGCGCACAATTCAAGGCAAAAGTTGCGGCCGGCGGTTTTGGCCATATCGGCTTGCACGAATCGGCGGCTACGATTCTCCAAAGGCTGGGGTGGCACGCGGACAAATTCGCGGAATCGCTCAAACCGGTATTGGCCACGAAACGGGTGAAAACGCCTTATTTGATTGTAGAGAAAGGCCAGGTTACCGGCATTCATCAAACATTGAAGTGCAAACAAGGCGCGAAAGATTTATTGGTGTTTGATTGGCAAATGTCCGTAGGCCAGAAAGAGACATTTGATCGCGTTGAGATCAGCGGCGATCCGCCGTTGTACATGAACATCGTTGGCGGCATCTTCGGCGATACCGGGACGATTGGCGCATTGGTGAATACTATTCCCCGGATTATGCAAACGGCGCCCGGCTTGCGCACCGTGATGGATTTGCCGGTGCCTTATGCTTTTTTGTGAAGGCAAGCACAATCTTCGAATAACTTTAACATATCTCAAACCGCGAATGAACGCCAATAAACGCTGCGATTTTAGCGCCCAACAAGCAGTTGTCAGTCCTTTTAAAAAATGAAACCCACAGAAACAGGCCGCCTCTACGACAGCATCGCCAGTTGGTGGAATGATCAACAATGCCAATCACTGGCGGGCATTCATTTTCTCGACCGGGCTATTAAACTTTGCGTTAACCAACGGAATGCACTCGATGCCGGTTGTGGCAGCGGTGGAAGAATGATCGCGACGTTGGCAAATGCAGGATTCCAGGTCACCGGGATCGATGTCTCTCAAGCAATGCTCGCTTACGCCAGAACGCACCACCCGGACTCGTATTTTATGCACGTGGATGTTTGCGCGTGGCAGCCCCAACAGCAGTACGATGCGATCATTGCCTGGGATAGCCTGTTTCACCTCCCTTATGCTGAACAAGGCCATGTGATCAAAAAATTGTGTAACGCGCTCGCCGGCGGGGGCGTCATACTGTTTACGGCCGGCGGCATAGATGGGGAGATTACCGGGCAGATGTGCGGCAAAGAGTTCTATTACAGCTCGCTGGCTGAAGAGGAATACTTGAGAATCATGCAAGAGAATGGATGCCGGTGTATTCTTATGGATCGCGATCAATATCCAGACGAGCATGTGGTTTTCATTGGGAAAAAGACTAACATGCGCGATACTGAACGCGGCTAGGGGTGTAGCCGAAAAGTCTGCTTCTGGTCAAAACACATACTCGAAAACAGATGGTTAGCCTCATCGATTATACAATCAAAGGGGTTTTCGGCCACACCCCTAGCTGGGCGTCAAAACCGGCTATTCGCGCTGGTGAACGTGGGTGTTAGCCGCGTGCAAGCAAAAGTATCGTGTTGATACTCGCGAGGAAAAATAACTTTAGCTGCGGTGACAATTCATAAGAGAATATAGTTCACTTCCGTCTCTTCTCCAGATAAGCGATGAGATGCCAAATCATTTGCATCACGGTTTTACGGATATGCTTATATCGGACGAGCATCTTGGGCGGGCAGGAACTCTAATGGTGTTGTGACATTTTGAGGCAAATGAGGTAGTTAGCGTTGTTCATTTCAAGAGAGCAATGAAGAACCAATTCCGTCGTATCGTTCTCAGTGCAATACTCGCACTATTGCCAATATACTGCTGAGTTGTTCCAAAAATTCTACACCGCCAATTCACGAAGGCCCTGGGGCCTTTGAGTTCCCTCTCGCAATTAATAATCGATGGGAATATCTTCGAGAAGAACGTTTTTATAATTGCCATCGTGATTCCGTAGCTATCGCTCCCTTTCGTGATTTAGTCGTAATAAACGTCGAACACAAAATCACCGCAAGAGAGATATTTGATGATTCCATTACGACGTACATTATGAGCGAAAAACTGGGCTTTATATCCTTTCCTGAAAACTTATGTACTTTTGAGACAGATACCTATTATGCTAATACTAAAGATGGCTTGTACGTGTATGCTTACAGGACAAGGCCCCGCTGCAACTCTTCGGGAGAATCGTTTGGCAAGACCCCTTACTTCCTAGCGAGTTGGGATATTCTACAAATTCCTTTCAAATCTATTGGATTACATGGATCATTTTCTGACAGCGATACTGTGATACAAAGAATTCATCCACGTCAGCGTATTCAATATCCTCTGGAAATCGGCCAGGAATGGCTATACATCGAGACTCCAATTCGAATCTTGAAAAAAGTCGTCAGCATTGAAAATGTAAAAGTTCAAGCAGGTGAATTCCAGTGTTACAAAATTCAAAGTCTTTTCGACTCCGATAATGATGGAGCCTGGGATCAGAATATAGAATCTTTTGAATATTTGGCCGAACAGGGCATAATTCGTCAGTATCATCTGCATAAGAATCTCGGGATCAGTTCCGGCGTCAATCCGCCTCCGGAACCGCAATTCTATTGTGATCGTGAAACAAATCTCGAACTGATTTCATTTGAATTACAAACTCGCATTTCTATACCTGCATCAACAAAATCAGGATTGCAAAACCATGCGAACCCAGTACTACACCGCAACCAGTCTTGACGGCTTCATCGCGACGGCGGATGACTCGCTGGAGTGGCTGTTTTCGCTCGGCGATGTCGAGGAAACGAGCTACCCGGAGTTTATTAAAGAGATCGGCGCCCTGGCCATGGGCTCGGCGACGTATGAGTGGATGTTGCGGCACGTGCTCAAGCCAGGTTTTCTCTCATCGCGAGCTTCCGCGCGTGCCCAATGTGGACCTTCGGTTTGTGAAAGGCGAGGTTCGCCCCGTGCACGAGCAAATGCGAACTGCTGCGAACGGCAAAAATATCTGGCTGGTCGGCGGCGGCGATCTTGTTGGGCAGTTCTATGACGCCGGCCTGCTCGATGAGATCATAGTGCAAGTTGGCTCAGTCACGCTGGGCGCCGGCAAGCAACTGCTTCCACGCCAGATTCTTTCGCCCTCACTCAGGCTCGTTTCGGTCCAAAAGTTTGGCGACGGCTTCGCAGAGTTGCGGTATGAGGTGCGAGCGCGAAAATAGATGCGCGAAAATCATGTTTGGAGACTGAACAAATTCCAACAACGTACATTGAACGGCTGTCCTACCGGTGTAGGCATTAGAATACCGCTCGTGTTAAAACCTTAAGGGATTGGCTTTTCAAAGTAGAATAAAATTCTAAAAGTGTTTCGCCCGCTAAAATGAAATCCCATTGAAAAGCTTTTTTCTTTCTGTGGCAGTTCTGCTTTTGTGGGCGAAGTTCTCAAAGCTGCTCGAAGAGCTTCCCTGCTTTCCCGTCTCTAAATTCTAAAATCATTCAAATTTTTGCACACCCCCACAGCTTTCTGAGAGATCCGATTAGTATTAAGCCTGCCCACCTTTCGGTAAATCATTGATTCTAAAAGATATTTATCGCTGAAGCGCTTATGGCATTGCGCTTGCGTTGGGGATAGCCGTGACAAGCCGGCTGCGACAATTTGCAATCGGCCGGAATTTCAAAAACATGTCATCTCAAAACACATTAGCATAAAAGGAACAATGCCATGAACGTTCGCATCATCAGCGCCGCAATTTTGATAAGCGCATTCGTCATGTCCGGCTGCGGCAGAAGTAATCTTTTTGAAGCAACTGAGAATAAACAAACCGATTCTGTTTTCAAGCCCTCCGGCGAAACGGCCATTGCAATGGAAATCACAGGCGGGCTTGCTGGAATTTATCAGAATTTGACGATTGACGCCAATGGCTATGCGCGCTTTGTCGATTCCCAGCGCGGCGGCGGCCAAATCGCCGCAGCGCTGACGGCCGAGGAATTCGGCAGTCTCGTCACGCTTTTATTGCAAAATGATTTTTTGCATTTGAATGATCGTTACGTGCAGGAAAACACCGCAGATGCGTTTAATTATGACGTGTACTTCAACTTTGCGGGCAGCAGCAAGCGCGTAATCACGGATAATCTCGAAGCGCCGGCAAACTTGCGCGCGGTGATTGCGCGCTTGACGGAAGCAGCGGAGAAGCTTTCCGCGAGTGCGTTGACGCTGGAGCTTGCGCTCGATCGCGAGTTTTTGCAAGCCGGTGAAAGCGTAACGTTGACCTTGACCGCCGCGAACAACACCTCGCAGCCGCTGCCCTTGAACACCGGCGGGCAGAAATTCGATTTCTTTGCATTCCCGGCAGCCGCGTTGACGCTGGCGCCGCAGATGCAACTTCAGTTGCCCGAACCGGCCTGGCATTGGTCATTCGAAAAGGCCTTCATTGCGATTGTGGAAAACACCACGCTTGCACCGGGCGAGGCCCTGCAGTACTCCGTCACTTGGGACGGCAAAGGCAACAACGGTGAGCAGTTGGAAGGCGCGTATTTTATCGGTGCGCAACTGGTTGCCTCGCCGGGCGGAATGACGGCGTTGCGAGAGTTGCGAATCCAGAGATAGCAAAGAGGCCTTTGCAATAAATATGAGGATGATCTATGAAAAGGATGATCGCAATAATATTTGTTAGCTTGTTGCCGCTGGCGTGTGATCATACGGAAAGCTTGTTGCAAAACTTGAGCGGCATGGTAAACCCTCATGAACGCTGGCAGTCGCTGCGCTTGAGCAATTACAGTATTGAACAGGAACACCTGTGCTTCTGCCGGGCGCCGCATTGGTATAAAGTGATCGTTAAAAACCGCCGGGTGAGTGAGGTGTTGGGGTTAAACGGGGAGAAACTGCCGCTGACTTCGGAAATCATGAGTGTCGAGCAAATTTTCGACTGGATCGAGAAACTGCGCGCGCAGCACCCGGAAAAGCTGGAGGTCAACTATAATCCAGAACACGGCTATCCGGAGCGCATCCTGTTCGGTTACAGCGCCAACACCGCGAACGGTGAATTCACGCTCGCGCTGCGCAATCTCAAACACGAGCCGTAGATTCATTCTTCAAAATGTGTTGAATTCATTTGCAGTAGAACGGAAAGCGTCTCGCCCTTAAAAAAGAACTCCCACTGAAAAGGCTTTTGCTTTTTCTTGTGGGAGTTCGATTTTGTGGGCGTTTTTTGTTGCTGAGCGCCGGGTTTCAGCTTGAAGAAAACCGTTACGGGCTTTTATGCTAAAACATACACAACATAGCCGCGCGGAGGCGCATAAAACTGCGCGCGCCCATCCGCTGCGGATGATTGGTCTTCTGGAGGGCCCAAGTCGGTTTTGCTCCACCAAGCTAACGGCACAAAGCGGGCATTCCGCCACTGCGTTGTAACCCAGGCTCCGCGCCACCCGTCGCCGCGGTTGTTGAGCACGTAAATCAAGCCTGGCTTCCCCTCATGTCCGAGGCGTTGCATCATATACAAATCATCCTCCACGTACAACACCTGTGTTCCGCCGCCGGCATACGCGCGCTGCGCCTGCATCAATCCGGCAAGGCCGTGCGGTGTGCCGGCGCCTGCCAAACCCTCATTGAAATAATCTTTCCAAAAGACGCAGGGATAACCTTCGTGCGTGAGAATGTAACTGTACGCCAGCAGTTTGTCGTTGACAATCGGCCGGCCGCCGTCGCGCAGATCGTGATTCTCGACAAAGGTGACGGCCGTGATCGGTTGCTTTTGCAAAAGCGTGTCGCGGCTCATGAGGTTGCGCAAACTGAAACCGTATTGATCGCATAATGATTTGAGCAGCTCTCGCAACGGAAAATCAAAGGCATCCACGGGATTGGTATTGGAAAAATTGGTGACATTGACCCAATGCTCGATTGCGCCGGCATTGTCCCAATGCTCGGCCACGCCATAAGGCTTGAGCAAACGATCGCCGCGCATATAGCGAAATTCCTGAAGCGCGGTTACGGTGCCCGCGCCATAGCCTTTCACAAAATCATAACGAAATCCATCAAAGCCAATCTCCTCCACCAGCCAGCGCGCGAGATTGATGATTTCGCCAAAAACGTAGGGATTGCGGTGCGAGAGATCCGGCATGTCGCCGAACGTGTTTTCATCCCAAGATTCAAACCTGTTGGGATGAAAGCATTCCCAATTGCGCAGAAAGCGCTTGCTTTTCGAGTGAAAAAGCGTCCAGCGCAATTTGCCGGTGATGGGATTGACTTCGGTGGCATCTGCGCCGCTGTTGTGATTGATGACCATGTCGGCCAACACCGTCATGCGGTGTTGATGCGCGGTTTCGATCAAGGCGAGCAATTCCTGCTTTGTTCCAAACCAGGTTGGCACGCTGCCTTTTTGATCGAACTCGCCCAGATCATAATAATCGTAAGGATCGTAGCCCATCGAGGGGCCGCCGAGATTGGCCGCTTTATGCGCGGGCGGCAGCCATAACGAGGTAAAACCCGCCTGCGCCAAAGCCGGAATTTGAGTGCGTACATGTTCCCACCACTTGAACTCCTTGCCTTCGACGCGGGGGCAATCCCAATAAAATGCTTGCAGCATAACGCCCATTTAAGTCTCCTGTCAGGGTTTGCGTGCGAGAAATCCCACATGGCCTTGCGCGAAACTCATTTGGCCGTAACCGCGCAATATTTTCACGCTGAAACCGGCGCGGCGCAAGAGCGCGGCAATTGCAGCGCGGCGATACAGTTTCACAACATGCGTTTCTGCGCTGCGGCGATAAAAATTTCCGGCTTTGCGAAAAGCTATGATATGCCGGGTTAAAACATGCGATTTTGTGTCCTCCTCAACTTGCACCAAGACCGCCCAATCTCTGCCGAGGACAAAGCGCTTGGCGGGCCGGCCGTTGCGCCATTGCTCCGGCTCGAGAATGTCAAATATCAGAATGCCTCCCGGGCGCAGCGCACGATACAATCGCTTAAAAAGCTGCGCCAAGGCCGCTGTGCCGTTCTTTTCATCAAATAAATAATTGAAGCATTCGCCCAGCGAGGTGATCGCTGCGCACGGCGGTATTGGCGCCTCTAGAAATGAGGCGCGCTGGAACGTAGCCTGCGAAGCATGTTTGCGCGCAAGCTTGATCAGGGCCGCAGAAATGTCAATGCCCAAAGCCTCATATCCGGCGCGCACAAGTTCTTTTGCCCAAATGCCGCTGCCACAGCCCAGGTCCACAATCAGGCCGTTAATGATTTTATGTTGTCGCAGAAGATCCAACAGCCCGGGCGCGGCTTGCAGCGCAAAATCGCGAAAACCGGTGTGGTGAATGTAGGCGAGATCCGTGCGATAGGCTATCATCAATAGGGCGGCTCAGCCGGTCCGTTATAACCACACATGCCCATGCGCGGGGAGTTCACAATTTCTACCGGCCCACCGTAATCCTCGTGAGGATGCTTTGCGATATGCTTGTCGCAAAAAACTCCTTCTTCCTCATTTTCATAAAGGCATTCCGGGCACCACCAGGTGGCGGGTTCTTTGCATTTGAGACATTGCCTCTCCGGCAGCAGGTTGCGCGCCATCAGTGCAATCGGATGTTTCGTCGTGGGATGCCCTTCGCGCAGATCGACGGCCGTGATCAAGGTTTCCGAGGAGGTGCCAAAATCATAAATATGTGTGAGCGTAAGGCCGGGCGTGAATACCGCGTCGATCTTTTTGTTCATGTCAATATCTGAACCCTGCCAGCCCCCTAATGAAAACTGGCTCAGATGGCCGCAGCATTCCAGCCAAATTTCGCGTAAATAAAAATCAAGATCATCCAGCGTCGCTTTGCCGCGCATCTCCAAATCCAGCCAATAGGCTTTACCATACGCATCCGTCACACGCAAATGGTAGAGCGTCTGGGGCTT
>QEVD01000198.1 GCA_003576975.1 Candidatus Zhuqueibacterota bacterium
CATGCGATGCTCGCGGTCGAAACCAGAAGCCAGCGCATTACCGCCGCCGGTGATATTGACCGGGAAGGTGTTCCATTGATAGCGGTCATCAAACGGAATGCCGGCCGCGGCATCCGCAGCAGCGGAGAAGGCACTCTTGTTGGGAGAGATGCTGGAGGCATTTGCCGCACCCTTGATGTAGCTGAAGGCGTAGCTAAACCGGCCGGACAACCATCCCGAAGGCCGTTTTTCCAGCGTCAACTCAATGCCACGCGCATCGGCGTAGCCGAAGCTGGTCACGTAGGTGTAGGAGCCAAAACCCTGGCCGGTGGCCGGATTAATGGAATAGCCCGTCGTGCCATAGTTGCTGATGTCGCGATAGTAGGCCGTGGCGTCCATGCGGAAATCCGGCAAGAACGACCACTGCACGCCGATTTCATAAACGACGGCGGGGAGAAGAAACGGCCCCACGAATAGTGCATCGCCGCATTGTCCGAGATCGGGTGTGAAATACCGAGGCGCGGGCCGAAGAACCACTTGGTGGGCACATTGGCCGAGCGCAATTGTGTGCGTTGAATCGCGCCGCTGGCCAGGGTGTCGGAACGCGACACATTGAAGAAGTCGCCAAATTGTTCCGCGCCCGTGTCAAAGCCGTCAATGCGCACGCCGGCATTGATGATAATGCCCTGATATTCAATGCGATCTTGCGCATAGATGGCATATTCCTGCGGATTCAACTTATAGGAAGTTTCCTCAAATGGGAAATTTCTGTCAAAGGTTTTGATGACCTGGGTGCGCTGTTGAAAATCCTCCACGGAATGGCGGCGATACAAAAAGCCGGCTTTCAACTGATGATTGAAATTGATCTGGCTGGTGAGATCACCCTTGAGCTGAATCGCATTGCGCTTGCGGGCTGGCCAAAGCGATATTGGCCGGAGCTGAACGGCACATCATGATAGCGCTCGTTGCCGGGGTCGCCGGTGAAGAAGGTGCGTTGCGTACCGATCACACCGCTGCCGCCAGCGCCGAGATACTTTTCGGATTGTTCTTTGGTCGTCAGCTTGAGAAACTCGCCGTCTTCGCCTTGTTCGATTCTGCCATTGCCATCATCATCGGAGTAGCCAAAACGCGAGGTGCGGCCGATGTAGCTGGCGCGGACATCAAAGAAGGTTTTGGGCGAAATGCTGTTGGTCCAGGCCAGATAGCTGACCAGGCCCAGTTTCTCGTTTTGCGGATTGCCCACCGGGAAGAATTTGAAACGGCTGCTGAAGGTACGATTCTTCCAGCCGCCCAGAATGCCGCCGTCATTGAGAATGACATTGCCCGTCAATTTTTGGGTGTTGGTGAGGTTGTAGTTCAACTTCAACGAGGAGTTGATTTCGCGGGTGAACTCGTTGGTGAAACGGCCGTGCGAATTGAGCACGCGGCTGCTGAAATAGAAATTGCCCTTTTCAGTCAACGGACCGCCCAGGGAAAGCTCGCCGTCCATCGTCGGGTCTTCACCGTAGCCAAACGTCGATTTCGAGTTCTCGTCGAAAGCCATCAATCTGGCGCGTGCGCTATCCGACGCGGTTTTGTTGTTCAACAGGGATTGGCGGTCGTTCTGAAAGCGCGCTAGATCATTGTAAACGCCCGGGCCAGCATGATCCAGCCCGCCGGCGCTGCTGCGAAAAAAGACCTTACCGGAAAGCTTGCGGCCGCCATCGCGCGTGGCGATATTGATGATACCGGCAGAAGCCGCATCGTACTCGGCATTAAATGTTCCAGCCAATACCGCCAACTCGGAAACTGTTTCAGGGTTCACGTTGACGACATTGGTTTCACTACCTTCCGAACGCCGCGTGGAGGTGTATAGCTGATAGACGCCATCGCCGGTACCGCCGGAGAAATAGGTATCGGAGATATTGATGCCATCGACCAGGGTGCGGGATTCATACTTGCGGCCGCCGCGAATGTAACCGCGGAAGGTGCTGGCCGTGGTTTCCACAATTTCGGCGATACTGGAGGTGGGAAGAGTATTATTCAACTCGTTGGCGCTGATGCTGGCGCGAGAGGCGGTCAGCGTGCGGTCAACCAGTGCACGTTCGGCTACCACCGTGACTTCTTCACCGGCAACCACGGTTTGGGTGAGCGTCACATCGATTGGCGTGGTCACATCCAACCGCACAGCCACGTTGTTGATCACTTTGGTTTCATAGCCGATGTACGTCACACGAACGCTGTAAACGCCCGGAGGCACATTCAAAATGAAGTAATTGCCATCGGCGTCACTGCTGGCACCCAAAATGGTGCCAACAACCGTCAAGTTCGCTCCCGGAAGTGGCGCACCGGTTTGAGCGTCTTTGACCGTGCCGGCAATTTTTCCCAAGGCCGCAAATGCATTGGTTGCGGCCAATAGAGTAAGAGCTATCAGCAAAACGCCGACGCCTCTTCTCGATACTCGATGTTGCATAACAACCCTCCGTGTTAGGACAGGAGATAGAGAATTTAACCTCAGTCTTTTTGACTCACATAACTGCATCGAAGCACAGCGAAACAATTATATCGGGAGACTCACCTCCTTCACCTTGTTTGTAAACGCTTTAATTTTAGGTTAATCAAAAGTGAACGTTGGCGGTCATTCATCTTGAAATTCTGTCGAAACTGTTCGTCAAGAGGCGTGCAGCATTAAGCTCATGGTTTCAGGAAGTTTGAGATTTTCTAATGCTGATTACAGAACCTGGCACACTAGGACAGTGCCCGGATCGCCGTTTTCACAAAGCCTGAAAGATTGTGAATGAACGAAGAGGGCAAGGAACGAAATCGTGCTATGAACCGTTTTGTCATTATAATTTTTTTTCGACTAAAACCAGTTCAACCGCCTTTTTGAGGAGAGTATAAAGCCCGTCATCAACCATTAATAAGATTTAAACGATGAACGCGCGTTACACTATTTTATCATGGAGCATCAGAGGGAAATCAGCCAAACGTGTAATAATCAATCATTTTTGCGGCCAATATCTTTGCAACCGCTGCTAAAAAAATTGGCCTTTTTGGCGCATGGGGTTTGGCCGGATTTGGGGAATTTTAGAAATTTACGTTGCCGGTGTGAAACAAGCGCTGCGGCGTTGTTGGCGGCTGCCGGAGTCCGGCCCGGCTCAAATCGGAGGCACGCCGCGCGGCTTTTAACCGCCCGCACAGGAGGAAATTCCACAAACGTCAGAACCTTTTTGCGGTATTTCAGTTTTGCGGGCAAAAAGCTTTCGGAACACAATGCAAAAATTCCAGCGAAGAGTCAAGCGGAAAGGTTTGACATTCAAATTCGGCAAGACTCAGCCGCGGCTTGACCATCCAGAGACGACACACGGCAAAACCAACCAGGGTTTCCGGTTTTTATAATCACATTCCATTCGAGAGTAGCAGGAACGTGCTTTCAAATGCCAAGAAAATTCGCCTGAAGCGCAATGAAATTTGCGTGCGCGCCATTAAATTGTTAAGGCTTGCTTCATACCGGTTCTTTATCGTACACTATTTTTCAACGTGCGCGCTTCAGGAATTCCGTTTCCCCTCTGCGCAGACTCTGGCAAAAGGCCAGACAAGCGCTGTGTGATTGCCAGACGATTCGACCGTGCTCACCGCTCATAACCAAGGGCAAGCCTCTCAGCCCCCTTCACCCCTCGGAGGATAGAATGCACATTATCGGCATGCATATCTTGGACGTTGCTATCATCATTTCGTATTTCGTGATCATGATTTGGATTGGCAAACGCCTGCAGGAACGCATGCGAACGACCGAGGAATACTTCATCGGCGGCCGGCGGATGGGAAGGCTCTATCAATTCTTCCTGAACTTTGGCGCTTCCACCGACGCCAGCCAGGCCGCGGCTCTCTCGCGCGAGATTTACCGCCAGGGCATTGCCGGCATGTGGATTCAATACCTGGTTTTGTTCCTGACCCCGTTCTACTGGTTCACCTCGATGCTGTTTCGCCGCGCCCGCCTCATCACCATCGGCGATTTTTTCACGGAACGCTTCGAAAGCAAATTTTTGGGCGGTGCCTTTGCGGTGTTCACGATTGTCATGGCCTTGTTCGGCACGGCCGTCGGCTATCTTGTCTCTGCCAAGACCTTCATGGCGCTTACCCCCAAACCGGCGCATGAGTTTACCGTCGAAGAGAAACTGCGCGTCGAATCCTATCACGAGTTCAATCAACTGCGGGGTTTGTATCTCGACGGGCGTTTGCCCGACGAGCAAAAGACGCGCTATCAAGAATTGCGTAACATGGACAGTCAGGGTAAACTCGGCGCGTTTGTATCGTATGTCGATCCGGTGTATTTCTACTTTTTGTATGGCAGCATTGTGTGCATTTATGTATTGCTGGGCGGCTTTACCGCCGCGGCCATGACCGACGTGGTGCAAGGCGTGCTCATGATCATATTTTCCTGCATTCTCATTCCATTTGGCATTTATAAAATTGGAGGATTCTCCGGCCTGCACGCGGCCGTGCCGGAACACATGTTTTGGCTGTTCGGAACCGAAGCGTTGAGTGAGTATGCCTGGTACACCATTGCCGCCATGTCATTTGCCAATCTTGTCTCCATCGTGGCCGTGGGCACCGGTATGCAGGTCATGGGGTCTGCTACAAACGAGAAGACTGCGCGTTTTGGCATCATTGGCGGCATGATGTTCAAGCGCGTGATGATGATTTTCTGGGCGCTGGCCGGCTTGCTGGCCATTGGGTTGTACGCGGGACAACTGAACGATCCCGACTTGATTTGGGGCTACATGACAAAACAATTGCTCGGCCCCGGTTTTATCGGCATTATGATGATCGGTGTGCTTGCCGCCAATATGTCCTCGCTCGACGTGCAATCCGTTTCGCTGGCAGCATTATTCGTGCATCAGGTTTACAAGCCGCTGTTTCCGCACAAATCTGAGGAGCATTATTTGTTCGTGAGCCGCATCATCATTTTTCTTACGATTTTTGGCGGCATCGGCATGGCGCTTTACGTCAAGAACTTGTTGGAACTGTTCAAATATTTCATCAGCATGCCTGCCATTTTTGGCGCGGCAATTTGGCTGGGATTCATGTGGCGCCGCCTGAGCAAAACAGCGGTAACGATTCAAATCTTCGTCTCGTTTCTCATCATCGTGATCATTCCCAATGTGTTTAGCTCGTGGGACGCGACACGCAGCTATGCGCCCTTTCTCAAACAAACGCAGGAACGCCAAATCGTGGTCGAAACCAAGGCGCTGCGCGCAGATGTGGAAGCCGGCCTGGCGCAGCACGCAGGCGAACGCATCACCAAAACGCGGATGGTTCCGCCCTATCCCCTGTTCTTCGATCGCATAACGCGCGAAGACCCCGCCGACCCCAATTCACGCCTGCTCGGGGTGGGCCGCTTCAACGCGGAATTGTGGGTGTTGAGCTGGTTCGGCATCAATTTTTCCGGCTTCAACAAGGCGCAGCTTGAAGCCACACGCTTTGCTTTTGATGCGATTTTCCCGCTCTTATGTTTGATCGTGCTGAGTTATTTCAGCAAGCCGGCCAGCCGCAAAACGCTGGATTACTTTTTTGCCAAAGTGCACACCCCCATCCAACCCACGCCTGAAGAAGATCAGCGCAAGGTGCAGGAGAATGCCGACCACATGCATCATTTCGAGTCGCGCAAGCTGTTCCCCAAAACCCACTGGGAGTTGCACAAACCGATGAAAATGGATTATATCGGCTTCTTCGGCACGTGGGCATTGGTTGGACTAATCATTTTATTGCTGTGGTTTGTTGTTAATATCGGTGCGTAACCACGGGTTTACGCGCTCGTGCCTTCTCACATTAATTCAGACGATCGTCCAATCGTGTCTTTCAAAGAGAATCCTGTGAAGTGCTTGAAGCCGTACTGGAATCCTCACGAGGTTTGCGTGCGAATGCATTTTCACATGATTCAGCCGAGCACGCAATCCTGTCATTCCGACAGAATCTTGTGAAGGCCTTGAGGGCGTGCTGGAATCTTCACAAAATCCTTTCAGGATGACAGATCGGGACAAAACAAAAATGGAAAACCTATGCAAAAAAAATTTCGCCTCCACCGCCTCTTCGGCAAAACCGGCAAATGCCTGGATGTTGCCCTCGATCACGGCTTTTTCAATGAAGTGAGTTTCTTGAGCGGCATCGAAAATATTGAAAAAGCCATTCATGCCCTTGCCGCCGCACAACCCGATGCCATTCAACTCACTGTCGGCCAGGCGGAAATCCTGCAAAGCATTCCCGGCAAAGACAAGCCGGCGTTGGTGCTGCGCACCGACATCGCGAACTGCTACAATGCCAAAGTGCATGAAGTCTTGTTCAGTTGTGTGATTGCCGACGCCGTCGAGCAGGCGCTGGTGCTGGATGCTGCGTGCGTGGTGGTGAATCTGCTGATCCTGCCGAACCAGCCCGATCTGCACCGCCAGTGCGTCGAAAACGTCTCGCGCCTAAAGCCGATTTGCGAGCGCTACGGCATGCCGCTGATGGTGGAGCCGCTGGTGATGCGGCCCAACGAAGAAAAGGGCGGCTATCAAGTTGATGGCGATCTTAACAAAATCCTGCCGCTGGTGCGCCAGGCTTGCGAATTGGGCGCGGATATTATCAAAGCTGATCCCTGCGACGAGGTGAGCCAGTATCACCGCGTGATTGAAATTGCCGGACGGCCGGTGCTGCCGCGCGGCGGCGGCAAAGCCAGCGAACGCGAGGTTCTGCAGAGAACGTATGAACTCATGCAGCAGGGCGCGAGCGGCATTGTGTACGGCCGCAACATCATTCAACACGAAAAACCGGTGCACATGACGCGCGCCCTCATGGCCATCGTGCACGAAGGCGTGAATGTCGAGCAAGCTATGGCCATCATAAAAGGGTAATTTGTATTGAATACGAAACTAGGAATAAGATCCATGGCCTCAAAACGAAAAATCCGCTTCGGCGTCATCGGCTGCGGCTTGATGGGCCGCGAGTTTGCCGTGGCCTCGGCGCGCTGGCCTGCGCTGCTGGACACGAAGGCGCAACCTGAAATCGTGGCGATTTGTGATCTCAATGAAAAGCTATTTGGTTGGTACACCGACAATTTTTCTTCGATCAAGCTCGCCACCACCAATTATCAAGATTTGCTTGCCTCCAAGGATGTTGAAGTTGTTTATTGCGCCGTGCCGCATAATTTGCACGAGAAATTCTATTGCGACATCCTATCCGCCGGCAAGCATTTGTTCGGCGAAAAGCCCTTCGGCATCGACCTGGCCGCGAATCAAAAAATTCTGGCCATGATGCAACAGCATCCGAACGTGTTTGTGCGCTGTTCATCGGAGTATCCCTTCTATCCCGGCGGCCATCAGATTCATAAATACATTCTGGAAAATCCCTGGGGCCGCATCATCGAAGTACACAGCGGCTATCTGCATTCCTCTGATTTGAATTTCAACAAGCCCATCAACTGGAAACGCATGCTGGCGTTCAACGGGGAATACGGCTGCCTGGGCGATCTCGGTATGCACGCGCTGCATCTGCCGTTGCGCGCGCGCTGGATTCCTTCGCGTTTGTATGCTTCACTTTCCAAAATCGTCACACAACGCCCGGATGGCAAAGGCGGCATGGCACCGTGTGAAACCTGGGACAATGCCACGCTGCAATGCGAAGTGCGGCATCCCAGCGAAGGTTACACATTTCCCATGTCCGTCAAAACCTATCGCATTGCGCCCGGCGAAACCGATACCTGGTATATCGAAATCATCGGCACGAAATTCAGTGCGCGCTACAGCACGAAATTCACCAAGACCCTGCAGACCATGCGCTATGAAAACGGCGGGCCGCAGATTTGGCAACATGAGGATCTCGGTTACACCTCCGCCCATGCCACGATAACCGGCGGGATTTTCGAATTCGGCTTCACCGATGCCATTCTGCAAATGTGGGCGGCTTTTCTGGATGAGCTGCACGAACCGAAACCCAACATGCCGTTCGGCTGCATCACCCCGGAAGAGACACTGCTGCAGCACAAAATTTTGACGGCAGCGCTGGCCTCAAACAAAAACGGCCAGGCTGTTGCGCTGGAGTAACGATGCAATCGCTGCCAAGCGCGTCACATTAAAAAGACTACTGCGCACTTTCGCCCTAATTCGTATGAGTACATTGATTTGTCATTCTGCAAGAATCTTGTGAAGTACCCGGCACTGTGCTTAAAACTTCACAAGCTCCCTGTGGGATGACAGGGCAGAAAGTGATAAATATTTCAGCATAACAGTGCATGACTCATTTCCCCCGGAACCACCAAAACACACCAATTACCGATTTGCGATAATTTGCGTTCATTCGCAGTCAATGGATTCGCGCCAAATTTCATCTGTGTATTATTTGTCTTGCCAACTTTATACCGATCTTGGGTTGCATGTTTAATTTTTGCTTGTATGTTTTGAATTGGGAGAACAGGCTATGAAACGTTCCGAAATCAACGCGCTGCAACGCGAGGCCGCCGCCTTTTTCAAACAACATCATTTTCATTTGCCGCCCTGGGCTTTCTGGTCAAAGGAAGAATGGCAAACGCACCGTCTCGACGCGCAAGAAATCATCCATAACAAACTCGGCTGGGATGTGACGGATTTCGGCTCGGGCAGATTTCACGAAATCGGGCTGCTTTTATTCACCGTGCGCAACGGCAAGCCGGGCGAGGCAAATGGCAAAGATTACTGCGAAAAAATCATGATCGCGCGCGAAGCGCAGGTGACGCCCTGGCATTTTCATTGGCACAAGATGGAAGACATCATCAATCGCGGCGGCGGCGAATTGATAATCGAAGTTTGCAATGCTACCGCAGATGAACAATTGGCCGATTCCCCGGTTACTGTGCTGACGGACGGCATTCGCCGCACCGTGCCGGCGCAGAGCAAGATCGCTTTGCAGCCCGGCGAAAGCATTACCTTGCCGCCGCGCATGTACCATCAGTTTTACGCCGCTGCGGGCAAGGGTATGGTGTTGATCGGCGAAGTTTCGCGCGTAAACGACGATGCCAAGGATAATCGCTTTCTCGCACCCATCGGCCGCTTTCCCCAAATCGAAGAAGATGAACCGCCGTTGTACTATTTGTGCAATGAATATCGTGAGTGAAATAGCGAGGCCTGACTTGCGCAACGAGAGTTTTGGATTAAAAGCGGCTCACACGCAAGTCAGGCTTCGCCCCTTTGAGCCCATGCCCTCTCTCTTCAATAAAAACTGGACACGCGCAGAATTACTGCGTTATATCGGCGACATTCGCCAACTCGCCGAAGTGCGCTTATGCGAGTTGATTGACGGTCCCGGCCGCGGCGTGCGCCTCGCCGAATTCAAAACCGGTTCGGGCTTTGCATTCACCGTGTTGCTCGATCGCGGCCTGGACATTCACGAGGCCAGCTACAAAGGTGTACCGCTGGTGTGGCAATCTGCGGGCGGCATTACCTCCCCCTCCTTTTACGAACCCGAAGGCACAGGCTGGCTGCGCAATTTTCACGGCGGCTGGTTGAATACTTGCGGCTTGACCAATGTTGGTTCTCCCGGCCGCGACGAATTGGGCGATTATGGCCTGCACGGCCGCGTCTCCAATTTACCTGCACAATTGCTTCGTTGCGGCGGCCGCTGGCTTGGAGAGGAATACGAGCTTTGCCTGGAAGCAGTGCTGCGTGAAACTTCTGTTTTTGGATTTAATCTGCAATTGACGCGGCGACTGACCACACGATCACTGCAATTTTGGTTTTCCATTGCTCGCAGCCGGCAGCCGGCTGGTGATGAAATCCGCCTCCTCTCGCCCACGCGACCAGGCTGCCGAGTCCGGTTTCACTACGCATCTCGAGATGGATTCGCCGCAAGCGGGTTATGCCGAGCAAGTTTTCTTTCACGACATGATTCCTGCGAAAGACGGTTTTGTTACGATCATGCTGGTCAATGACGATCTGCAATTGGCGGGTTATGTTTCTTATCGCCAAAAAGAATTGCCCGAATTGATTCAATGGAAGCAAATGGGTTCGGGAACTTATGTTCTTGGCATCGAGCCGGCGAATTGCCTGGTCATGGGCCGCGATGCAGAACGCAAACGCGGCACCTTGCGCATGCTCGCGCCGGGAGAAACTTGCGAAACGCTGCTGCGGCTCGGCGTTGTTGAAGGGCCGCAACAGATACAACAGATGATTGCAACCATTCAAAGCAGCCAAACCCTCGCCTGATTTTTAGGATTAATCTGCAACGATTCGCTTATGCAAAAAATGTATCATGAACTGGCGGCGTGGTGGCCTTTGATTTCGCCGCTGGAGGATTACGCCGAAGAAGCCGCATTTTTTTGGCAGACGCTGGCCAGCGCCGGATTGCCGGGCTCGCCCTCGCTGCTCGAATTGGGATGCGGCGGCGGCAGCAACGCTTTTTATCTCAAGAAGAATTTTGCCCGCGTAACGCTGTCCGACATGTCCCCGCAAATGTTGGCAGTGAGCCGCAGCCGCAATCCGGAATGTGAACATGTGGAGGGCGACATGCGCACACTGCGGCTGGGCCGTGAGTTCGATGCGGTTTTCATTCATGATGCCATCGATCACATGATCACCGCCGGCGATCTCCAACAAGCGATGCAGACGGCTTTCGTGCATTGTAAAGCCGGAGGCCTGGCTTTGCTCGTCCCCGATCATGTCCGCGAGACCTTTGCGCCGTCGACGAGCCACGACGGCTATGATGGCGAGGGCCGCGCCATTCGATATCTGGAATGGACGTATGATCCGGACGAAGCGGATACTTTCTATTATACCGATTTTGCCTATCTGCTGCGCGACGGCGATCGCCCCGTACAGATCGTTTATGATCAACATATCTGCGGGCTGTTCCCGCGCGCCGAGTGGCTGCGTTTATTGAGTGAAACAGGCTTCACGCCAGAGATTATTCGCGATTCCTATGGCCGCGATCTGTTCCTGGCGCGGAAACCATAATGTGTATTGTGGCAATAAACAAATCACGGCACACTCATGACCATTCGCAATCTCGACTATGAATGCTATCTCGATGCCGTCAACAGCCAGCGCGAGTATCAAGAAGATTGGATTAAAACGGGCTATGTCCCGCGCGGTTTTTATCTCAAAGATTTTTGTTTGATCGAAAACGAAGGCATCTATCATCTCTTTCACATTGCCGGTGTGCCCAATGTGAGTTGTTGCCTGCCGGGAAATGAAATTTGGTTCGGACACGCGACGACGAAGAATTTTCAAACCTGGCAAACATATGAGCCTTGTTTTTATATTGATCCCCACGGCTGGGACAACGGCCATGTGTTTGCGCCGTTCGTGATAGCAGCAAACGACGCCTATTGGATGTTTTATACCGGCGTGACACTAGAAAACACGCAACGTATTGGCATCGCCACTTCAAAAGACTTGTTTACCTGGGAACGCGTGGGGCAGCAGCCGGTGATTCGTCCGGAAGAATACGATTGGGCTTTTTGCCCCACGGAAAAAGGCGCAGCGTGCCGCGATCAGCACGTGATCAAGCATGGTGAAGAATATTGGCTCTACTACACCGCGGTTACGAAGACGGGTAAAGCATGCATCGCGCGCGCGGTTTCAAAAAACCTTATTGACTGGCAGGATCGTGGCCCGGCATACATTGAAAAAAATTTGACGCATCCCGAATCGTGTAACGTGCAAGAGTTGCACGGCAAATACTTGCTCTTCTTTGGTGGGCATATCGAGCACTGGTCGTATGTGATTTCCGACGATCCCGCGCATTGGCTCGAACAACAGCCCCGGCCAATTGGCAAGGGCCTCACCGCTATGGAAGTCGTTAAACGCAACGGCGATCGCTGGCTGGTGGCCTATTTCAAAATGGGCGTCGGACACAACTCGGACGGGTTTCGTCTGTTTCTCGGCGTCATCAACTGGGCGGCTGATGCCCCAGTCATCCAAGAAATTTCCAACGCAGGTCAATTGCGTGAGTTTGGATTTTAACGATTACCAGTGGCGTTTTATGATTTTTCATGCGTATTTTCCGGATCATCATATGAATTCTCAGCGCCAGGCTCAATTCTACCGGGATGTTTAGATATTTTCGCGCGAACAAACCTTGCAAAGGACACCTCATGCGGCTTCTACATTTTCAAAAAACGTCGTGGTTACTGCTTCTTCTCCTCCTCACTTTCGGATCACTCATGGCCCAATCTTCCCATCCGCGCCTGCTGGCCGATGCCAAAGACGTCGCACAGGCAAAGCGCTGGTATCAGCAACACACTTGGTATCGCAAGCTCATCGATCAAAATCAGGCTGAAATCGACCGCTTTCTCAAGCGCCGTCCCATTTACGTTTCGCCGATCAAGCAAACATATCAATATAAAATGTACACGTGTCCCAAGCATGACGTGGAGTTGAAATACGAACTTTTCCGGCCGCACGATCACCGCTGTTCGGCCGACACCACCGAAGTGCATCGCGGGGAAAAATTTGACTCCGCCTGGTCGGGCTGGTACAATCGCAAACTCGCAGGCTACCTGGTGTGGATGGGGACGCTGTATCAATTGCACGGCGAGGAGAAGTACGCCGAGGCTGGCCGCGAGATGCTCATGCAGTTCGCCGATATATATTTGAAGAATCCTACCACCAACACCATTCTCGGTCCGGCGCATCTTTTTTTCGGCACGCTTTCGGAATCCTTTTGGGGCGTGGACATGGCGTACGGTTATGACCTGATTTACAACTATAAAGGCTTCACGCGCGCTGATCACCAAAAACTCAAAGACAAACTCTTTTATCCGCTCGCCAAGAT
>QEVD01000199.1 GCA_003576975.1 Candidatus Zhuqueibacterota bacterium
CTGGTCAAAACCTCGTGCATGCGGCAAACGCTGCATTTGTTGCAAACCTCCGATTTTTTGCTTTATATTAACGCGCTCAAACGCAGCCGGTTGGCAGCGCTGCACCAGATCATGTCGAGGTTCGGCATTACGCCCAAAGAAGCCCAGGCCATGACAGCGGCCATTGTCGGCGCGCTTGCGGACGGCCCACAGACACAACCCGAGTTGATCCAACAGATCCTGCCCAAAGTCGGCAAGAAGTTAAAAGCGTATATCAAGGCGGCGTGGAGCATTCAGATTTTTCGCGCGGCGCTGGTGGAAGGCTTGATTTGTTACGGCCCGCCGCGCGGCAGCAAGTCAACCTTTATTCGCGTCGATCAATGGCTGCCGCCGCAAAAAGAGATTCCCGAAACGGAAGCCAAGCAAACTCTGCTGCGCCGCTATCTTCGAGCTTACGGCCCGGCAACCGCGCGCGATTTTTCCCGCTGGTCGGGCATCGGTTTGGGAGTCGTTGCAAGAAGAATTACGCGAAATTCAAAGCGAGAAGCAAAAGAGCTACATTTTGCGTGACGATTATGATACGCTTGCGCAAAGCAATTTAAATGATCACATACTGCGGCTGCTGCCCGCGTTCGATCCTTATTTGCTGGGACACGCCGGGAAAGATCATTTGCTCGACATGCGGCATTACAAGCGCGTTTATCGCGCCGCGGGCTGGATTGCGCCGACGGTGTTGTTGAACGGCAAAATTGTCGGCGTCTGGTCGCACACGCGCAACGCGGTTCACGCGGTGTTGCGCCTGGAGTTGTTTGAGAAGATCACCAAAAAATCTCATGCGCAAATCGAGGCAGAAGCAGCAAGTCTGTCGGATTTTTGGAAAACTTCCTGCAAAATCGAATTTGTCAGCTAATGTCGCATTATGGGATTAGCTTTTCAAAGTTAGAACAAAATTCTTAAAGTGTTTCGCCCACTGAAATGAAATCCCACTGAAAAGGCTTTTTCCCTTTCTGTGGCAGTTCTACTTTTGTGGGCAAAGTCCTCAAAGCTGCTCGAAGAGCCTCCATTTTCAGCTTGACTGAAAATCGGTGTAGCTTTTAGCCACAAGGGAAAACCGCGGTGACTGAAATTCAAGTCAATCTTCGCCTGGAAGACAAACTCGCGCTCATCGATCTTAAAGGCGATGTCACGAGCCTGGCGGAAAAGAAAATCGTTTCAGCGTATGAGCGCGCGCTGACGCAAAAGCTGCGCGACCTGATTCTCAATTTCAGTGAAGTGGGATATATCAACTCTGCGGGGATGTCGATCATCATCACCCTGCTAAGCCGCAGCCAGCAGCAACATGTGGTGCTCAAGGCTTTCGGGCTGTCGCCCCATTTTCAGAAAATTTTCGAAATGGTCGGCTTGCTCAAATACATTCCACATTTTGAGAATGAGGTCGAGGCGCGCGCGAGCTGCGCGAACCCGGCTTGACGGGTTTTGAACGTTTTCGCTCGCCTAAACAAAATTCTGCAGAAAGCGTTTTTGCCGGTGAAATTTTTGATAAAGACGAAACCTCTAGCGTGGAAAAGCTGCAATGAACGACGCAGATCAAAATCAGCGGATACAGGAACTTTTTTTGTTGCAGCGCGTCGCGCAGCGCATCAACGCGATTTTAGATCTGGATACTCTTTTGGAAGAAGTCGTCAACGACGTGGCGAAAACCTTCGGCTATTCGCGCTCAGCCGTGTTGCTGAAAGATGATCACACCCATGAACTGGTGATTGCGGCGGTGCGCGGCTGGACGATTAATTTTCATATCAAAGGTGAGCGCTTCAAGATCGGTGAATACGGCATGGTTGGACATGTCGGCGCAACGGGAGAGACGCATTATGCGCCGGATGTCAGCGTGGATCCTTATTACCAGGTGAGTGAAGCCTCAACCCGCTCGGAGCTTGACATTCCGCTGAAAGTTCGCGGGCGGCTGATTGGCGTCTTCAATTTTCAACATCACGAGTTAAACGGTTTTTCCGCCAGCCGCATTCAGCTTCTGGAGGCTTTGGCGGGACATATCGCAACAGCGATCGAAAACGCCCGGCTGTTTCAACGCGAGCGCCAGGAAAAAGAGCGCATGGCAAGAGAGCTGGAGGAGGCGCGGCGCGTGCAGCTTTCGTTGTTCCCGGGCCGGAATCCAGATCTCCCCAGCTTTGAAATAACGGGGTTGTGTTTGCCCTGCAGCGAAGTCGGCGGCGATTGGTATGATTACATTCCTCTGCACGACGGCCGCCTGGCGCTGGTCCTGGCTGATGTCTCCGGCAAAGGAATGGCCGCCGCGCTGTTGATGGCCTCGACGCGCAGCATTCTGCGGCTGTTTGCGGAAAGAGATTTGCCGCCCGCCGAAGTTCTGACGCAAGTCAATCGCGTGCTGATCGAAGATTTTCCGCGCGCCAAGTTTGTCACGATGATCTATGCGGTTGTTGATCCCGCGCTGCGAAACATTGTTTTTGCCAATGCCGGGCATCTCCCGCCTCTTTTTGTGAATGCCACCGGATCGCAATTTCTGAAAATCGACTCCGGTTTACCCTTGGGCATTCAAGATGTTTCTTTTTCTGAATACCGGCTCGACCTGCCGCCGGGAAGCCGGCTCTTGTTTTATTCGGATGGCGTGAGTGAAGCCATGAACGCGGCGATGGAAGAGTTTGGCGCGCGGCGCATTCGAGATCACACGGTGAATCCTTCTGCTTCGGTGCAGAGTCTCTTGAACGGCGTGCGCGCGTTCGCGAAGGATTATCCCGCCTCAGATGATCGCACACTCGTCCTGATCAGCAGTCGCGCATAACAAGCTGAACCTAGTTAAGGAAAAAAGGATGGCGAACGAAAAGACGCAGCACAAAATTATTTTGGGCGATGCCCGCGCGATGACGGAGACGCCCGGGCAATCGGTGCATCTCATCATCACCTCACCGCCGTATTGGCAGCTCAAAGATTACGGTCACGAAGATCAAATCGGTTTCAACGACAGTTATGAAGATTACATCAACAATTTGAATTTGGTTTGGAAAGAATGCTATCGTGTGTTGCATCCCGGCTGCCGGTTGTGCGTGAACATCGGCGATCAATTCGCGCGCTCGGTATATTACGGCCGTTATAAGATCATTCCGATTCGAACGGAGATCATCAAGTTTTGCGAGACCATCGGGTTTGATTACATGGGCGCGATCATCTGGCAAAAGGTAACCACAACCAACACCAGCGGCGGCGCCACCATCATGGGCTCGTTTCCGCATCCGCGCAACGGCATTGTCAAGCTCGATTATGAGTTCATTCTGCTTTTCAAGAAACTCGGCAAGTCGCCCAAGCCGACGAAAGAGCAAAAAGAAAATTCCAAAATGACCACGGAAGAATGGAACGAATACTTCCACGGCCATTGGAATTTTCCCGGCGAGAAGCAAAGCCAGCATCTCGCGGCGTTTCCGGAAGAATTGCCCAAACGCTTGATTCGCATGTTTTCATTTCCGGGCGAGACTGTGCTCGATCCGTTCATGGGCAGCGGCACCACGGCATTGGCCGCGCACAATTTCGGGCGCAATTCGGTTGGGTATGAAATCAATCGGGAATTCTTGCCGGTTATAAAAAATCGCCTGGGCGTCGATGAGAATAGCCTGTTCGGGTCGAATGATTCGGTTCATGTGGAAATCATCGAGCAAAAACTCCCCGCGCTTGACTTTGCCAAGTTGATTGCCGAACAGCCGTACGTTTTTAAAGATGCCGTAAAGTTCGACAAGAAGATCGATCCGCGTGAACAGCATTTCGGTTCCAAGATCAGCGGCAAGGAAGAGCAGAAGGAAAAGTATTATTCGGTGAAACAGGTTGAAGCGCCGCATCTGCTCGAACTCAGCAGCGGCCTCAAGATTCGTTTGTTGGGGATTAAGCCGCTTCCGGGAAAGGAAGAAGCTGCCATTGACTTCATCCAGCAGCTTACGGCTGGCCAGAAAGTCTTTTTGAAATTTGATGAACTGGAATTTGATGAAGAAAACCGGCGTTGGGCTTATGTTTATTTGAAGAACAAGACGTTCATCAATATGCATCTCATCAAGAAAAATCTATGCGCGGTCGATGCCGCTATTGATTTTCGTTTCAAGAATCGCATGCTGAATGCCTCGGAAGAAATTCTCGCCGCAATAGAATAAACCGCCCAGGTTGCCCAGTTCGATCGAACCGTTCATGGCAACGATGAAGTTCGAATATCGCGAAAAGCAGCCGGCAAATTTTAGGTAATCGTTTTAAAGCCGGGAGTAACACTTGACCAAATACCCTCAAATCGATCTCAATCAAGTCAAAACCTACTCCGTGCAACAACGCTACAGCAAAGTGCATCGCGAGGAGCTGGCGCGACCGTTCCGGCGCGGAGATTTCTTCGAAGATTTTTTTACCTCGTTGCCGAATATTCTCGCAGCAAAAGATTTGCGTGAATTCGTGCAGCGCATGCTTGCTGCGCGTGAAAACAACAAGCCCATCATTGTGATGATGGGCGCGCATGTCATCAAAGTGGGGCTCTCGCCGATTTTGGTGGATTTGATGAAACGCGGGTTCATCTCATGCCTCGCCATGAACGGGGCGGGCGTGGTGCACGATACAGAGCTGACCCTGTTTGGGCAAACCTCGGAAGAGGTGGCGGAAGGGCTGGCAGACGGCACATTCGGCATGGCCGCCGAAACCGGCGAGTTTATCAACAACGCGGTGGCGCGCGGGCGAGAGCGGGAACAGGGATTCGGTGAGGCGGCAGGCGAAGCGCTGCTGGCAACAAAATTGGAGGGCGCAAAGCTGAGTTTGCTGGCGAATGCTTTTGAACGCAGTATTCCTGCAACGATTCATGTTGCCATTGGCACAGACATCATTCACCAGCATCCGAGCGCGGACGGCGCTGCTTATGGCGAACTTTCATTTCGCGATTTCAAAATCTTTACGGCGCAAGTGGCGGGACTCAATGAAGGCGGGGTGGTTTTGAATATCGGATCGAATGTCTTGATGCCGGAAGTATTTTTAAAAGCGCTCACCATTGCGCGCAATGTTGCCCCGCCGGTGAACAACTTTTTTACCGCGAACTTCGACATGTTTAACCATTATCGCCCGCGCGTGAATGTGGTGCAACGTCCCACGTTGCAGGGCGGCAAGGGTTATAATTTCATCGGCCATCACGAAATTATGATTCCGTTGCTGGCAGCGGCGCTGAAAGAGTTTTCCTGACGCCTCTGCAATTTAAAATGCGGCAACGATTTCTTAAAGACTGCCTGCCTCGATGAAGATCGCGCCAGTTTTTGAAGACGTGCAATTGCCGCGGGGTTCCCTCCGGTCAGCGATATTAACGCCTGCAGAAATGCCCTTGCTTCTCCAATAGCCTCCGGCTATATTGCAAAAATTTCACAGAGGAGGAGAGATGGCTAAATTCTATTCCCGGCGCAATTTTTTGAAAACCAGCGCAGCCGGCGCACTGGCTTCGTATTCACTGTTCAATAGCGCGTGTTCTGCCTCGCAGGAATTCGATCTGCTCATCACCGGCGGCACAATTTACGATGGCAGCGGCAATGACGGCTTTTCCGGCGATGTGGGCGTTATTGCGGGCCGTGTGGCGGCATTGGGCGATTTGCGTGACCGCAAAGCGAAGCAAACGATCGATGTCTCCGGCCTGGCGGTCGCGCCGGGCTTTATCGATTTTCACAGTCACAGCGATGAAGAGCTGCTACTCGGCGGTGAGGCGCAATCCAAAATCCGGCAGGGTGTGACCACGGAAATTCTGGGACAAGACGGCGGTTCCATGGCGCCTTTGAATGACGCCATGCGCGCGAAGTTGCATGAAGACTTGACCAAGCGCTACGGCATCGCGGTGGATTGGACGGATTTCTCCGGCTATTTTCAGCGTCTCGAGCAAAGCGGTTTGATTACCAACGCCGCCAGCATGATCGGCCAGGGCACCTTGCGTGAGTTTGTGGTGGGTTTGGATAATCGCCCGGCGACCGCTGATGAAATCAACCACATGCAAGCGCTGTTGCGCACCGCCTTGCAGCAAGGCGCTTGCGGCATATCCTCGGGCCTGGAATATACGCCAGGCTGTTTTGCCTCAACCGAGGAAATCATTGCGGTTTGCCGGGCGGCAGCCGGCAAGAGCATTTATTCGACGCATATGCGAAATGAAGACGACACGCTGCTCGAAGCCATTGCCGAGGCGATTCGCATTGCGCAAGAAGCCGGCGTGGCGCTCAACATTTCTCATATCAAAGCTTCCGGCCAAAACAATTGGCGCAAGCAACCGGAGATGCTGGCCATGTTGGAGGCCTCGCGCGCCAACGGCTTGCGCGTCACCTGTGATCGTTACCCCTACATCGCCTACAGCACCGGGCTTTCTTCTCTCTTTCCGTTGTGGAGCCGTGAAGGCGGCAGTGAAGCTTTTGTGAGCCGTCTGCAAGACGTGAGCATTCGAGCAAAATTGCGTCCCGAAGTGCAATACGAAGCCGACAAAATCGGTGGTTGGAAATCGGTGATGATCTCCAGCTTACAAAATCATCCGCGCCGCAGCGAGTATGAAGGTATGAATCTTGCCGAATTGGCGCAGCATGGCGCCGATCCTTACGATCTTCTGGTTGAATTCATTATCGGCGAAAACGGCGGCGGCGGCATGGTCGGTTTTGCCATGCGTGAAGAGGATACGGCGCAGCTTCTGGCGAACCCCTACTGCATGCCGGCCAGCGACGGCTCTTCACTGGCCGAGCAAGGCGTGCTGCGCAGCGGCAATCCGCATCCGCGCTCGTTCGGCACGTTCCCGCGGGTGTTGGGCAAATACGTGCGCGAAGAAGCCATCATGCCATTGGCCGGGGCGATTCGCAAAATGACGGCTTTGCCGGCGGAGACTTTGGGCCTGCAAGATCGCGGTTCTTTGAAAAATGGTTATTGGGCAGATATTGTCATTTTTGATCCCACCACAGTCAATGATCGTGCAACCTGGTCGCAACCGCATCAATATCCGGTTGGCATTCCTTTTGTAATTGTAAACGGCCAACTTGTTATTGATCAGGAAAAATTCACCGGAAAATTGGCTGGAAAAATCTTGCGTCCCCAAGTTTAAGATATTGATGATAAAGGAGATAAGGTTTCGATAACGAAGCTGCCGGGGTTTCGCAGAAATGCGAACGCGATTCCTGCTTGTTTACTTTTGACTTGAGTCGTCATTCCGTAGGAATCTTTTGAGTATATAGTAAGATTTAAATTAATAGCATCTTACTGAATGGCACGTTTGGTTGAGATGTTTCGCAATCATAATGAAGCGAAATAACCTCACTGATACAGTTTCTCAAGCTGAAACGATCAAAAGATACAAGTTCTTCGTTTTCGTGTTTGTTGACTTTCGACAAGCGTTTTTTTAAATTCGCCCTCCTTTTTTCCGGCGCGGAGACAGTATCATCTCCGCAGCTTCTGTGGCGAATTCAACCAAGGAAAGGAACATGCGCAAAATTTTCGTAACCGGCGGAGCCGGATTCATTGGCAGTAACTTCGTACATTATCTGCTGCGCAAGAACGACGATGTTGAGATCATCAATCTCGACAAACTCACCTATGCCGGCAATCTCGAAAACCTGCGTGACATCAAAGGCAATCCCAATTATCGTTTCGTCAAGGGCGATATTTGCGATGCCGGCCTGGTGGACGAATTGATGGTTGGCGTCGACGTGGTGGTGAATTTTGCGGCGGAAAGCCATGTCGATCGTTCGATTGGCGGTCCGGATGCCTTTATTCGCACGGATGTGTTCGGCGCTTTTATTTTGCTGGATGCGGCGCGCCGGCACAATGTCAAGAAGTTCATGCAAATCTCCACCGACGAAGTTTACGGCAGCATCGACAAAGGCTCGTTCAAGGAAACCGATGCGTTGATGCCCTCCAGCCCGTATTCGGCTTCGAAGGCGGGCGCCGATCGCCTGGCGTATTCGTATTTTGTAACGTACGATTTGCCAGTGATTATCACGCGCTGCTCGAACAATTTCGGGCCGTATCAATACCCCGAAAAATTGATTTCCCTGTTCGTGACCAATGCGATTGAAGACAAGCCCCTGCCGATTTATGGCGACGGCAAAAACGTGCGCGATTGGCTGTATGTCGACGATCATTGCGACGCGATTCATTTTTTGATGGCGCACGGCAAGGACGGCGAGGTTTACAACATCGGCGGCGGCAATGAGCGCACGAATTTGGAGATTACGGATTTCATTCTCGACAAGCTGAACAAGCCGCAATCGTTGAAAACCTATGTGAAGGATCGTTTGGGCCATGATCGCCGGTATTCGGTGGATTGCAGCAAAATTGCCAGGCTGGGTTGGCAACCGCAATTCACGCTGGAATCGGCGCTGGAGCATACGATCGATTGGTATGTGCAGAACCGCTGGTGGTGGGAGAAATTGAAAAACGGTGAGTATCTCGAGTTTTACAAAAAGAATTATGGCAAATCACTTTAAAGTCGAGTTCCCCCCGCCTGCGTGAATCCTCGCCCGAGGCATAACTTTTCTCTTCCGGAATAAGTTTAACCTGAGCGATTACTTTTATATTTCCCAACGGCCGCCTGTGGGTAGGCTCTTATTTTGAGGACAACCTTTGGAAGGAGTACATCTGTGAACCTCGAACAAAAGATTGAAAATGGAAGCGCGACAGTCGCTGTTATCGGTTTGGGCTATGTTGGCCTGCCTCTCGCCGTCGAGTACGCCGGCGTCGGGTTCGACACGATTGGCATCGATTTGGACGAACGTAAAATCACCAAGCTCAACAAAGGCCAGAATTACATCGACGATGTTGACAGCGCGAAACTCGCGGAGATGGTAAAATCCGGCAAGCTCGTCGGCCACACGGATTTCAAGAGCATCGGCAAGGCCGATGTTATTTTCATTTGCGTACCGACGCCGTTTACCGACAACAAAGAGCCGGACGTGTCCTACATCGTGAGCGCCGCGAACGGCATTGCCTCCGGCTTGCGCAAAGAACAGTTGATCATTCTGAAATCCACGACCTATCCCGAAACCACCGAGAAAGTCGTGCAGCCGATTTTGGAAGCGCAAAAGCTCAAAGTTGGCAAGGATTTTTACCTGGCTTTTTCGCCGGAGCGCATCGATCCGGGCAACAAGAAATTCACCACCGCGACTACGCCCGTGGTGGTTGGCGGCGTGACGAAAAAATGCACCAAGCTCGCCGCCGCAATTTCACGGCAAATCGTCACCGACGTGAAAGAGTTGAGCAATCCCAAAGCCGCGGAAATGACCAAGCTGCTCGAAAACATTCGACCAAGCCGTTCGGTTTCATGCCGTTCTATCCCGGCCCCGGCATTGGCGGACACTGCATTCTCGTCGATCCGTATTACTTGAGTTGGAAAGCGCGCGAATACGATTTTCACACCAGCTTCATCGAGTTGGCGGCGGAGACGAATGAAAACATGCCTTATTATGTGTTGGATTTGATCATTCGTTCGCTCTCGCATCACGGCGTGGCGATTCGCGACGCCAAGATTCTGGTGTTGGGCGCGGCGTTCAAGAAGAATGTCGATGACACGCGCAACTCGCCGGCGGTGAAGCTGATGGAATTGCTGTTTAATCGCGGCGGCCGCAGAATGGAGTACAACGATCCCTGGGTGCCAACGTTGAAAGTCAACGGCAAGCTTTACCGTTCGAAAAAGCTCAACCCCAAGCTGATCCAAAATGCGGATTGTGTGGTGATCGCGACGAACCATGACGCCTATGATTATGACATGATCGTCAAGAACGCCAAGCTGGTGGTGGATACGCGCAATGCCACCAACGGCGCGGCCAACGGCAAAAGCAGCAAACGCAAAGTCGTGAAGCTGGGTTGCGGCACCAATTCGATTCCCGACATCATGCGGCATCACGAGGAGCATTGAAACAAATCATCCGGGCGTTTTTAGCGCGCGGACAACGGCAACCTCCCGCACTTCGGCATTAAAATTGAAACCACGAATTTCACAATTCATCTTGTGATCTCGTGGTTTTTTATTTTCCGGGGGCATAGCTTTGATCAGCTCTGATCTTTGTAGTAATGCCTGCCCTGAGCGAGGTGTTTATCCGTTCAGTTTCTTGATGGGCACACTCATGAGGCCCTGAAGAAACTGTGTGGCTTTTGGGTAGTATATGAGGCCAGATTGCCACTGGCGGAAGTAAGGCCTGTACGCGTCGCAGCTAGCCCAGTTTTTTGTAAGAACGGCGATCATAATTTACGCCCTGGTAAACACAAACCGGCTAAATGAAAATTCGTCATTCTGGAAAATTACAGACTGGTATGTATATGTAATTGGAGTAAGAACTGTATACAAAATCCAAACCAACATTTTGACAACTTGGGATTCTTCATTTAGGAGATTTTCTAATGAAGACAAAGCAATACCGTGCGAGCCTCAGGTTGCTTGCACTAAGTTTTGTTTTGTCGGGGCCCTCCGCCATTATGGCTCAGACAAATGCATGGGTGAAATTGAGTTTTTCTGATTACACGCGCAACCTCGTCATCGACAAAAACAATTATGTTTATGCTGTGGGCACAGGGCTTTATCGGTCTGTCGACTCCGGAAACACGTGGTCTGCGATTGGCAATGGCCTACCCCAGAACTTCACAGCGTTTGGTGTTCATCCGAATGGAAACCTGTTCGCCGCGGCATCATCCCAGGTTTTTCGCTCCAGTGATAATGGCGCCAGTTGGACGTCTTGCTTCAACTCGTCAAATCCTGTGTCCGGAATTGCATTTACCCCGGCCGATGAAATCTATATTATTAATGGAAATGGCGGAACGTATCGTTCAGCGGATAATGGCGACACTTGGCTGCAAGTTCCAAACGGCTATTCCAATAGAGCCCTAGGCCTCACTGCCATTGACATAAATTTCGGCATTATTGCCATAGCTGATACACTGTGGGGTATTTGGGAGTTTTTTGAATGGGGGGATCGCTGGTATTTGGTGAACGGTGGGATGATCAACAAAGACATGGTGGCTTTGCTAGTCACTCCTACCAGGAAGATTTTGGCTGGAACAAGAGCGCACGGCATTTATAGTCTGCCACTGAACTCCTACAGTGTTTATAACTCAAATAGCGGCCTAAAGAGTTGGGGCATTACAGATTTAGCGTTGGTTTCAAATGGAGATATTTTTGCTTGCTCGAATGAATCTGGAGTTTACAGATCTGTTGATGACGGCAAAACATGGGTACAAATTAATCGTGGGCTGTCTACTCTCAACATCTCGACAATAGCCGTTGATCACAACTATCGCCTTTTTGCCGGTACAAGGTATGACGGCATGTATCGGCGCCTGGAATTGAATACGGTTGCCCCGGCGCCCCCCAGGCTTCTCTCGCCGGTAAACAATGCTTTTATCCGGACAACTTCAACGCGATTGCAGTGGCAACAAGAAGATCAGGCTGACGCTTATCGTCTACAGGTGGCACATGATACTACCTCGAATCAATTCCTTGTCGATCAAAGCGACGCAAAGAATGGATATTATGATCTGACTGACCTTGCTTTTGAACGTGATTACTACTGGCGGGTAGAAGCTTCGAATCCAGAAGGCAGCTACTGGTCCGGTTGGTGGAAGTTTACTCTAACAGAAGCCACGACGAACAATCCACTTCCGTTGTGGCCACCGAATGGAGCAACAGGCATAATCACGCCGCCGACCATGCACTGGAACAAAGTTGCAACGGCGACTTCCTATGCGATAATTGTTGCAACCTCTCCAGCTCCCATTGGAGGGGATTCATGGGTTATTAACCGGGGCGGATTTGCGGACACACTTTTTCAAGCAGAAGGGCTTTACTCTGATCGAACCTACTATTGGTGGGTCAGCGCGCGACTTCCGAATAATTCGATTAAACTTTTGTCCCTGCCGTGGAAGTTTACGACAGGAAGCCCGGAAGCATCATCTTCTTGGACTATGCAGGCCAGCGGCACGCAACAACCATTGAATGCTATTGATTTCATCAATCAAAATGAAGGATGGGTTGTAGGCGATAGCGGAATCGTTCTTCATACCAGTGATGGTGGCGCAAGCTGGAGTAGGCAGAATAGCAAAACCACAACGCGACTGAGATCCGTTGATTTTGTAAACACGCGCATCGGTTATGCCGTAGTGCAAAATGGGACGTTTCTGCGTACGGTTGATGGCGGTCGTGAGTGGAGAAAGAGCGCGGTTAATGGCGCCAGTCCCTTGGTTTCGGTTTCATTTGTCAATGAAGATACTGGCATGGTTGCAAATTACGGGGCAGTCTATCAGACTTTTGATGGAGGCAGCACCTGGGAGCAGCATAATGTGAGCGTTCGTTCGTTATCCTCGCTGCAATACGTCAATAGTCAGAATGCTTGGGCTGCCGGAAGAGTTTATGTTCCCTGTCGCGACTGTGATTATTCAAAAATACTCTATACCATTGATGGCGGCAAAAGTTGGGTGTCAGCCGAAAGTAAATATTTTGCCATCATTAGTTCTGTCTTCTCCGTGAACGCCAGTCAAGCCTGGTATGTAACGGAGTCCGTGCGAATTCAGAGCAATTTTGGTAGTCCTGGGAGCGGCTCGATAATGGCAACCACTGATGGTGGTGTCACGTGGCAGCCTCAACTAGTTAAATCTGGCATCACGTTCAAGGCAATTTATTTTACTTCTCCTCAGATTGGAACGGCAGTAGGAAATGCTGGTGTCATATATCACACTACTGATGGCGGCAAGAGTTGGGTGCTACAAGCCAGTGGCACCACCGAAAATCTGCTTGCCTTATCTTTTGTTGATGCCTCCCACGGTTGGATTGTGGGCGAAAATGGGACGATTCTGCACACCTCGAATGGTGGGGATACGGCTGTTGAAGACCCGCTCAACAGAGAAACTCCACAGACGTACTCACTACACCAAAACTATCCTAATCCTTTCAACCCTGTCACGACCATCGAGTTCTCGCTGTCCCGTAAAAGCCGCATCTCGCTGAGGGTTTATAATCTAAAAGGTGAAGAAGTGGCGACTTTGTCAAACGGGGATTATTTTCCGGGCATCCATAAAGTCTTATGGCGCGCCGATCACATGACCAGCGGCGTTTATTTCTATCGACTGCAGGCAGACGATTTCTCCGAGACCAGAAAAATGATTCTGCTACGATAGTATCAGATGATCTGAAACGCTGCATTCCTGAGCATCACAAGATCAAAAATCAAACGCTGTGGATTTCTGGCTGATTTTGTCTGATGTCTTTCCGGAATGTCAATTTGGCTCTCTATTGCTCTCGGTACGCGCCAATTTCTTCTGCAAACCTATATCTGCAGCACTTCGGCATTGAAATTTAACCACGAATTTCACAGATTAGCGGCAATCGTCTTGTGAACTTCGTGGTTTTTATTTTTGGAGTGATGCGCGCATGGCTTTGACCAGCCCCGATCCACATCTTGCCGCAACGCCTGCTCTGGCCGACGTGCAACCACAAATCTCCATTGTTATCCCTCTGCGCCGCGCCCGGCGGCAATTGGAGCATTGTCTCGCCTCCATCGCCCGGCAGACTTATCCGCATCATCTCATCGAAATCTCGCTGGTTGCCGACGCCGCGGACGAACATGCCCAAAAAGTCACGCGCGAGTTCGCCAGGAACCATCCGGCATTGCGCGTGCGCCGCAGCTTTGCCAAAACGCCGCGCAAGACAGCGCGCCGTGCGCCGAGTTCAAATGAAATTGTCATTCCGGTTACACCCAACACCATTTTAGCTGATGATTTTATCGCGCAGGCGGTTGCCGCGCTCCAAAATCATTCCTGTGCCGGCGTCGGCGGCCGCATGATTTACCGCGGCGAGGGCCGTGTGCAAAGCGCTGCTGCTCTGGCATTAGGCTCAAAATGGGTTCTGCCGACGGGCACACAGGACGAGTCAAAGAGCGGGATCCGGAACGAAGCTGTGCTGCACGGCGCCTATCGCCGCAAGGCGATGAACGAGGCCGGCGTGCTCGAACACGAACTGCCGGGCAACGAATATGAAACGGCCACACGCATGCAGCAAGCCGGCCACACATTGTACTTTTCAACGAAGGTACAATCCTCGTTGACGCTGCGCGCTGATCTCTTTGATCTGCTGGGTTGGGCTGCGGTACACGGGCACGCCTGGGCCATGCGCGTGAAAAAACAGCGCGCGGCATTTCGCCTGCGCTATTTTGTTCCCGCGGCGTTGCTCGTTTTGAGCGTCATGACGGCGCTGTTTGCGCCGCTTTGGACGGCGGCGCTGGCAGCCTGTGCCGCCCTCTTCCTGGGTTATCTCAGTTGCAATGCTTTGCTGACCGTTGGGTTGGCCGCACGCAACCGGCTCAAACATCTTTTGCTGCTGCCCCTGGTGCTGGCAACGATTCATTTCGGCTTTGGCGTCGGCATGATCGTCGGTTTGATTGCCAGCAAACGCTGGGGCGCAGCGGCGCCGAAATGGGTGGAAAAATCCGCGGTGATTATCAGCGACTATATCGCCATCACGGGCGCATTTTTTGTGTGGGCCTATTTGCGCTCCGAGTTCGGCTTTTTTGCCATTCTCGAATTCGAGCACGCCTACTTTTTATCCAATCTTATTTTTGCATTTTGGTTCTTGCTCTTTCTCTTCTTTGGATTGTACGGCGCGTGGAATGCCGCCTCGCGGCTGGATGAATCCATCGCCATCGTGAAAATTGTGGGCGGCGGCGTCTTGTTGATTTTCTTGCTGACCCTTGATCTTGATCAAGATTTTGAAAATCCCATGTCGCAAAGCCGCATGCTGCTGTTGAGCTATTGGTTGATTGTTGCCGGCGCCGTGATCACCGGCCGCCTCATTGTACGAACCACCCAGCGCCGCTTACTCGAAAACGGCATCGGTTTGCACCGCACGATCATCGCGGGATGGGGCCCCAAGGCGCGCGAGCTTTATCAAAACGTGAGCGAGTATCCCGCGCTCGGCTATCGCATCATTGGCTTTGTCGCGCCCTCGGGTACCGACAAATCACATCGCTTTCACGGCGTGCCGGTGTTGGGGAATCTCAATCGTCTCGCCGATATTATTTTACGCCATCAGGTGGAAGATGTGCTGATCGCGCTGCAAAAGCAGGATCAGGACGCCTTGGTGAAGATCATCGCGCAAACCGACGGCCTGCCCGTAAGTTTGAAAATTGTTCCCGATCTCTACAGCATCATCACCGGCCAGGCGCGCACGAACCAGATTTACGGCTTTCCCCTGATCGAAATTTTGCCGCAATACATGCCGGCGTGGGAACGCTTTGCCAAGCGCGCCATCGATGTCACGGTTTCGTTGTTGATTCTGATTTTGGGACTGCCGCTCTGGCTGCTGGTCGTGCTCGCGATTCGCCTGAATTCACCGGGGAAGATTTTTTACCGCCAGGAGCGCATGGGCAAGAACGGCCGCATATTCGACGTCATCAAATTCCGCTCAATGGTGGCGAACGCCGAAACCCTGACCGGCCCCAAGTGGGCGGAGAAAGATGATCCGCGCATCACGGCGGTGGGAAAATTCCTGCGCAAATGGCGCATCGACGAAGTGCCGCAATTCATTAACGTGTTGCGCGGCGAGATGAGCATCGTGGGCCCGCGTCCGGAGCGGCCGTTTTTCGTGGAAAAATTGCGCAAAGAGATTCCGCTTTATACGCGGCGCCTGCGCGTCCGGCCCGGCATCACCGGGTGGGCGCAAATCAAAGGCGCCTATGATGCCACCCTCGAAGACGTGAAGCAGAAGCTGCAATACGATCTATTTTATCTTGAGAACATGTCGCTGCGCATGGATTTGAAGATCATTCTGCACACCATCTATGTCATGCTGGCCGGGCGCGGGCAATAGTAGAATTGATCTTGCTGTTTAAAAAACGCATGCCGAAATTACACACCACAATGGGAACTTACGAGGTGAGCTATGCCTTCCGATTTGCTGACCAAATCCATGCCGCGCGCCGTGCCGCCTTCGGAGAAATTCACCTACAGCGAGTTTTGCAGCCGCGTACAAGAGCAGAAAGCCGACTTAATTCGAGGGGAGATTATTATGGCGTCGCCTGCAACCGTCAAACACGAAAAATTTGTCAATTATCTGTCTACGCTTCTTCGCCTCTTCGTCAAGAAGCAAAAGTTGGGGATGGTGATCGGTTCGCGTGTCGCCATGAAACTCGACGACGAAAACGCGCCCGAACCGGATTTGATGTTCATCCGCAACGATCGTTTGCATTTGTTGGGCAACACGGAAATTTTCGGACCGGCGGATGTGGCCATTGAAGTCATTTCCCCCGGCAGCCGGCGGCTGGACACGGTTGACAAGAAGAAATTGTATGCGGAATTTGGGGTGGCGGAATATTGGCTGATCGACATACACAAACAAGAAGCACATTTCTGGCGGAACGAGGGCGCAACATGGAAAAACGTGCCGGTGGATGAAAACGGTATCTTTCATTCCGTTGCCATAACAGGGTTTTGGCTGCGCCTCGATTGGCTTTTCGCAGCTGAGCAGCCGGATGAAGTTGAGATTGTGCAGATGATTCTGGCAGGATTGCCGGCCGGGCAATAACACCAAGGCGGGAAAATTACACCAAACTCAATCGATGGCTGACAAAGCTTTCGGTTTTTCCTCCCCCGATTTTTGTCTCACCAAATCGTGGTAAATTTCCTCAAGACGCGCCACGATCGGATCCCAATCATATTGTTTTCGAATCACCCCCATGCCGCCCTGGCGCATTTTCTCGCGCAACGCCGGCTCTTGCAGCACGCGCACCACATGCCGGGCAAACGCCTGCGGCTGATCCGCCACCAAAATGTCCTCCCCTTGAATTACCTCCAAACCTTCCACCCCCACTGAGGTCGCCACCACCGGCACGCCCAGC
>QEVD01000770.1 GCA_003576975.1 Candidatus Zhuqueibacterota bacterium
GCATGGTTGTTTTCCGAGGGTGCGCTGCGCGCGACCCTCGGCTTTGTTGTTGAACGCCTTCGGCGTATTCGTGCGGCCCACACAGAACAGCATAGAACCTTTTTTGTTTTGCTTCATTGGAATTCCTTTATTTTTTTCGATACTGACGGCGTTGGCTTGCATTCTACTTCTTTATCCCCAACATCTGCATCTTCTTCCATAACGACGTCCGGTTGATGCCGAGCGCTTCGGCGGTCACGATGATTTCCCAATCGTGCTCATTTAGCTTTTTCAAAATGAACGCGCGCTCAAAGGCAGCGCGGGCTTCTTCCAGAGTTTGTTCGCGGGATGTTGATTTTGCTGCTGGCGGTTGAGGCGTTGCAGCTTGCAATGCTTCGCGCAAGAGGGCGACATCGATTATGCGATCGAACGAAAGCACAGCCGCGCGTTCGACCACGTTATTCAATTCGCGCACGTTGCCCGGCCAGTTGTGGTTTTGCAGCAGCGGCCAGACATTGCCGGCAAAGCGTTTTTGCGAAAGGCCATGCACGCGGCAAATCTCCTCCAAAAAATATTCTGCCAGCGGCTGAATATCCTCTTTGCGCTCGCGCAGCGGCGGCACGTGAATGGGAATGACGTTCAGGCGATAATACAAGTCACTGCGGAAATTGCCGTTTTCGATTTCCTGCTGCAAATCTTTGTTGGTTGCGGCAATGAGTCGGACGTCCACCTGGCGCGTTTCCGCGCTGCCCAGCATGGTGACGGCGCCGTCTTCGAGCACGCGCAGCACTTTGGCCTGCATCATCAGGCTCATATCGGCAATCTCGTCAAAAAATAGCGTACCGCGATGCGCCTGCTGAAATCTGCCGGGATGATCGTGATCCGCGCCGCTGAACGCGCCTTTCTTGTAACCGAATAACTCGCTTTCAATCAAGGTTTCCGGAATGGCCGAGCAGTTCATGACAACAAAAGGAAACTCGGTGCGGGAACTGTTGTAGTGAATCGCACGCGCAACCAAATCCTTGCCCACTCCGCTTTCGCCGGTGATCAGAACTTTGCTGTCAACCTTCGCGGCGCGTTCGATCAGCGCGAACACATTTTGTATTTTTTCGTCGCTGCCAATCATGCGGTAACGCTGCTTGACTTCGGCCAGCAAGTGATCGCGCTGCTCGCGCAGCCGGCTGGTGTGCAGCGCGTTGCGGATGGTCAACAGCATGCGCTCTGCTTCCAGCGGCTTTTCGATGAAATCATACGCGCCCAGCTTGGTGTGCCATGCAAGCTGATCATGATCACCGGCAAATCCGGCTTCAGGCTCATACTGTGCTTTAAAACTTCCAGCCCGTTCAGACGCGGCATCTGCAAATCAAGCAACACGGCGTCCACCTTTTCGTGAGATAAAATATCCAGCGCCTCCTTGCCGTCGCGCGCCTCGCGGCAGGCGTATTTGTGGTACTCCAGGATTTCCCTCACGCTTTCGCGCAAGTGGGGATCGTCATCGACGATCAGGATGACGGGCGCTTCTTGCATGTTATCACCTCTCTCATGTTTCCCCAAGTAAACCTCGTGTTTGCAA
>QEVD01000200.1 GCA_003576975.1 Candidatus Zhuqueibacterota bacterium
CGTCTTGTTCAAATTTTCGAGAACCTGGCGCGGGGAAAATTCATGTTCGATCTGACTGCGCAGCGCGCTTTTCGTCATGGCCGCCAAAATACCCGCGCCTATGCCGTGCCCGGCGACATCGCCAATCACCACCATCACCTCATTTTGAGACAGAGGTATGATATCGAAATAGTCGCCGCCGATTTCTGTCGCAGGCGCGCTCAGGCCGGCAACTTCACACCATGCGGTTTCCATCGGCGAGGAGGGCAACAATGACTTTTGAATATTCTGCGCCAGGTTGATCTCAGCCTCCAGCCGCGCGCGTTTGTCGACCTCCTTTCCAAAAACATAAATAAACATGCCGTAACCGGCGGCAATGAAAAAAATGCCCAGCATGGTAATGCCGAAACGTTGATTCTTTTGTTTGCTCAACTGCGCTGGCGTCAATGTGACAGACTCTGTTTTTGCCGGCGCCTGGCCGCGCCATGCGCCTTCGATGAAAGCGGAGGCCAAAATCAGCGCTGTAAAAAGGGCTGTGATCAAGAGCAGGGGTAGAATTTTTTTGCCGAACAAAATGATGCTGGCCGCCATTCCCGCGCTTAACAAGGTGATATAGGTCAAACGCATCCAAACGAGTTCATTCAACACCGGCTCCATCAGCGTTTGCAGCGGGCCAAACGTCGCAAAAATCAAAGCCACGGCCAGCGCCAGGCGGCGCAGCGCCGCAGGCGACATATAATTCCAAATTGGAGAAGTTTTGGTCAGCATTTTTTGCCTTTGTTTAAAATTGCGAGGAAAGCGAAACGCCGGACGCGCAATCGTAACATGTGAAAATGGCCAGCCAAAATCAAATTCGATTTTCCGGCCCCGGGATAAACTCTCGCTTGAATCTGTAGAAAATGCTTGCCTCTGTGTCTTGAATGGAGAATATTGCAGCATTGCCCTACAAATCACTTTAACACAAAGATTCAGGAGAAGGCCGTGCACAAAACCCAAAGCTGGTTTGTTTGTTTTTTGTTGTTCGTTTCATTTCAAACTCTACTGAGCCAAACCTGGCAAACGTTTACCAACGTACCGACAATTTCACGCTACAACGATGTTTTCTTTGTGACACCCACGCGCGGCTGGATTGTCAACGGCTCCGGCCAGATTCATCGCACCACGAACGGCGGACTTTCGTGGCAGAAACAATTTGAGCAAGCCATTACGCATTTCCGTTCCATCGGTTTCATCGATTCGTTGCGCGGCTGGGCCGGAAATGTCGGGCCTGGAGAATTTGGCGCGACGGACACGACGACGCTATATCAAACCAGCGACGGCGGCCAAACCTGGACGCCGGTATCAACCTTTCAAGGTCCGAAGCCGCGCGGCCTGTGCGGCATACACGTCGTGAATGATTCCGTTATTTGCGCTGTTGGCCGCGTGCGCGGCCCGGCTTTTTTCACCAAAACCACGAATCGCGGACGAACCTGGCACGCCAAAGACATGAGTGCATATGCCGCCGGCTTGATCGATGTTTATTTCTTTCATCCCGACACTGGCATTGCCGTCGGCTTGACCAATGTTAATCATAACAGCTCAAGGGGAGTGGTGTTATACACAACCGACGGCGGCGAAACCTGGGAGAAACGTTTGGCCACGGCGCGCACCGGCGAATGGTGCTGGAAAGTTTCGTTTCCCTCTCGCCGGGTCGGTTATGCCTCGTTGCAACGCAACAGCGAGACACCGATTTATTTTTTGAAAACGACGGACGGCGGCGTAACCTGGCAAGAGAAGCTGTTTTCGAACAGTTATTATTTTGTGCAAGGCATCGGCTTTGTCGATGAACAAAACGGCTGGATTGGGGGCAACAATTCCAATCCCACTTACAAAACCACGAATGGCGGAGAGACCTGGCAATCCGCCGGTTTTGGTGGACGCGTGAATCGCATTCGCTTTTTGGGAGACACACTCGGTTATGCGGTAGGCAATACGGTTTACAAATACACGGCAACATCAACGAATGTGACGCAGCGCAATCATGAGAGGCCTTCAAATTTTTTACTCGATCAAAATTATCCCAATCCGTTCAACCCGAGCACAACGATTCGCTTTACGCTGTTGCAGCCGGCCCGGGTGAGTATTGTGATTCACGACGTAAACGGCCGCGAGGTGGAACACTTGCTGGATCAACCTCGCGCCGCCGGCGAACACACGATTACCTGGGATGCCATTGATCGCGAAGGCAATGCGGCGCCCTCCGGCGTTTATTGGTACACGATTCGCACCGAGCATTTCACTAACACCAAAAAAATGGTTCTCGTTCGTTAGAAAGCGAAATTCAAAGGCTTTTTCCGGTTCAAACGGCGAATGAAGCAACGCGAATAAACGCGAATTCAAAAAATCAGTTCATGTTCACGATTATTTGGGATTTTCGAGCAAGAGAATCTTCGTGTCGTGATATTTCCAAATCAGCAATTCGGAGCGCATTCTTGCCGGGTCTTTTTAATCAAAATCTGCGGGAACGCCTGACGCGCGGCATTGATTACTTCAATCGCGAATATTTTTTTGAAGCTCATGACGAGATTGAAGAATTGTGGATGGACGCCCGCAATGCGGTCGAGCGCAATTTGTTTCACGGGCTGGTCAATCTGGCAACCGGCTTTTATCATTTTCGCATGCACAACTTTGCCGGCATGCAAAGCCAGCTCAAGAAGGGCGTCGATAAACTGTCGCAATTGCCCGGCCGGTGCTACGGCATTGAAGTCGAAGAACTGCTGCAACGTGTGCGGCTGTATATCCGCACGCCAGCGCAGCCAGCGGTTTTTCCCGAACCGCTGCCGCAGATCGAATTTCATCCTGAGGAAATTCCCGAACATTTTTCGTGATGTAGTGGCAACCCTTGGGCAGGCAAAATGTCTTTTGATCAACTTGTAGCGGGCGGTTAACCTTAAACGTGAGCAAGCCATTCCGTGTTGGCCATCGCATAAAACTCAAAGAGCCGAGCGCAGCTTTCATCAACCGCGAAGGAATGCCGAACCAGCGCCTTCATTCGCCGATTTAACGTGGGGGCGTTCTGCTCGTCTTCCGCATAAAATAGAATCTTGTCTCTCATCTCTCTCCTGATAATTCTTCTTTTAACCAAGAATACTGCTTCCAATTCAGACTTTTCTTTCGTAATATCAGGGTCATTTTTCGAAAAAATTACTTTTACATTTGGTGAACAGGAGTATAGATTAGTTTATGACAAAAAACAGCATTCGAAATATCGCGATCATTGCCCATGTCGACCATGGCAAAACCACGCTGGTCGACGGTATGCTCAAGCAGAGCGGCACATTCCGGGAAAATCAAGTGACCGGTGAGCGCATTATGGATAGCATGGATCTTGAGCGTGAACGGGGCATCACCATCATGGCAAAGAACACCGCCATCTGGTATAAGAATGTCAAAATAAACATCGTCGATACGCCGGGCCACGCCGACTTTGGCGGTGAGGTCGAACGCGCACTGAGCATGGTCGATGGCGCGCTGTTGTTGGTTGACGCCAGCGAAGGCCCGCTGCCGCAAACGCGTTTCGTATTAAAGAAGGCTCTCGCGGCCCAGCTTCCCATCATTGTTGTGATCAACAAAATCGATCGCAGCGATGCGCGCATCCAAGACGTGACCAACGAGATTTATGATCTCTTCATCGATCTCGATGCGCATGAAGGCCAGCTCGAGTTTCCCATTATCTACACCAACGCCAAGAAAGCCGAAGCGCATCGCCAGCTTGGCGATGGCTCGACGAACCTGATTCCGTTGTTCGAAGCCATCATTAACGCGATTCCTGCCCCGCAAGCAGACGACACGGCGCTGCCGCAATTTCTCGTGACCAATCTCGCGTATGATGATTATGTCGGTCAACTGGCGATCGGACGCCTGAAACACGGCATTTTGGAGATGGGCAAGAACTATACGCTCTGCGGCGAAGATGACGAATTCCGCATCGTCAAGTTCTCTGCTTTGTATTCGTTCAAGGGATTGCAGCGCGTTCCGGTTGAAGCCGTCGAAGCGGGCGACATCATCGTCGTTGCCGGCGTTGAAGACGTTCACATTGGCGACACGATTACTGACGCGGAGAATCCCCGGCCATTGCCGCGCATCAACGTCGATGAGCCAACGGTCGCGATGATTTTTTCGGTAAACAACAGTCCGTTTGCCGGTCGCGAAGGACGCTATCTCACCTCGCGCCATTTGCGCGAGCGTCTGGAGAAAGAAGTGCTGAACAACGTCGCATTGCGCGTGCGGCCCACGGATCGCGCCGATGCTTTCGAAGTCTGCGGCCGCGGCGAATTGCAACTCGCGATTTTAATTGAAACCATGCGCCGCGAAGGTTTCGAGCTGATGGCCTCCAAGCCGCGCGTGATCACGCATGTGAAAGACGGGCAAATTCAAGAGCCGATGGAACATCTCTACCTCGACATTCCGGAGGAGTTCATCGGCATCGTCACGGAAAAACTCTCCCTGCGCAAAGGCCGCATGACCAACATGATCAATCACGGCAGCGGCCGCGTGAACTTGGAATTTCGCATGCCCTCGCGCGGGCTAATCGGTTATCGCAACGAATTTCTTACCGATACAAAGGGCACGGGCATTTTCAATACGCTGTTCGATGGTTACGCGCCCTGGCACGGCGCGATTCCGCAACGCAATAGCGGCGCGCTGGTGGCAGATCGCGCCGGTCGCGTGACGGCTTATGCCAGCTTTGGTTTGGAAGATCGTGGCGAATTTTTTGTGGCGCCCGGAACGGAAGTGTATGGCGGCATGATTGTAGGCGAGCGCAACCGCAACACCGATCTCGACGTGAACATCACCAAAGAGAAGAAACTCACCAACATGCGCAGCTCGACGTCGGATTCCACCGTTACGTTGCGGCCGCCTAAAATTTTGACGCTCGACCAGGCTATCGAGTTCATTGGCGAAGATGAGCTGGTGGAAATCACGCCGGAAAGCTGGTGGAAATCACGCCGGAAAGTATTCGCCTGCGCAAGATGGAATTGGATGCCGACAAGCGCGCCTCGCAACGCAAACGCGCCATGGAAGTAGAGGCGTAAATCGCTTCGGTAAGCGCCTTGTCTCGCCAAAGAACGGCGGCTCAAAAGATCCACGCAAAGCGCGGAATCACGCGAGACCTATAAAAAAATTCTCTGCGAAACTCTGCGACTTTGCATGAAAGCTTTGGTTTTGTAAACGGACAGAGGGTGATGGATTTTTCACGGCAACAACAGGCTGCCAAATTCAGTCAATTTTTTCAAACGCCGGCCGCCGCCTTGCGAAAATTTTTGCAAACGGCTTGTGTGCTGTTTCCGTTGAGCTTTTTGTCTATGTTTGGCCAACCATCGCCCATTCCAGATTCCTGCACGCAATTGCTGCTGGTACTCACGCCCTCGTATTCTGCGACGGAAGGTTTTCTCTACAAATTTCAGCGAGAGAAACAGAACGCGCCGTGGCAACGCGTCGATGATAGAATTCCCATCGTCGTCGGCCGTTCAGGTTTGGGCTGGGGCAGCGGCTTGCATGCCAGTACGCCGCAGGGACACCCGATCAAGCAAGAGGGCGACGGCCGCAGTCCGGCCGGCGCTTTTACGCTGAGCACGGCCTTCGGTTTTTCTGCAGCCGGTGAGCTTGCACCTCTGCACTTTCCTTATCAACAAATCACACAAACGCTCGAATGCGTTGATGATCCTGCCTCGCAATATTACAATGACCTGATCGACCGAAAAAAAATGGAAAACGCAGATTGGCAATCTTCTGAGAAAATGCACAACGTCCCGGTCGATTATCGTCTTGGCGTATTCGTCGATCATAATACTGCGCCGGCAAAACCGGGCGGCGGATCCTGTATTTTTTTGCATGTGTGGGGGAATCCTGTTGCGCCTACGGCCGGCTGCACGGCCATGGCAGAGGCCGAGATGAAAAAAATCATAACATGGCTGAGACACGAGGCCAAACCGATTTTGGTGCAACTTCCACAAGAGGAGTATGCCCGGCTGCAAGAAGCGTGGCAACTGCCCGGCGTCAAGTGAGCGCGATGCGTTGACGTTATTCCCGCCTTTAAGCTTCCTCCCATTTAAAAATTACTCTCTCTATGCCGTGCCCCATGACAACGAAAAGGGTTGCATTAAAAGTATTTCATGCTATTTTGAAGCTTGGTTGAAATAGCATGAATTAATTTCGCAGCAATTTTCCAGGAAGAGTTTGCATGAGGCGCATGACGATCCTGCTCGCGATGTCGGTGATGAGTATCTACGCATGCTCTTCGCAACAAACGCCCCCGGAACAGGCAACCGCACTCGCGACTGCGCCGTCATTAGCATCCTTGAAAAACTTTGTGGGAAAGTATCCCGCGGAAATCAAGCTATGGGAGAGTCCGCCATTGCAAGGGCGTTTGCGGGCACTGCTTGGTGAACATTACCAGAAATTTCTCGTGAATATGCAGGTGACCGGCCCGTTGATCGCCGACGGCAATGTCGCTTATGTCACGGGCAATAAGCCGCACAGCGGCGGCTCGGAGGCCGCTATATTCCTGGCCGAGATCGAAAGCAACCGCATCCACGTCTGGTTGATGGTAAATGAAATCATGACAGAGTACCATGAACCGGGTCCCCGGATCAAATTGCCCCGCGAGGTTGAAACGATGGTTAATGAAATGCAGCCCATGAAAGGAGCCAATTAATGCGTCGTTTGAGTTGGCTTGTTGTTGCGTCACTCTGCGCCTGCGCTCCCGCCGGCAAAAATCAACCCCCTCATATTCCCCCACAAAAAGACAGAACCCCGCCGGCAAAAGCTGCAATCAGTGAAGATTACACCAAACTCTTGCTGGGCAGCGCCGTCTTGCTCGAAGCGGAAAAAGACGGTTTTCTCTCCGTGCTTGAGGTAAAGTATTCTCCCTCCGGCAATTACTTCCTCGCGATTGCATGCGGTTATGAATGCAATGATAATATCGGTTTTCTCTTCAAATTCGACGGCAGCGCCAAGCAGAAGATTACAGCGCGCTGGGATTTCATTTTGCAATCGCGCGTCGAATGGTCGGGGGACGGCAAACACCTTTATTATTATCGCATCAACTCGACCGGTGCGGATCCGCCTGCCGATGCGCCACCTTCAGGCTGGGTGCAGGTGGCGGCGCAAAGCGGCGCAAAATCTGCGGCTACGACGCGTACTCTCAAAACGACGGCAAACTACAGCATCTTCAACGTACAGCCCGATGACGTTCTGAACGTGCGAGTGGCGGCCGGGGCAACGGCGGCAATTGTTGGAACTCTCTCGCCAACAGCGAAAGGCATACGCGTGACCGGCAGCGGTATCGCTCAAGGCGGCAACACGTGGGTGCCGATTAGGTATCAGAATCTTTCCGGGTGGGTCAATCAAAATTATTTATGTGAGGAATGAAAAGCAAAGCCGCGAGGCAACACGATCACTTGCAAAGTTGAATCACCTACGACATTTTTTTGATGGCCAACTCGAAATAGAAACCACTTATGGCGCAATCGTGAAACGACTTGTCAAATTGATCATACTGGTCGCAAGCGCAGGAATCTTCGCCTGGCTCTTGCTACGACGCCTCGAATCTTCCACGGCCAGCCAAGGTGTTGCCGAGAAAAACCAACAAGAAAATGCCAGCATTTCTCATGCAGGTTATTTCGGTTTTAGTGGAAACTTATATGCCATGATCGGCCTGCCGGCAGCAGCGCAAAAATTGGCGCCGGCGATTCCGGCTTCGTTGTTGAATGCGATGCACGAACCGGGTATACATCAGGTGGATTTGGCAACGCCGGACGGCCAGCGTTTTTTGTTTATCTCATTGCTGCCATTCAAAACCAAACGAGAAGCCTCGTTGCGCGGATATCATATGGGCCGCTGGCCGGACGAAAGCGAGAAAGGAACATCACTGCCGGAAGGATTCATCGAGGTGACGCCAGAGAATCAAACGATGCCGCTCTCGAAAAGTTTTAGGTTGCGCGATTTCTTGCCGCACGACCAAGCCGAGGTCTGGCCCAAATTCATTGTGTTGCGCATGAGTTTGCTCGACAAACTGGAATTGCTGGCGCAAGAACTGGATCAGCGCAAACTGCCTTCGCGGCTGCACATCATGTCCGGGTTTCGCACGCCGCAATACAACAGCCGGGAAGTTGGCCGCGGCCGGGCGGGCAACAGCCGGCACATTTATGGCGACGGCGCGGATGTCTTCGTCGATCACGATCGCAACAATCTTATGGACGATCTCAATGGCGACGGCGAAACCACGCTCGATGATGCGCATTTCTTATTGGCTCTTGCGGATAATATCGAGAAGTATTATCCTGAGTTGGCCGGTGGCTTGTCAGCATATCCCGCGACCGCCGCACACGGCCCGTTCTTGCATATCGATGTCCGCGGCGTGCGCGTCCGTTGGTGATATTTTGGCGATCAAAACTCAATTCGTGGCGGGTATGCGCAAGCGGTAGCCGCCAATTATACAATCATTCATCACTGAAGGAGATGCATATGGCAGGCAAGACGAGACGTACAACTCACCGCAGTGTTTCCGGCAAGAAGCTGTATGCTGTGCGCGATGCCAAAGGCCGGTTTGTTGACATTCAGACCTATGAGCGCGCACATCGCCAGGATCTCAAGCGCAAAAGCAAACAAGAAAAAACCAAGAAGAGCGGTAAGAAAAGCTAGGCGCTTCATCGCCTCCATTTCACTAGTTTTGAGGTGGAGGAGGCAGTTGACTTCTAAAACCGTTTAACCCATTTCTGAGCGCAGGTTTTCGCAGATGCCGGAAGGCAAGATGATTCGTTAAATTCCGGTGCGTCTGTGTTTATCTGCGCTCTTTTTTGAAATAGCGCAATCATGCGAATGCCCGTTGGAATCAATTTTTTCTTAGGCCTGTTCATTTATTGCTTTGTCGCAACTGCGGCGTTTACGCAAGAATCGCCGGCGCGCGCGAAAATCGGGCTGGCGTTGAGCGGCGGCGGCGCGAAAGGCTTCGCGCACATCGGCGTGCTGCAAGTGCTGGAAGAGATCGGCATGCCGGTCGATTATATCGCCGGCACGAGCATGGGCAGCATTATTGGCGGCCTTTACGCGATCGGATATGACGCCGATACTCTGGCAACGCTGGTGAAACGCGAAAATTGGGCGGCGCTATTCAACGATGCGGTTACCCGCCGAGATTTACCGATGAAAGAAAAGCCCTGGGATGGCCGTTACATCGGCAGCTTTCCGATTCGCAAACGCAATGTTCAACTCCCCACCGGTTTGATTGCGGGGCAAAGAATCATGCGGCTGCTGACGCGCTTGACGTGGGGCGTTCATTCGGTCACCGATTTTAAAAAATTTCCCATTCCCTTTGTTTGCGTCGCCACAGATATCGAAACAGGCGAAGCAGTGACACTCGACCACGGCTACCTGCCGGAGGCCATGCGCGCCAGTATGGCGGTTCCCACGATTTTTACGCCGGTCACGCTCAACGGCCGCCTGCTGGTCGACGGCCTGCTCGTGCGCAACTTCCCGGTTGAAGAGGTAAAGCGCTTAGGCGCCAATATCGTTATCGGCGTCGATGTCGGTGCGCCGCTCTCCTCCGGCGAGAAACTGAATTCCATCTTCAGTATCATTGATCAGGCCATGAGTTTTCGCGGCGCGGAAACCAATATTCGACAGCAGCAACTATGCGACATTCTGATAAAGCCCGACATCACCGGTCTTTCCGCGGTCAGCTTCGATCGCGTCGACACGTTATTGCACCGCGGTGAAATGGCGGCGCGACGCGCCTTACCGCAACTCCGCGCGCTGCTCGATTCGCTCGGCTTTGCAACGCAACGGCAACCGCGGCCGGCGCCGCCGCAACCGGATTCGATTCATGTACAAGAGATCACGATTTCCGGATTGCATGATGTATCACAACGTCTGGTGCTTGCAGAGCTGGGAATACGTCCGCCGGCCTGGCTCAAAGCCGAGCACTTAGAAAAGGCGATCGGCCGCGTCTATCGTTCACATTTTTTCGAGCGTGTGACTTATCGTTTTGAGCCGTATCCCCAAGGTGTGAAATTGTTCGTTGAAGTCATCGAGAAATCCGCCGATCTTTTTCGCCTGGGCTTGCGCTATGACACCAGCACCAAGGCCGCGTTGCTGCTCAACACCACGTTTCGCAATCGCGCCGAACACGGCTCGTCATTAAGTTTCGATCTGAAATTGGGGGAACAGTTTGAATTCGATGCGCAGTATTTCATTCATACCGGCGTTCTGCCTCATGTTGGATTGCGCATGCGCGCCAACTATGCCAGAACGTCATTGGATATTTTCGACGAAGGCCAGGCGATCGCACGCTACCGCCAGCGCACCAGCTTCATCGAGGGCACGCTCGGCAGTTTTTTTTCAAATGTGGCGGTTATCGGCATTGGTTTAAAGGGCGAATCCGCCAGCTTTTCTCCGGAGGTGGCCTTACCGTCGTTTCCAACCCTGCGCGAACGCTTTGCCTCCCTGTTCGGGCTAATCTGGCTTGATACGCAGGATCGCGCGGTATTCCCGAGCCGCGGCCATTTACTGCTCTTAAAGAGTGAAGCCGTATCTGGCAAACTTGGCGGCAAGCCACAGTTTTGGCATCATACCGGCGATTGGCGCGGCTTTTTCGCCGTGCATAACCGGCTCACCTGGCTTATGCGCGTGCAGCTTGGCCACGCAAGCAAAGCCGATTTGCCGTTACACTATAATTTTTTTCTAGGCGGACCGGATTCCTTTGTCGGTTACAAAACGCAGGAATTGGCAAACAGAAATGTGCAAGCCTTGCAGCTCGGCATGCAATATGAAATCATGCCACATCGTTATCTGATCTTGCGCTGGAATGCCGGCAACACATTCAATCGCTGGCAACTGCGGCTTGATAAGCGCCGTTTTGTCACTGGCGCCGGCCTCACGCTGGGCTTTCCCACCGTCATCGGCCCGATCGAGCTAACGGCAATGAGCAGCAGCCAACATAATTTCTTGACGCATTTGACGATTGGATACAAGTTCTAAAGCCAATACCGTTCACTTCGGATTCTCGCTTAAATAACTTGCCCGTATCACAAACCGCGAATGGACGCCAATAAACGCGAATTTTAAAATTAGCGGATATTCGCGTTTATTGGCGGTTCCCCAAATGAGTAAGTTATTTAATTGGCGTTCCTAAGTGAGCGGTATTGGTTCTAAAGCGTCTCGAATCACGCTATTTGCTCATGCTCGTTAACTTGCTTGACGACGATTACAGAAAAATTTTGAGAAAATTCATGCGTCATTTTAACAAGTGACGTGTCGTAGGCCCGCAGAACGGGGATATGCGCTTGACATTCTCTCAAATCATGTTAGATTGTTGCGTGTTGTAGGATAGTCCGCATGCTGCTTGGTTGAACGAATCTTTGATGGAGGAGTATTATGTCAGTCGCACGGGTAACAGAAATTACGGCGTCATCGCCCAAGGGCTTTGAGGATGCTGTGCAAGTTGGCATCGAACGCGCCAACAAAACATTGAAGAACCTGACCGGAGCCTGGGTGAAGGAACAAAAAGTAATGATCACCAACGGTAAGATTGCAGAATACCGCGTCACAATGAAAGTCACATTCATTTTGCAAGACTGAGATTTTTTGCGACCAGGGACTTTTTCTCAACGAATGGCGCCGGCTCCGGCGCCATTCGTCGCTTTGTTTGCGTGCCGCGGAGTTTTTCATTCTTGCGGAGTTCTTATTCGGGAGCTTTTCCATGTCTAAACTCGCTTTTCTTGATGAGGAAATGCAGGCTTTGCAGGACCAGGGCCTGCTGATCACGATTCGCACGATTGAAAGCGCAATGGGCGCCTGGATTCAAGTCGACGGCAAGCGGGTCTTGAATCTCTGCGCCAACAATTATCTGGGATTCGCCAACCATTCCCGCCTCAGAGAGGCGGCGATTCAAGCGATTACCGAATATGGCGTTGGCCCGGCCGCCGTGCGCACGATCGCGGGTACACAAAAGCTTCATCTCGAATTGGAGGAAAAGCTCGCGCGCTTCAAGGGCGTCGAAGCCGCCATCTCGTTTCAATCCGGTTTCATCTCCAACCAGGCCGTGATTCCCACGCTCACCGGCGCAGGCGATGTGATTTTTTCCGACGAGTTGAATCATGCGAGCATCATCGACGGCACGCGGCTTTCGAAAGCCAAAATCGTGCGCTATGCGCATAATAATGTCGCCGACCTCGAAGATAAAATCAAAAACGAAACGGCCGTGCGCCGGCGCTTGATCATCACCGACGGGGTTTTCAGCATGGATGGCGATATCGCCCCGCTGCCGGATATCGTCGCGGTTGCCGAAAAATATGGCGCCCTGACGATGGTGGACGATGCCCACGGTGAAGGCGTGCTCGGCAAGGCCGGGCGCGGCATCGCCGATCATTTTGGGTTGCACGGCCGCGTCGATATTGAAATCGGCACAATGTCAAAAGCATTCGGCGTGGTGGGCGGATACGTCGCGGGCAAGAAAAAGATCATCGAATATTTGCGGCAGCGCGCGCGCCCGTTTCTTTTTTCCAGCGCGGTGACGCCGGCAGATGTGGCGGCTTGCATTGCCGCGGTCGACATTCTCTCGGAATCCGATGAATTGGTTGCCCGGCTTTGGCAGAATACCGCCTACTATAAAGAAAAAATGCAAACGTTGGGTTTTGATTTGGGAGAGAGCGTCACGCCGATTACGCCGGTGATGATACGCGATACGGCGCGCGCGCATGCGCTCAGCAAACAACTGTTCGAAACCGGCATCTTCGCAATGGCAATCACCTTCCCCACTGTTCCCAAAGGCAAGGAACGTTTGCGTATTATGATGTCTGCCACCCATTCCACGGAAGACTTGAATTTTGCCATTGGCGCGTTTGAAAAAGCAGGCAAAGAGTTGGGGATTATCAAGTAGGCCTGTGGAATTTTGCTGATCACCAAATAACATTTGACAATTTAATCATCCACACGATACGATTGCCCATGCTTTCTACTTAAAGGCCGGGGCAAATTGCAACGGGAGTCCAGCATTTCATGCAAGATCAAATCATCCACGTTGGCCACAGCCCCGATCCTGACGATGCCTTCATGTTTTATGGCCTCGCGAGCGGCAAGGTTAAAATTCCAGGCGTTACCATTGCGCATGTCATGGCCGACATTCAAACATTGAATGAGCGGGCGTTGCGCGCCGAGCTTGAAGTGACGGCAATATCCGCGCATGCGCTGGCGCACGTGGGCGACAAGTACTGGATCATGCGCACCGGCGCAAGCATGGGCGAAGGCTATGGCCCAATTATCGTCTCGAAAAAACTCTCGCATCGCCGCGAGCTTGCGGGCAAAATCATCGGCACGCCCGGCAAATGGACCACCGCCAATTTATTATTGAATATCTTTGTAACGGATGCGCGCAATATCGATATGCCGTTCGATCGCATCATCGAAGCGGTTTTGGCGGGAGAAGTCGATGCCGGCTTGTTGATTCACGAAGGCCAAATTAATTATCATCAATTCGGGTTGAAAAAGCTGATCGACTTCGGCGAAGTGTGGCGGGAGGCGTGCGGCGGGCTGCCGTTGCCGTTGGGCCTCGATGTCGTGCGCAAAGATTTGGGCGAAGACATGGCGCACCGTTTATCACAGGGCCTGCGCGACAGCATCGCTTACGGCTATGCGCATCAAGACGAGTCGATTCCTTACGCTTTGGAATTTGGCCGGGGTATCGATGAAAAACTCGG
>QEVD01000003.1 GCA_003576975.1 Candidatus Zhuqueibacterota bacterium
TAAATGCCGCGGCTGCTCACTTCGCGCGCCATGACTTCGTCCATTTTCTTGGACATCTCATACCATTTGGTGTTGTTGGTGATCTGCGCAAGCTTTTCCGAATAACGGTTGAGCAGACGCGCACGCGGATCGTATGTTTTATAAACGCGATGCCCGAAGCCCATGATCTTGGCTTTATTTTGCAATTTGCTCATCACCCAGGGCTCGACTTTCTCGAGGCTGCCGATTTCCATTAAATTTTGCATAACGCCGGCATTGGCGCCACCGTGCAGCGGGCCTTTCAAGCTGCCCACGGCTGATGTGATGGCGGAATACATATCCGTCAACGAGGAGATGCACACGCGCGCGGTGAAGGTCGAGGCATTGAAGCCGTGATCCGCATGCAGAATCAAGGCGACATCGAGAACTCTTGCCGAATACTCGTCCGGAGCAACGCCATTGATTTGATGCAGGCAATGCGCGGCATGCGTCAAATCCGTGCGCACCGCCACCGGCGGCTGGCCTTTGCGCAACCGTTGAATCGCGCCCACGATGGCGGGAAATGCAGCAATCAAGCTGATCGCGCGCTGGCTGTTTTTTGCAACCGAATCGTCGGTGGGATTGTCATCAAACAACCCCAGCGCTGAAACCGCGGTGCGCAGCAAATCCATGGGATTTGCGCTGGGCGGAAAGGATTGCAAGAGTTTGAGCACGGCTTCCGGAAGCTGGCGATGCGCTTTCAAGTTGTTTTCAAATTCATCCAGCTCGCTGCGCTTGGGCAAATGGCCGAAGAGCAGAAAAAAAACAGTTTCTTCAAAGGTGGAATGATCGGCCAATTCGGCAATCGGAATACCGCGATACAAGAGAATGCCTTTTTGACCATCGATGGAGCAAATCGTGCTAGGCGCGGCAACCACTCCTTCCAAACCCGGGCGATACTCGACTTTATTGCCTGCGGCGTCAATCAACTCCGTCACTTTTTCAGCCATCAAATTTCTCCTTTCCGTCGATCATGCGGCCATCGGCGCTTGCTGCCGGGCCTGTTGTATTGATTGAATCTTGGAATTTTTGTCCTCTGCGACAACGCAATTTAAGGTAGCGATATATTAAAAAAAAATGCACGAAAAGCAAGCGCAAGCGACTGTGAACCTGTTTCACAAATGCTGATCATTGCCTTCACACCGGCCGGGGTCCAACATAATTTCTGCAAAGCATTTCGTGGGAAAATGTTACAGTTGCGGGGTGAACTTCGAATGTGCATCCCTGGCATTGTGGTTGCTTGAGGTTTGCTCGAACACGCCGCTGATCGCGTTCATGTTTTTTTTCAACGAATCAATCAGCGCTTTTGTCAGGCGGCGGTTATGCCGCGTATGCTTAAAAAATGGAGACTCGCATGCAAGCAACTGCTGTTTCACTTCGAAAAGTAAACAAACCGGATACGCGCGAGCGCAGCAATTGGTTGATGCAGCGCGAGCAGCGCACGCTCGCGTGGCTTTGCCGCCGCACACCAGCCTTTGTTACGTCTGATATGCTGACTGTTCTGGGTCTGGCCGGCAGTGGCATCATTTTCATGAGTATTATGATGGCGCAAGCGAATCGGTTGTGGCTCATGGGCGCGATCATCGGATTGAGCATACATTGGCTGGGGGATTCACTTGACGGCAGGCTCGCTTATTTTCGCAATCGCCCGCGCAAATGGTATGGCTTTGCGCTCGATATTATGGTCGATTGGATTTCGTTGTGCATTGTGGCCGCGGGTTTGGCGATTTATTTTGCGGCGTTGATATTCGTGCCCGTCATTTTCATGGTCGCCTACGGCGCGCGCATGTTGATTGCCGTATTGAGCTACAAAATTCTTGAAGTTTATCGCATTGACAGCGGCAAAATTGGCCCGACCGAAGTACGCATCTTGACGGCATTAGCCTTGTGCCTTGAAATGTTCTTGCCCGGAAGTTTACTCGCTGTCACTAGTCTTGCGACAGTGTTGTTGCTGGGCGTGAATGTTTTTGAGTTTTATCAACTCTTGCAAAGCGCCAATGCACGCGACGAGGCGCAGCGGCCAAAAGACTGGGGGCAATCCGCCCCACACCGAGTTAGCAGGATTGTAGCGCTGCCGCCAGTTGACGTTGACCAGACAAAAGACGCCTAACGCGTGGAGCAAATGCTTTTTTTCAACGGATAACAACGGCCAACTGATCCTGTTTTGATCAGCGCAAGCAGTGACCATTGTTATCCGTTGAGTATTTCTGTTTGCCGCCGAGAACACCCGCGCACATCACCTCGCTGCCAAAATGCCTCCACGGGCGCGATCATAAACCACTTTTCCCCCCACAATGGTCATCACATTTTGAATGCGGAACAAACTTTCTTCAGGCTCGGTCATGAGATCGCGATCGAGCACGGCGAAATCCGCCAATTTTCCCACTTCGATTGAGCCTTTTAAATCTTCTTCAAATGCCGCGTACGCGCCCCAGAGGGTGAGAGATTTCAGCGCTTCCAGGCGTGTCATTTTCAATTCCGGATGCCAACCCTCGGCGCTGAAACCGGTGGTGTCTTTGCGCGTGACGGCGGCGTAAAACTCGATCATGGGATTGCCTTCTTCCACCGGCGCATCCGAGCCGCCGGGAATCACATTGCCTAAATCGATCAGAGTCCGCCAGGCGTATGCGCCGCTCATGCGCTCAAGTCCCAGACGGCGAATGGCAAAATGCAAATCTCCGATGGCGTGACTGGGCTGCATCGAGGGCAGCACGCCTAGCTTTGTGAAACGTGGCAAGTCGCTCGGTTCGACGATTTGTGCATGTTCGATGCGATGCCTCGGCTCGCGAATTTTGCGCGCCTCTGCTGGCACTTCATTCAAGGCCTGCTCGTAAAAATCCAGCACTTTGCGATTGGCGCCGTCGCCGATCGCATGAATCGCCATCTGCAAGCCTTTCTCGGTTGCCGTTTTGATCACAGGGTAAATCTCGTCATCTCCAAAAAGAATCAAGCCGTCGGTGTTTTCATCAGAATATTTTTCTAGCAAAGCTGCGCCGCGCGAGCCCAGCGCGCCATCAGCGCTGATCTTGATGCCGCGAATGGTGAGATGATTGTTGAACAGGCCAATTTCGGGCGTGCCCTGCAGCAAGGTGTCAACGTCTGCGCCCGGCCCACGAACATAACCGTAAATGCGGATTTGCATTTTGCCCTGGCCATAAAGCGATTTCCATAAATTAATCGTATCCCAGCCGGAGCCGGCATCATGAATCGTGGTTAAACCGTAGGCTAATGCAACGTCATTTGCCTTGATTGCAAATTTCTCCTGAAACTCGCGTGAGCCGGAGGGAATATGTTTTGAGACCAGGCCCATGGCGCGATCAACCAGCAAACCGTTCGGCTCGCCGTTGCTGTCTTTGAGAATTTCGCCGCCTTGCGGATTCGGCGTGTCGCTAGTGATGCCCGCGAGTTGCAGGGCCTTGGAATTCACCACGGCCATGTGGCCGTCGGCGCGATTGAGGTAAACCGGCCAGTCTGCTGCGACTTTGTCGAGATCGTGTCGTGTGGGAAATTGTTTAACCGGCCAGTCTTCTTCCATCCAGCCGCGTCCGGTGAGCCATTCGCCCGCTGGTTTTGCCGCCGCCCAATGTTGCAGGCGTGCGAGAAACTCATCGAGCGAGGTGCAGCCGTCGAGGTTTAAATCATATTCCCGTTTTCCCACGCCTTGAAAATGGTAGTGGCTGTCGATCAAGCCCGGCGTCACGGTTTTGCCTTTGAGATCGATTACCTGGGTGTTCGGGCCGATCCATTTTTGAGTATCTTGATTTGAGCCGACAAATACGACGCGGTCGCCTTTTACAGCGACGGCTTGCGCCGTGGTATTGTTTTGATCGACGGTATGAATGACGCCGTTGTGCAAGACGAGGTCTGCACTTGTTTTTTGATTTTGACAGGAGATCATCATTAAAGCTCCGACGACCAGAAAAAATGTTGCATAACTTGTGAATGTCTTCTTCACGGTTCCTCCTCACGTTAGATTTTAACCTCAAGGCATGCAGTTGCTGTGTCGGGACAAGATTGCCGGACGACCCACAACCGATGAGTGTGCCGCAATAAAGCACGGCAGCGGCAAAACTGCAAGCGGTTTTCATGACATCACGCCATGCCGCTGCCGGGGTGTTTTACAGCGGTATAAATACGACATTTTTGCAATTTTTATTAGCAAGCCTGAACGGCAAAAATGATCTCCAGAATTACACACGACGAGTCACCATAAGCCGCCAGAACAAAGTGCGGCAACATTGAACAAAATTAGTCGAATGAGGCGTGCAGCGTGTCTGAGGCAAAAGCATCGGGCTGTGAAAGTATGTCCACAATCCGTGTCTAAGTTCAGTAAGGAAGTGTGTCGGAGTTGGTGACTGGAGGGTTACCGCAAGCGATCAAAATCCAATGTTACTCACACTTCAAAGTGAAAGGGGATGAACATGCCCATTTTCAACTTCAAAAAGACCAAGGAAGTTGTCGAGAAAGCTCTGAATCCGGGAGAAAAGGTTGAGCACTTCGTCGAAGGTAAGTCGTGCATTAAAACTTCAGCCGGGATAGAGGTTGTCAACTCCGGCATTGCCACCACCAACAAAAATCGACTCATTGTTGTCACCAACCCTACCTTTGAAAAAGGCAAAACCGAGACCTTCTCTGTCGCGGCGATTCATGATCAGAAACTGAGCAAGGAGAAGGACGACATCAGTTTTTGTTCGCCGAGTGGCACTTTTGATTTGAAACGAATTCCATCCGAACCGGACCCGAAGAAATTGATGGACGATTTGAGTGATCGTCAAAAAAAGTTGAAAGAGCCGGAGGTCGATATTTCGGTAAAGAATAGCGGCAACACGCCGATACGAGTGACGGTTAATCCGCCGGGAAAATAGTTGGAGGACCTGCCGATTGTAGTGAGTTATGAGAGCGGATTTTTTTTGAAGTCGATGGTTTTGATTGGACGATGTCATTTACTATCTGCGCTTACCATCGTGAGTGTGCGAGATTTTCATTTTCGCGCGATTTAGTATTGATGGGGTGAGATATGAAGTTTGGGAAATTTTGTCGGGAGTCAGCGGAGTAGATATTTTTGTAAAATTCAGTTTATATTGATGTTTGAATTGCTTCAAAAGAATCATCTTTGTTTTGATGTGCGGATTGCTGGAGCGTTGTTTTCTGGGATTAGTTGTAACCTCAGATAAGACAACGTGAAATATTTTTGAATTGCAGCAAAAAATAAGTTGCTTTCAGGAGCTCGATTGATTATATTTGCTGCCGCGATAAAATAAACGCGGATGTAACTGCTCTTTGAAAATAAAAGCGTGCGCAACATTGTGTTGTGAATGTCAATTCCATGAGTCAAAAACAAACTACGAAGAGTTTGATCCTGGCTCAGGACGAACGCTGGCGGCGTGCCTAACACATGCAAGTCAGGGAGAAAAGGGTAGCAATACCCCTAGTAAACCGGCAAACGGGTGAGTAATACGTAGGCAATCTACCTCAAAGACTGGGATAACCTCGCGAAAGTGGGGCTAATACCGGATAATTCAAGATGCTCGCATGGGTGTCTTGTAAAAGTTATGATGATTTATCATGATAACGCTCTGAGATGAGCCTACGGTCGATTAGCTAGTTGGTGAGGTAATGGCTCACCAAGGCGACAATCGATAGCCGGCCTGAGAGGGTGATCGGCCACACTGGGACTGAGATACGGCCCAGACTCCTACGGGAGGCAGCAGTGAGGAATATTGGTCAATGGACGAAAGTCTGAACCAGCAACGCCGCGTGAGGGATGAAGCATCAAGGTGCGTAAACCTCTGTTAGAAGGGACGAATAGTTCCGATTGTATCGGGATTTGACGGTACCTTCAGAGAAAGCCCCGGCTAACTCCGTGCCAGCAGCCGCGGTAATACGGGGGGGGCTAGCGTTGTCCGGAATTATTGGGCGTAAAGGGCGCGTAGGCGGAATGGTAAGTCAGTGGTGAAATTTCGAGGCTTAACTTCGAGTCTGCCTCTGATACTGCTATTCTTGAGTGCGGAAGAGGAAAGCGGAATTCCCGGTGTAGCGGTGAAATGCGTAGATATCGGGAAGAACACCAGTAGCGAAGGCGGCTTTCTGGTCCGTAACTGACGCTGAGGCGCGAAAGCGTGGGTAGCAAACAGGATTAGATACCCTGGTAGTCCACGCCGTAAACGATGGGCACTAGGTGTTGGCCCCGAACTGTCGGGGTCAGTGCCGCAGCTAACGCATTAAGTGCCCCGCCTGGGAAGTACGACCGCAAGGTTGAAACTCAAAGGAATTGACGGGGGCCCGCACAAGCGGTGGAGTATGTGGTTTAATTCGATGCAACGCGAAGAACCTTACCTGGGCTTGACATGCTGGTTACCAACCTGAAAGGGAAGGGACCTTGGTTTACCAAGGAGCCAGCACAGGTGCTGCATGGCTGTCGTCAGCTCGTGTCGTGAGATGTTGGGTTAAGTCCCGCAACGAGCGCAACCCTTATCTCTAGTTGCCAACAGGTTATGCTGGGAACTCTAGGGAGACTGCCGGTGATAAGCCGGAGGAAGGCGGGGATGACGTCAAGTCCTCATGGCCTTTATGTCCAGGGCTACACACGTACTACAATGGCTGGTACAACGGGCAGCAAGACCGCAAGGTGGAGCAAATCCCTTAAAACCAGCCTCAGTTCAGATTGCAGTCTGCAACTCGACTGCATGAAGGTGGAATCGCTAGTAATCGCGGATCAGCATGCCGCGGTGAATACGTTCCCGGGCCTTGTACACACCGCCCGTCACGCCATGGAAGTCGATAGCACCCGAAGTCGCCGGCCTAACCGCAAGGATGGAGGCGCCTAAGGTGAGATCGATGACTGGGGCGAAGTCGTAACAAGGTAGCCGTACCGGAAGGTGCGGCTGGATCACCTCCTTTCTAGGGAGTCTCGTCTTGTAGGTTTCTACAAGATTTAGAGATTACCAATCCTGACTTCGCAACATGTGGTGTGCACGCTTTTTTATTTTTGTCATTATCTCACTTATTTAGTTTTGGGCCTGTAGCTCAGACGGTTAGAGCACTGTGCTGATAACGCAGGGGTCAGTGGTTCGACTCCACTCAGGCCCACGCAAAGGGCAAAAGGCAAGGGGCAAAAGACGAAACTAGTTTATTTGCCGCTTGCCCCTTGCCGTTTGCAAGGGGCTGTAGCTCAACTGGGAGAGCGTCGGCTTTGCAAGCCGAAGGTCGTCGGTTCGATCCCGATCAGCTCCATAACAGATTTAGTGAAACAGTTCTTTGAAAATTTCTAGATGTAAGCTTTAGTATTTTTTTCCAGAAATCACATCTGTTGTTGAGGTAAAGATTTTTGGTTAAGTTACTAAGGGCATATGGTGGATGCCTTGGCACGAGAAGTCGATGAAGGACGTGGTAAGCTGCGATAAGCTCCGGGGAGATGCAAACGATCTAAGATCCGGAGATTTCCGAATGGGATAACCCATCCCGCCCGAGCGGGATACCTCCTGCTGAACACATAGGCAGGAAGGAGACAACAGAGGGAATTGAAACATCTCAGTACCTCTAGGAAAAGAAAGCCAATGCGATTCCCGAAGTAGCGGCGAGCGAAACGGGAACAGTCTAAATCTACTGCATGTCAAGCCTGCGTGCGTTGTGCAGTAGAGGTTGCGGGAAGGAACTGGATAGAGATGCAGCTCTGTCGGGAAGTCAAAAAACATTATCTTAGTCGAACCGATCTGGAAAGCCGGCCAAAGAAGGTGATAGCCCTGTAGGCGAAAAGATAATGTCTTCCTCGGTTCTTCTCCCAAGTACTGCGGGACACGTGAAATCCCGTGGGAATCCGGGTGGACCATCATCCAAGACTAAATACTCTCTCGTGACCGATAGTGAACCAGTACCGTGAGGGAAAGGTGAAAAGCACCCCTGGCGGGGAGTGAAATAGTACCTGAAACCGTATGCCTACAAGCAGTGGGAGTCCCGCTTCGGCGGGATGACCGCGTGCCTTTTGCATAATGAGCTGGCGAGTTACTCTATGCAGCAAGGTTAATCTGTTTAGCAGAGCAGCCGAAGCGAAAGCAAGTCCAAATAGGGCGATTGAGTTGCATAGAGTAGACGCGAAACCAGGTGATCTACCCATGGCCAGAGTGAAGCGACCGTAACAGGTCGTGGAGGCTCGAACGCACGGAAGTTGAAAATTCTGGCGATGAGCTGTGGGTAGGGGTGAAAGGCTAATCAAACTTGGTAATAGCTCGTTCTCCTCGAAATAGCTTTAGGGCTAGCCTCATAGGAGAGTGACGGAGGTAGAGCACTGGATGGACTAGGGCTCTCACAAGGGTACCAAACCCAACCAAACTACGAATGCCGTACACTTGCTCTATGGGAGTCAGGCGAGGGGGGATAAGCTTCTTCGCCAAAAGGGAAACAACCCAGATCATCAGCTAAGGTCCCTAAGTGTAGACTGAGTGAGAAAGGATGTGAAATCGCTTAGACAACCAGGATGTTGGCTTAGAAGCAGCCATCATTTAAAGAGTGCGTAATAGCTCACTGGTCAAGCGCTTTTGCGCCGATAATAATCGGGACTAAGTCTACCACCGAAGCTGTGGGCTCAATCGTAAGATTGAGCGGTAGAGGAGCGTTCCACTAACCTGCGAAGGTACACCGTCAGGTGTGCTGGAGGACGTGGAAATGATTATGCCAGCATAAGTAGCGATAATCCCGGCGAGAACCCGGGACACCGAAAATCTAAGGTTTCCTGAGTAAAGTCAATCTGCTCAGGGTTAGTCGGTCCCTAAGCCGAGGCCGAATGGCGTAGGTGATGGAAAACAGGTGAATATTCCTGTACCGTCTTGAGATCGTCTGAACGATGGGGTAACGCAGAAGGGAACGTCAGCCAGGCGTTGGATGTCCTGGTCTAAGCTGGTAGGAGGATCGGGTAGGTAAATCCGCTCGATCACGACTCCGAGAAGCGAATGGGAAATGCGGCTTTTGCCAAACCAACTGACATGTACCATGCTGCCAAGAAAAACCTCTAAGTGAGATCGATAGGCGACCGTACCGCAAACCGACACAGGTAGATGAGGAGAAAATCCTAAGGTGCTCGAGCGAGCTCTGGTTAAGGAACTAGGCAAACTAACCCCGTAACTTCGGAAGAAGGGGTGTCCTGCTTGGTCAGGTCCCTCGCGGACCAAAGCTAAGCGGGATCGCAGAGAAATGGCCTGGGCGACTGTTTACTAAAAACACAGGTCTGTGCGAAGTCGTCAAGACGACGTATACGGACTGACACCTGCCCGGTGCTGGAAGGTTAAGAGGAGAGGTTATCCCGAGCAATCGGGAGAAGCTTTGAATCGAAGCCCCAGTAAACGGCGGCCGTAACTATAACGGTCCTAAGGTAGCGAAATTCCTTGTCGGGTAAGTTCCGACCTGCACGAATGGTGTAACGTGTCTCAACCAGAGGCTCGGCGAAATTGTAGTACCGGTGAAGATGCCGGTTTCCCACAACGGGACGGAAAGACCCCATGAACCTTTACTATAGCTTAGCACTGTGTTTCGGTATTGCATGTGTAGGATAGGTGGGAGACGTCGATCCGGCGGCGCTAGCCGTCGGGGAGTCAACCTTGAAATACCACCCTTGTTATATTGAGACACTAACCTGGCACCCTGATCGGGTGTAGGGACCCTGCTAGGTGGGTAGTTTGACTGGGGCGGTCGCCTCCCAAACTGTAACGGAGGCGCCCAAAGGTTCCCTCAGCATGGTCGGCAATCATGCGTAGAGTGCAAGCGCATAAGGGAGCTTAACTGTGAGACTAACAGGTCGAACAGGTGCGAAAGCAGGGGCTAGTGATCCGGCGGTAGTGTATGGAAATGCCGTCGCTCAACGGATAAAAGGTACTCTGGGGATAACAGGCTTATCGGGCCCAAGAGTTCACATCGACGGCCCGGTTTGGCACCTCGATGTCGGCTCATCGCATCCTGGGGCTGGAGAAGGTCCCAAGGGTTTGGCTGTTCGCCAATTAAAGCGGTACGTGAGCTGGGTTTAGAACGTCGTGAGACAGTTCGGTCCCTATCTGTTGTGGGCGTAGGAAATTTGAGGGATGCTGCTCGTAGTACGAGAGGACCCGAGTGGACGGACCTCCAGTATACCAGTTGTCATGCCAATGGCATAGCTGGGTAGCTGTGTCCGGATGGGATAAGCGCTGAAGGCATCTAAGCGCGAAACCCTTCCCAAGATGAGATTTCCCTGGCCGTAAGGCCACTAAAGGCTCCTCGCAGATGACGAGGTCGATAGGTCACAGGTGCAAGAATGGCAACATTTTTAGCCGAGTGATACTAATCAGCCGTGCGGCTTAACCAATTTTTTTATCTCTTCAACAGATGTTTTTTTGGATTTAATCGCAAGAGCTTACATCTAGTTATTTTATAAATTTGAAAAATTCCGGTGACTTTGGCGGAGGGGTCACACCTCTTCCCATTCCGAACAGAGTCGTTAAGCCCTCCTGCGCCGATGGTACTGCCTTGGTAACGAGGTGGGAGAGTAGGTCGTTGCCGGGAATTATATGGCCTTCTTGATCAAAAATCGAGAAGGCCTTTTTTATCTCTACTCCACGTTTTTCCTGCTGAAATCCCGTTTCTGTACTGACAATTTGGTTGCTTTTTGCCCTCATGTTCTTCATTATAGCATGACAGAATAGACTAAAATTCCCAACGGTGAATTCTCTATCTTCATTTTAACCCTGTGAAAAAGTAAGCCCAAAATCCCTGCACAGAAATCTTGCTCCGGGATTTTTGGGGGACTTAACTTCAGGTGACTGGTATGGCATCGCTCGTGGGCCGGGTTCTTGGTAGTGGGCGTTATGAAATTATCGAGCTTTATGGCAAAGGCGCATTTGCCGAAGTGTATCGCGGCCGCCAGCTCAACTTAAACCGCGATGTAGCCGTCAAAGTCTTGAACGAAGATTCCTCGCGCGATGACAGCCTGGTCAAGCGATTCCACAACGAGGCCGCTGCGGTCGCACGCTTTGATCATCCCAACATCATCAAAATTTTCGATCACGGTGAAGAAGAGCATATTCACTATTATGTGATGAACTTCCTGCCGCGCACGCTGCGCAGCCTCTTTCATCCCAATCGTCCGCTTCCGCTCGAAATTGTTTTGCAGGTAGCCAGCCAGCTCGCCGCCGCTTTAGCCTATGCCCAAACCATTGTCAATAATTTTGTGCACCGTGACATCAAACCCGAAAACGTCATGCTGGATCAGAGCCACAACGCCGTGCTCTCGGATTTCGGCTTGGTGCGCGGCGATGAAATCTCGCGGCTGACCGTGGGAGACAATGTGATCGGCACGCCGACCTACATGTCACCCGAACAAATCCGTGGCAAAACACTGGATCCGCGCTCGGATCTTTACGCGCTTGGAGTGTTGCTCTATGAATGCGCCACCGGCGCGCCGCCATTCAAAGGTGATTTGATGGCCGTTTGCCATCAGCATGTCAGTGAGCCGCCGGTCGCCCCGCGTTCGCTCAACCCGGATTTATCGCCCGAGGTGGACGCGCTGATTTTAAAACTTCTCGAAAAAGCGCCGGAAAAACGTTATCAATCTGCCGCCGAAGTGTTAGCCGCGTTGGCTGATTTACCAGGCGACCTTCTCGGCAAGCATGGCAATATTTATTCGCTGCCAACCATGCCGGTGACGCGCAAACCGCAAACCAGCTCCACCCCGCCGCAAGGCTCAACTCCGCCGTCGCGATCGTCCCTACCAACCTCGCCGGCAAAGCCTCGAACCGGGAACAAGTTGTTTCCCGTTTATGTGTTTGTCGGAATTAGCGCCCTCGCGCTGTCCGTAGCGCTCTTTAATTACTTCCGCCAGCCCGGCGCGCAACCGCGTAGCGCACAAGCACAACTAGAGTCGCCGCGATCTACTCCAACTTCAACCGTGCCGCCTTTGGCGCCTGCGCTGGGAAGTATAAATATTGAAAGCACGCCGCCGGGTGCGGCCATTTACTGGAATGGTATTCAACAAAGACATGTCACGCCGGCGCGCTTTGACAGCTTGAAACCAAGCCGCTACGCCGTGAGATTAACGTTGCCTGGTTATGAGGCATGGAGCGGCTTCGTTACCATACAACAGGACTGCACCGCCTCGGTGCAGGCGACGCTTGCGCCCAGCCCAAGCCCCGCAACGCCGGCTGTAACGAAAGTATCGATTTCGATTGTGACGCGTCCACCCGGGGAGATCATTCTCGATGGCAAAAGCCTCGGCGCACCGCTGAGTGGGGCAAGAACTGCGCTCGTCACGCCCGGGCGGCATGATCTACAAATTCGTTTAGAGTCTTTTCCCACGGTGAAACGCGACCTTTGGGTGAAGGAGGGCTCCGATCAATCCTTTGTCATCGACTTGTTCGGTGAGATCAGTGTGCAAGCATTTGACGAAATCGGTGACCCTTTATTCGGCGCGGTTTTTTTGGATAACGTTCAAACGTCGTGGAAGTCAGACGGTTCGCGCCATAAACTCATTGCCGGGGAATATCGTGTGACCGTCAAAAGCTTCGGTTATGAAATGATTGAATCCCCCAAAAAAATTATTGTAACCGGCGGCGATTACCGCCCGATCGTTGTTCAGATGAGAAAAGAGTAAACATCCACCGTAGCCTTTCCTTTCGCATCGTTCCCCCCTGTTAGTTCCCGCCATCAAATACTCGGCTTTGTTTTTATCATCATTCGAGTTACGCATTCTCGCCGCGAGCAAGTACAATTGTTGGTATAAAATTTCTTTGCGAATTTACAAAAATAGAACGTTGCCAATTCCGATCATCTCTGCCTTGTAAAGGCCTGGTTTATTTTAAGCACAAGCCGTTTACGCTCACCTGCCGCATCATGGGCTTCAACCGGCTGCGAGGGTAAAGTGACTGGTACGCATTACGGTTTCATAAATTTTTTGGAACCCTTGCGGCCAATCGATCGCCTCAGCGCTTGGTGCAACGGTTCAAATACGAGGCGCTGTCCGGCTTCTTTTGCCCGGAGATTTCGGAGTACGCTGATTTTTGTTTTGGGCGTTTGGCAGAATCCCGGGCAGAGTCATTGTTTCGACTGCAGCTCTCGCAGGTCTCACCTCCCGCAACTCATGCATCTTTTGATGCCACAGACTGATTTCGTTTTGTAACTGAACAGGTCACGATTTAACAGGGAAATTTGTATGCATCGTATGACAGGATCAATTCGGGCTGGGCTTTTCGGCCTGGTGTTGAGTCTCTTGTGCGGCGGCAATCTTTTGGCGCAAACCGGCACAACACTCGCATCGACAACGACCGCGGGGTATAGGAAAGCCAATCAGAACAAAGTTTTTTACCATGACGGTAAGTGGTGGGCATTGGCCTTTCATCAGGCCCAAGGTGCTTGGTACATTTGGCGGCAAGATGGCGCCTCCTGGACCCGAACCAATAAGTTGGAAAAAAATATCAACTATAATTTGGATGTGCTGCTCGATTCCACCGATGGCCCCGGGCGGTTGTACATTCATGCTTCACACCACACCAAACCCAAGTTTCGGCGATATACCTACGCGGCAGGCGTCTGGGCCATTGATCCCGGTTTTCCCAAAAAGAACTTCCAGGATTTTGTGCATTCCGATAACAGCAATCCGCTCGCGATGACCATGGCCAAAAACGGCGAGCTTTGGATGTTCCGCGTCTACAACCAGCAATTGGAGGCAAAGCGCTCCTCGGATAAAGGCGTCAACTGGAGCAGCCCAATTTTGATTACCTCGAATCTCACGGACCCCAAAGGCACCATTGACGCTGTAACCTACTCAACCGCTGCCGGAGATTTTGTCGGCGTGGGCTACGCTCAACCGAACAGCAATGGCACGGGGCAGCTCGGCTTTTTTTATCACAAAGACGGAGACGCGGAAACCGTTTGGACCGATGAGTCTGCAAGTGTGAGCGCAATGGGCAGCGAAAAGTCCCAAAACAACATCAACATGGCGGTTGACGGCGCCAACAATGTTTATATGTTCGTACGCACGGCCGGCGGCGCTTCCACCGATCCTCGCAATACTCTTTACAAACGTTCGGCGGCGGCTGGCACATGGGCAGCTTTCATCGTCAATTCGGTGGGATCAGGCGTGGCCTGGCAGTCACCGGCGCTTGCGATCGACGGCGAGAATGGCCGTCTCTATGCGATGGGCCGGAATATGAGCAGTAACATTGTGGAGTACAAAGTTTGTTTCATCGGCCAGGAAAGCACGCTCGCAAGCGCGGCAATACAGACTCTGCTCGCAAACGGGGCGCAGGCATTCGAAGAGATTAGCTCGCCCACGGGTTTGTTCAATGCCACAACCGACATATTAATAACAGGCGATAACACGACTGCTGATGACATTTGGTTCAATAAAATCGATATCGTTTCTGGCGGCGCGCCGGTAACGATCAACTCCGCCATTGTGAGTCCCAGCACGGTTGCGACGCCGGGAGAATATACGATTGACCTCACTCTTGGCACTTCCGGCGCTTTGACTGCAGGAGCCGGTACGATTACTGTCACGTGGCCGAATGATACAAATGTTCCCGCCTCAATCGTGGCCGCGCAGGTAACGGTAAATGGCGTTGCGGCATCATCTGTTGTCACGAATACCGCAGCGCGCACGGCAACCGTGACTGTGCCTGCAGATCTCGCGAACAGTGCGAATGTGTCGCTGGTGTTCAGCAGCGCCGCGAATATTATCAACCCGACTACCGTTGGAAATTATTCGCTGCAAGTTGCCACAAGTGCGCAGCCGGTAAACGCCCTTTCTCCGCAATATGCGATTCAAGGTTCGTTCGTGATTGGCAACATCACGGTGACCCCGGATACGGCCGAGTATCCGGCCGCGTATGAGATTCCACTCACGCTTGGCGCGGCGGGCGGTCTGGCCGGCGGTAGCGGTACAATCACCGTCACCTGGCCCGTGGGTACTTTCGTTCCTGCTGTGATTGCCCCCGCGAATGTGACTGTTAATGGCGTTGCCGCCGCGAATGTTACGGCGGATCAGGTATTGCGCCAGGCGGTCGTAACCGTGCCGCAAGCACTCGCCGGTAGCGCAAATGTCTCTTTGATTTTCACAAACGCCGCTGGTGTCGTCAATCCCGTTTCCGGCAATTATACTCTGGAGGTTTTTACTAGTGTGGAAGTTGTTCCGGAAATTTCTCCGAGTTATGCCATTCAATCGCAACCGCCGGTGGTGGTGGGCAATGTTACAGCCAGCCCAAACGGCGCTGCCAGTGTTGGCAGTTATACGATTCCCATCACACTCGGACCTCATGGCGGTTTATCTGCTGGCAGCGGCACGATTACGGTTACGTGGCCGAACGATACGAATGTACCGAACACGATTGCCGCAGCAAATGTGACTGTTGACGGCGTAGCCGCCAGCAACGTGGTCACGAATCAAGCGCTGCGCCTCGCCACCGTGACGGTTCCCAACATTTTGGCAAATGGCGCGAATGTGACGCTGGTTTTTGCGGCGGGCGCGAACATTACCAACCCCTCAGTGGCGGGCAATTATTCGCTGCAAGTGACCACCAGCAAACAAAGCGCGATTGCGAATTCGCCGGACTATACGATTGCTGCGCAGGCGCCGGTTGTGGTCGGCAACATCACCGTGAATTCAAATCGGCAGTGGTACGATCACCGTTACCTGGCCGGCCAATACCAGCGTGCCCGGCAGCATCAACACCAGCGCCGTAACAGTGAACGGCGTGAATGCCGCCGCAGTCAGCGCGAACAGCGCCACGCGCCAGGCAACCGTGACCGTGCCCAACGCTATTGCCAACAATGCCAACGTCAGTTTGATCTTTACGAACGCCGCTTCCATTTCCAATCCGGGCATCAGCGGGGAATACTCGTTGAGCGTGCATACCAGCAAACAAACGGTGGACGCTGCCTCGCCGGGCTATTTGATTGATCCTTCCTCCAATCCGCCGCCCTCGAGCACCGGCACACCGATAGCCGGCACTGGCGGCGACTATGACAAGCCGCATCAAAGCCGGGTCTTTTTTCATGACGGCAAATGGTGGGAGAATCAATGGAAGCTGTGGAAACTTAACGGCACGACGTGGACCGATCAAGGCCTCGTTATTGCGAATGATCGCGCCTACCGGCCGGACTGCTTTGTCGTGAACGCGAGCAACAAGCTCTATGTTTTTGCGTCGGGCACCTCATCGTCGAGATTCTTGCGTTTGAGTTACAGCGGCGGCGCCTGGAGCATCGATAGCGGCTATCCGGTAACGATCTCGAACTTCTCTCATTCCGGCGAAAATTCGATCAGTTTTTCGCGCGCGAACAACGGCGAATTGTGGGGCGTTCGTACCAACAGCCTGCAAGTGCAGGGCATCGTTTCGACCGACGAAGGCCAAACCTGGTCAAATGTAATCGTCATCAAATCCGGTCTGCACAACAATGCGCTCACCGATTGCCATCCGTTTACGGTCGGCGGCACGAGTTACATGGGCGTGTGCTATTCAGAAAACTCCACCGGCAACTCGATTGTCGGTTTTCTGCGCCACCAAGACGGCGCCAACTCATCATCCTGGACGGATGAAACCGGATCGCTGCCTTCTTACAGCGGAACAACTTCGGATGATCATATCAATATGGCCGTTGCGAATGATGGTGTGGTTTATCTCATCACCAAAACCGATGGCGGCGGTGCAACCATTGTTGACAATGGGCTGTACAAACGCGCCACCAACGGTTCGTGGCAATTGTTCCCGGTGAATCGCAACAACGCGTGGACGCGGCCGACCATCAGCATCGATCAGAGCAATAATGAACTCTATGCCATCGGCACGCCGGAAGGCAATCGTTTGGGTTATTATAAGAAGGTCGCGATCGGCAGCGAAGGTGATTTTGAAAATACGGCGCAAGCAACCCTTTTCTCGGGCGATGTCAATGCTTTTGTCAACCTTTCGACGGCGCAGCACAACCATACGAACTCTTCGGGGCTGATGGTAACGGTTGAGCATGATTCCGAGAAACAGATCTATTACAACCTGATCTACTTTGGCTATGTGCCACCGCCGCCGCCGGTAGCGGTGAACAGTGTTCTTGTCGATCCCAATACGACGAATGCCGTCGCAGCGTATACCATCGGCCTCACGTTGGGAAGCACGGGCGCCTTGACCGGCGGCTCCGGCACCATTACTGTGACCTGGCCGGACAATACTGTTGTGCCCGCCGCGATCGCGAACAGCGCGGTTACGGTGAATGGCGCTGCGGCAAGCAATGTTGCGACGAATACGGCGAATCGTTTTGCCGTGATCACTGTGCCAAACAACCTCGCGGCAAATGCCAATGTCACGCTGGCTTTCACGGCTGCAGCGGGTATCGTCAATCCCGCCAGCGTTGGCGATTACACATTACAAGTGAAAACCAGCGCGCAGCCCTCGCAAGCAACCTCGCCGAGCTACAATCTCGAAGCGCCGGTACCGGTTGTGGTTGGCAACATCACGGTGAATCCGAATACCACCAGCTTTGCCGCAAGTTATGAAATCCCGTTTACACTCGGCACAAAGGGCGCATTGACCGGTGGAAATGGCACGATTACCATTACCTGGCCGGACAATACCACTGTTCCGGCGAGCATGGCAACGAGCAATGTCACGGTCAATGGCGTCAATGCCGCTGCGGTAACAACTAACGCGGGCACGCGCCAAGCGGTGGTTACAGTGCCGGGCAACTTGGCTGCCAGCTCGAATGTGACATTGTTGTTCAACAGCGCAGCCGGCCTGGTGAATCCCACGACGGCGGGCAACTATACCTTGATTGTGCAAACCAGCGCGCAGCCGGTGAATGCGACTTCGCCGTCATACGCGATTGAAGCCCCGGTGCCGGTTGTTGTGGGTAACATCACCGTGACGCCTGATTCGATTGGTCAGACAGCGAGCTATAGCATTCCGTTCACACTTGGAACGAATGGCGCATTGGCGGCTGGCAGCGGCACAATCACCGTCACCTGGCCGATTGATACGCAAATACCGGCCAGCATCGCGGTGGGCAACGTGTCGGTAAATGGCAGCAACGCCGCGGCCGTGGTCACGACGCCCGCCTCGCGGCGCGCAGTTGTCACGGTGCCCAATGCCCTGGCATCCAGCTCGAACGTTACCTTGTTGTTCAACAGTGCGGCGGGTATTGTCAATCCCACCGCAGCAGGCGGTTATGTTCTGAATGTACAAACGAGCACGCAACCGATCGATGCGGCCTCGCCGACTTACGATATCTTCAGTGAAGAACCGCCGCCGCCTCTTGGCACCGGTGCATTGGTGCATGCGAATACTGCCGGCGCGCGTTTCCAAAAATCCAATCAAAGCAAAGTCTTTTATCATGACGGCGCGTGGTGGCTGGCAGCCTACGACGGTTCCGAGGGCGACTGGTTTCTGTGGAAATATGCCGCAGGCGCCTGGACCCGCACGGTTTTTCTGGAATCCAGCAGCGGTGCGCGGCTCGATCTCGTGCCCGACCTCAGCAACAACCGTTTCTTCTTTTTGGTTTCACATGATAATGATTCCAAGGTTGGCCGCGCCGTCTATAGTGCCGGCGCTTGGACCGTGCAGGCCACCACGACGCTCAGTGGTATCACCCATGACAGCAATGATCTGCCCTTGACAATGGCGCTTGGCAAGAATGGCCATCTCTGGGTCTTCCGCATCGATAACGGCGCGCTGAGAGTCTTGCGCTCAACCGATGCCGGGGCTACTTGGTCGAGTGATACCAGCCTGAAGAGCAGTCTTGGCAGCAGCGACGGCATGACTGATTGCGTGGTGTTCTCCTCCAGCGGCGTGAATTATGTCGGCGTCTTTTATAGTGTAAACGCGACCGCCGGCGGCGTCTCCTACGGCTTCTTGAAGCATGATGACAATGCCGCCCTCGGCACGTGGACGGATGAGAGCAGCGAGCTTACATTTTTTGGCAATGAGCGCGCTGATTCCAAGCTCTCGGCATTGGCCGCGAGTGATGGAACGGTGTATCTTTTGACCGTTAACGCAAGCGCCTCCGGCAGTGATCCGAGCAACACGCTGTACAAGCGCGCGAGTGATGGCGTCTGGTCAAAATTCAAAGTCAACACGGCGAATGGCGCGCAGCAATGGCGCAGTCCGGCATTGGCGATTGATGGCTCGAGCAACCGTCTTTATGTGATGGGCGTTCGTACTAGCGCTCCCAATCAAGGCCAATACAAATTTTGCAATATTGGCTCGGAAGCCTCGTTGGAAGCGAAAGCTGTAACGACGATTTTTGCGAATAACAACGACAACTTTGATCATTTGAGCGCGCCTGCGCAGCCGTTCAGCGCCGCCAGCGGAATGATGCTGGCAGCGGCGAATTTGACCGGCGGCACGGTTTGGTACAATCACATCAGCGCTGGCGCCGCAAAGCCCGGCGCGCCGGAAGAACCGGCTGCGGTCGCTGCGCCGATAGTTGAAGGCACGAGCGTCTATCCGAATCCGTTCAATCCTGAAACCACGATCCGCTTTGCCCTGGTTGAGGACAAGGACGTGCGGCTGCAAATTTTTGATATTCGCGGGGCGCTGGTGCGCACCCTCGTGAACCGGAATTTGCCGCGCGGCATTCATGAAGCGCGCTGGAACGGGCGTGACAGAGCCGGCAATTTCGTTGCAAGCGGCGTGTATTTCTACCGCCTCATCGTCGGCGACAAGGTATTCAAGGGTAGCATGCAGATGATCAAGTAGTCTGCGAAAGTTCATCTGAGATAAGCAGAAGCATGCGGCTATCTCTACCGGATTGATAAAATCACAAGGCGAAAGTCCCACGGGCTTTCGCCTTTTTTTATGCCCTTTCGATTGCAACGAGTATTTGTATCGGGGAAGCTTTGCAATTTTAAGAATCTTGAATTATATTTCGTCAAATTTTTTTGTTCGTACCAAACAACTAGGCGCATTATGAATCAAAACCCTGAACAAATCGCGCGCGACAACATTGACCGGATGCTTCAGGCCGCAGGATGGGCGGTTCAGGTCGTCAGCAAATTCAATCCCAGCGCCAGCCTTGGCGTGGCGGTGAAAGAATATCCCACCGACACCGGCCCGGCTGATTATATTCTTTTTGTCGAGCGCCAACCGCTTGGCGTAGTCGAAGCCAAGCGCGAAGAAGAAGGCCATCGTCTCACCGTGCACGAGGCGCAGACGGAAGTCTACTCGCGCAGCAAATTGAAATGGGTTGCCAACAACCAACCGCTGCCGTTTGTTTATGAAAGCACCGGCGTGGTCACGCGCTTCACCGATTGTCGCGATCCCAAGCCGCGTTCGCGTCCGGTTTTCTCCTTTCACCGTCCCGAAACTTTTCAGGAATGGCTGAAACAAGGCGAGCCGCTGCGGGCACGGTTGCAGCGACTCCCAATGCTCGATCCCGCAGGACTGCGCGATTGCCAGATCAAAGCCATCGATGAACTGGAAAAATCGTTCAAGGCCAGCAAACCTCGTGCGCTCATTCAAATGGCCACCGGCAGCGGCAAGACGTTTACCGCCATCACCTTCATCTACCGGCTGCTCAAATTCGCCAACGCCCAGCGCATTTTGTTTCTCGTCGATACCAAGAATCTGGGTGAGCAGGCGGAGCAGGAGTTCATGCACTTCAAGCCGAGTGACGACAATCGTTTGTTTACCGAGCTTTACAATGTGCAGCGCTTGAAATCGAGTTACGTGGCTGCCAATAATCAGGTGTGCATCAGCACCATCCAGCGCATGTACTCGATTCTCAAAGGCGAGGAGCTGGACGAAAGCGCCGAGGTGACTTCGCTGAACGAAATTCAGCAAACCGGTGGCGAGAAGACGGTGGAGTACAACGAAAAAGTGCCGCTGGAATTTTTCGATTTCATCATCATCGACGAATGCCATCGCTCGATTTACAACCTATGGCGGCAGGTGCTGGAATATTTTGACGCGTTTCTCATCGGTCTCACCGCTACGCCGGACAAGCGCACGTTCGGCTTTTTCAATGAAAACGTCGTGAGCGAATACTCGCACGAAGACGCGGTGGCTGACGGCGTCAATGTGCCGTATGATGTTTATCTCATCGAAACCGCGGTCACGCAAAAAGGCGGGCGCATTCCGGTGCAAGAATATGTTGACAAGCGCGACCGGCTGACGCGGCGCAAGCGCTGGGAGCAGCTTGACGAAGAAGTTGTGTATGGCGCGAAGCAGCTTGATCGCGACGTGGTCAATCCCAGTCAGATTCGCAACGTCATTCGCGCGTTTCGCGAAAAGTTGCCGGAGATTTTCCCCGGCCGCAATGAAGTGCCGAAAACGCTGATCTTTGCCAAGACCGACAGCCACGCCGACGACATCATTCAAATCGTGCGCGAAGAGTTCGGCGAAGGCAATGAGTTCTGCAAAAAGGTGACGTATCGCGCCGAGGAGGATCCCAAGTCCCTGCTCGCCTCGTTTCGCAACGATTATTATCCGCGCATCGCGGTGACGGTGGACATGATCGCCACCGGCACGGACGTCAAGCCGCTGGAATGCCTGCTGTTCATGCGCGAGGTGAAATCGAAAAACTATTTCGAGCAAATGAAAGGCCGCGGCACGCGCACGTTTACCAAAGATGATTTACAAAAAGTGACGCCCTCGGCGATCGGCAACAAAACACATTTCGTCATCATCGATGCCGTCGGCGTGACCAAATCTATCAAAACCGACAGCCGGCCGTTGGAGCGCAAGCCCGGCGTGGCGTTGAAGAATTTGCTCATGAACGTCACGCTCGGCAACCGGGACGAAGACACGCTCACTTCATTGGCCAATCGCTTGACGCGGCTGGAAAAGGACATCACGCCCGCGGAGCGCCAGAAATTTCAGGAGCTGGCCAGCGGCAAGAATCTCAATCAAGTTGTGCATGAGTTGTTGGAAGCTCACGATCCCGACAAAGTTGAAGAGAAGGCGCGGGAAAAATTCACATTGAGCGCTGAGGCCGCGCTTACGCCGCAGCAAACCCAGGTCGCGCAGCAAGAGTTGATTCAAGAAGCGACACGCATTTTTGACAGCGGTGAGCTACGCGATTATATTGAAACCGTGCGCCGCAATCATGAGCAGATTATCGACTATAGCAATTTGGATCAGGTGGAATTTGCCGGCTGGGATCAACAGGCCAAAGTGAATGCCGAGAACCTCGTCAAGGATTTTGGGGACTTCATTGCGGCTCACAAAGACGAGATCACGGCGCTCAAGATTTTTTACAACCAGCCGTTTCGCCGGCGCGAAGTGACGTACCGCATGATCGACGAAGTGTTGCAGTCGCTCAAAGCAAACCGGCCCTATCTCGCACCGGTGCGGGTGTGGGAAGCTTACGAGCAATTGGAGAAAGTCGATGGCCGCTCGCCGCGCAATGAGCTGACCGCGCTGGTGGCGTTGATCCGCCGCGTGTCCGGCATCGACGACAAGCTGACGGCGTTCGAAAACATCGTCAATCGCAATTTTCAGAAATGGGTGTTTGAAAAGAACGCCGGCAACAAGCAATTTACCGAGGCGCAAATGGAATGGCTGCGCATGATGAAGGAGCACGTGATCAGCTCGGTGCATTTGGAGCGCGACGATTTGGATTATGCGCCGTTTGACGCCCAAGGCGGCATTGGCAGAATGCACCAGTTGTTCGGCGAAGAAATGGACATAATGATTGATGAATTGAATGAGGCATTGGCGGCGTGAAGTAGGGGCGCACCGCCGTGGGGGCGCACCGCCGTGGGGGCGCACCGCCGTGGGGGCGCCCGGCCGTAGGGGCGCCCGGCCGTAGGGGCGCACCGCCGTGGGGGCGCACCGCCGTGCGCCCCTACAGGTTATACAAAACATAACCATTAACCAGGGGTGAGGGGTATCATGTCATACGATCCGGAAATCCATCACCGTCGATCCATTCGATTGAAGGGATACGATTATTCCCAGGCCGGCGCGTATTTCATCACAATTTGTACCTACAATCGCAATTGTATCTTCGGTGAAATTCGCGATGGCCAAATGCACCTGAATGAAATCGGTAGAATCGTCGAGACCGAATGGTTGAAAACCGCCGAGATCCGCGATAACGTTGAATTGGATGCCTTTGTGGTCATGCCGAACCATTTACACGGGACCATCATTATCACCGGCAAAGCGGAAACGCATGATGCCGTTGATGCAAATGATTCCCCAAATTCCGTTGATATGACCGTAGGGGCGGACAGCCGTCCGCCCGACCGTGGCATAAAATCAAATGTAGGGGCACACGGCGATGCGCCCGACCGTGGCATAAAATCAAATGTAGGGGCGCACGGCGATGCACCCGACGATGATATAGGATTACACGTAGGGGCGCACGGCGGTGCGCCCCTACAGCGCAAACCGAAATCCATCGGATCGATCATTGCCGGATTCAAATCCACCGTTACCAAACAAATCAATACCATTCGAAATACACCGGGCGCGCCGGTGTGGCAGCGCAATTATTACGAACATATTATTCGCAATGAAGAGGCGTTCAACCGCATCCAACGATATATCATCGAAAATCCGGCGCAATGGCAATACGACCAGGAAAATCGCAATCATATTTCCGACGAAGACAAAAAACGATTTTGGAAAGAACATTTGGGTTGATTGTTTGTGACAATCGTAGGGGCGCACGGCCGTGCGCCCCTACGGATGACAACATGGCATCGATAGGATGCGCCGGTTGTTCGGCGCGGAAATGGACACGATGATTGATGAATTGAACGAGGCATTGGCGGCGTGAAATGATAAAAAGAAATTCTATTGAAAATTTGCCAAACGGATGGTTATCAGTTGTTTTCAGTGAAGCCATCGACAAAATCCCTGCTCAGGACAAAAAGATAAAGCAGAAAGACTACCTGGAATTTGGCCAGATACCAATAATTGACCAAGGACAAGAATTTATAGGAGGCTACACTAACGACATTAGCAAAAGAATTGAATGTAACCTCCCCGTTGTTGTCTTTGGTGATCACACCAAGGCCGTCAAACTAATCTCTTTCCCATTCGCACCTGGAGCAGACGGGGTAAAAATCATAAAGCCATTAGAAGTTTATGATCCAAAGCTTTTTGCGTATTTTGTTCATGTATTAACCAAGAAAATTCCTGATAGAGGATATGCTCGACACTTTCAATTCATAGAGAAATCAGAAATTTCCCTTCCTCCCCTCGCCGAGCAGCACCGCATCGTTACCAAAATCGAAGAGCTTTTTTCCGATTTGGATGCCGGCATCGCCAGTTTGAAGCAAGCGCAGGCCCAGCTTAAAACCTACCGCCAGGCGGTGTTGAAATACGCCTTCGATGGCAAGCTCACCGCCGCGTGGCGCGAGCAGAACAAACCCGAGCCGGCAGAAAAATTGCTGGCGCAAATCAAAGCCGAGCGCGAAAAGCAGTACCAGCAAAAGCTCGCGGAATGGCAAAAAGCCAGCGCCGAAAGCAAAAACAAAAAGAAACCGCCTAAGCCACAAAAGCCGAAAGAATCCTCGCCGCTGACGGAAGCGAAGCTGGCGGAGTTGCCGCAACTGCCGGAGGAGTGGATATGGGGAACTGTGGGGGAAATAGCTTCGTCAATGAAAAATGGAATCTATAAGCCGAAAGAAATCTATTCCGAAAGTGGTATCGCATGTTTAAGAATGTACAATATCGACAATGGAAGAATTTTATGGTTTGATATCAAGCGAATGAACCTGGAAGAAAAGGAAATAGATGAATATGAGTTAAAACCAGGAGATCTGTTAGTCAACAGAGTCAATAGTCGGGAGTTGGTTGGCAAAACTGCATTGATTCCAAAAACAATGGAAAGAAGTGTGTATGAGAGTAAAAATATTAGATTGAGATTAACAGACCGATTTGTTGGCGCATTTGTCAATTATTGGTTTTTGCTTAGTGCTAACGCATTTTTCAATAGAAATGCTCAGCAGACTGTTGGCATGGCGTCGATCAATCAGGATCAATTAGGCAAAATGCCTTTGCCAATTTGTTCACTTACAGAACAACACCAAATCGTCCAAGAAATCGAAAGCCGCCTCTCGGTATGCGACAAATTGGAAGAAAGCATCAAAGAGAGTCTGCAAAAAGCCGAGGCGCTGCGGCAGAGCATTTTAAAAAAGGCGTTCGCGGGCAAGTTAGTGCGGCAAGATCCCCACGACGAGCCGGCGGAGAAGTTACTGGAGCGCATTCGGGCGGACAAATCGTAGGGGCGTATCGCATACGCCCCCATATGGCATGCGCCCTCGTATTGCGTACGCCCAAAACGACGAGGGCGCACGGCTGTGCGCCCCAACCAATCGTCCACGAAATCGTCCAAGAAATCGAAAGCCGCCTCTCGGTTTGCGACAAATTGGAAGAGAGTATCAAAGAAAGCCTGCAAAAAGCTGAGGCGCTGCGGCAGAGCATTTTAAAAAAGGCCTTCGCGGGCAAGTTAGTGCCGCAAGACCCCAACGACGAGCCGGCGGAGAAGTTACTGGAGCGCATTCGGGCGCAGAAATTGTAGGGGCGTATGGCATACGCCCCCATATGGCATACGCCCTCGTATCGCATGCGCCCCCGCATTGCGTATGCCCCAAAACGACGAGGGCGCACGGCCGTGCACCCCAACAAACGAGCCCGAACAAACGAGCCCAAAAAAACGAGCCCAAACGAGCGATTATAATTTATGAACAACACCTCCTCCATCGTCTCCAAAGTCTGGAACTTCTGCCACACGCTGCGCGATGACGGCGTGAGCTACGGCGAGTATTTGGAACAGTTGACTTATTTGTTGTTTCTCAAGATGGCGGATGAATACGCCAAGCCGCCGTACAACCGCAAATCCAACATTCCAAGAGCATATAATTGGGAAAGCTTGCGCGAAAAAAAGGGGGCGGAATTGGAAGAGCATTACGTCAAACTGCTGCGCGAGCTGGGGCAGAAGTCCGGCATGCTGGGGCAAATCTTTTTCAAGGCGCAGAACCGCATTCAAGATCCGGCCAAGCTGTTCAAGATCATCGACCTGATCGACCGTGAAAATTGGGTGATGATGGGCGCGGACGTGAAGGGCGAAATTTACGAAGGCCTGCTGGAGAAAAACGCCGAAGACGTGAAAAGCGGTGCCGGCCAATATTTCACGCCGCGACCGCTGATTCGCGTGATGGTAGAATGCCTGCGGCCCGAGCCGAAGAAGACCATTGCCGATCCGGCCTGCGGCACCGGCGGGTTCTTTTTGGCGGCGTATGATTTTTTGATTGGGACGAATGCTGTAGGGGCGGACGGCCGTCCGCCCCTACGGTTGGATAAACAGGAAAAGGAATTCCTCAAATTCAAAACCTTTCGCGGCTGGGAGATCGTGCCGGATACGTACCGGTTGTGTTTGATGAATTTGTTTTTGCACAACATCGGCGACATGGAAAGCGAGCCGCCGATCGCGCGCAACGATTCACTCATCGCCGACAGCGGCGAGCGCTTCGATTACGTGATGACCAACCCGCCCTTCGGCAAGAAAAGCAGCATGACTTTTACCAACGAAGAGGGCGAGCAGGAGCGGGAGGATTTGACGTACAACCGGCAGGATTTCTGGGCGACGACTTCGAACAAGCAGCTTAATTTCGTGCAACACATTCGCACAATGCTGAAGATCGACGGCAAGGCTGCAGTCGTTGTGCCGGACAATGTTTTGTTCGAGGGCGGCGCCGGCGAAACCATTCGCAAAAAACTGTTGGCGAGCACGGATTTACACACGATTTTGCGCCTGCCGACGGGAATTTTCTACGCGCAAGGCGTGAAAGCGAACGTGATTTTCTTCGACAACCGCCCCGGCAGCAAAGAGGTGGCGACGAAGGATGTTTGGTACTACGATTACCGCACCAACGTGCATCACACGAAGAAAAAGAATCCGTTGCAGTTTGAAGATTTACAGGATTTCGTCAAATGCTACAATCCGGAAAATCGCTACAAACGCAAGCCCACGTGGTCGGAGAAAAATCCGGAAGGCCGCTGGCGGAGGTTCACCTATGATGAGATCATCGCCCGCGACAAAACGAGTTTGGATATTTTTTGGCTGAAAGACGAGAGCCTCGCCGATCTCGACAACCTGCCCGATCCCGACGTGCTGGCCGGGGAGATTGTTGAAAATCTCGAAGCGGGGTTGGAAAATTTTAAGGAAATTGCTGAGAAGCTGGGGAGATGAAAGCGCCAGAACCCAATTTGCATGATGAATAAATTGCCCTCACTCACACCCTCCGCCGCAAGCATCCCGCTCGTGCTCACGCCGGATACGCCGCCGTTAAGCTGCGCGCGGCAGCTCATTCTGGAGCGCGCCCACGAAATGATTCGTTTCGAAGAGGCCACGCGCACCGGCGACGACATCGAAGCCCTGCACGATATGCGCGTGTGGTCGCGACGCTTGCGTGAAGCGCTGGAGATTTTCGCTTTTTGCTTTACGCCGAAAATTTATGACAAGCTTTATGAACGTGTGCGGCAGGTGACGAAAACACTTGGCGCGGCGCGCAACGCTGATGTTGCCGTGGAGTTCTTTGCCGCGCATCATGCGCAGGCACAGGAATTGGTGGAACGCGTTGCGCTGGAAGATTTGTTGCGCCGGTTGGTGAAGGAACAAACGCGCGAACGCGAGCGCATGAAAGAACGCCTGGATAAGAAAGTCAAGGCAAACGAACTGCCGGCCGTGATTGAAGCCTCGTTTGTGAAATTGGCGCAGACTCCGGGATTCCGCCGGCGCGGGCCGCGCACCGCCTTGCGACTTGCGCGCGCTTTATTGCTGAAGCGTTTGCAGGAGGTGTTTAAGATTCGTGCGGCTATCTTGGGCGAGAACGATGTGGAAGGCCTGCACAACTTGCGCATTGCGGTCAAGAAATTGCGCTATGCCCTGGAGATTCTCGGGTTCGCGATTGGCGAGAGTGCGGCAGAAAATCTAAGCTTTTTTAAGAAGCTGCAAACCGTGCTTGGCGACCTGCACGATCGCGATGTCTTTCTGGACGTTGTCAAGGCGAGATATGAGACGCTGGAAAAGCAGGCTTTTGTTGCGCTGTTGCTCTCAGGTTACGAAAAAGTTTTTGCGCATCTTGTGCAAGAGCGCCGCCAGTTCTATGAAAAGTATCTCAAGATTTTTGGCGATACCCAATTCGCAGACTGGCGCAAGCGCGTTGTGCCGTCGCTGCCCAAGAAATCGGCCAATCCCGAGATGCTGGGAAATGAAGTCGCCGCTATTGCGGAGCAGCAGCCATGACGAATTTCGAATTCAAAGCGCGCTTGCATGATATGCAACATGTCAAAGCCGCGCTGCTCACGCGCGCGGCAAATTTTGCCGGCGTCCTGCAACAAACCGACACCTATTTTCATGTTTCCGGCGGGCGTTTGAAGCTGCGCGAAATTGTTTACGAATCTCAAACAGCCCCTGCGCCGCAGCGCGCCGAAATCCAATTGATTTTTTATCAGCGTCCGGATCATGCCGCGGTGAAACGCAGCGATTATCACCTCGCTCCGATTGGCGACGCGGTGACGTTGCGCGAGGTGTTGGCGCTGGCCCTCGGCGTGCGCGTGATCGTGAAGAAACGCCGCACGCTTTATCTCCTACCCATGAAAAACGGCGGCAGCATTCGCATCCATCTCGATCAAGTTGAAGGACTGGGCGATTTCATCGAAGTGGAAGTTATGACGCCCGCAGACGAATTCTTCGCTGCTGCCGAGGCAGAGGCGCAGGACTTGTTGCAAGCATTTCACATTGCAGAGAACGAATTGATTTCTGGCTCTTATGCCGACTTGCTGCTGGCAACGCCTTCCGGCGAACGCCTGGCCTGATTTGTTCAAACGGCGCGGCCATGTTTGGCCGTAATTCAAACTTTTAAACGAGAACAAACCCCGCCCTTTTTAAGGGTTCAACGCTGTCAGATTTAAGACTTGCGATGGCAATGCCATTGATTACGGAATTTTCGCTTGACTTTATGTAACCCTTCGTCTATTTTACCGCCACACTTGTCAACTTGCCTGTGGGATTGTGCTTGAATCTTTGGGTTGCGGAGGGGAAGTTTTTGCGGCTCATGCGGTGAGCTGTGAGGAAACCGGGAGCAACGCAGGAGTTGAACATGTTCAGCGCGATAATGAATGATGGGCGTTCTCCTTGGACGATGCAACAACGGAACGGGTAGCGACGGAACGTTGCGGCCACGCTTAGGGAGAGCGCCCTTTTTGTTTCGGCGAGGGAATAGCGGAACGTGGCCATTTTTTTTCGGAACGACTTGGGCGTTACGAACCTTGACAGATCAGCGCGTTTGCTATGCGAGATAAGATTCACGCATTTTTGTTGCAATGCGGCGGGCAAGCCTCTTCGGTTGCCATTGCGCGCTCTGTTTTTCACCTGCGTCACGCCTCGGTTTTGCAAGCCGAAAAAATCTTGACGCCGCTGTTGCGCGATGATGCTCGCGTGCGGAATGATGGCTTGGGAAACTGGCATTTGGTTCCGGTGAACGGCGCGGCGGGAAATAACGTGCGGCTCAGCGCCTGCCTGATCGAAACCCCGATGCGACTGGTGGAAATCAAGCAAGCGCGCAGCATGGTTTTGGGTTTATGTTTTATGCCACAAGGCGAAATTGGCGAAATCGCCGCATATCACATTCGCGCCGGGCATACAACCGCAACCGAGGCGGAGTTCTCTGAAAAAACTGTTAGCGAGTTCTGGCAACTTTGGTCGGAACGGCTGCAACAGGCTGCGCTGGTTTCCTGGAATTTGCGTACGGCTTTGTTGGCGTTGCAACGCCTCGCAGCAATGAACCGCCAGCCGTTTTTGCCCATGACAACCCTCGCCTTGCCAAAATTGGCGCAGCATCTGCTCCAATTGCCGCGCGCGCCCAAGCTGCAGGCGCTTTATGCCCGCTTGTTTGCGGATCGCACCTGGCATGACGGGCTGGTTGATGGTCTGAAGGCGGAAAGCGAAATTTTGATGGAACTTCTCAAGCGGGGTGAAGCGCAAGGTTTGAGGACCTGGGAACAGTTGGCGGCATACGCGCGCCAGAATACGCGCGTGAATTTTGGCAGCTATGATTTCGATGAACGATTTGTTGAGCAATTGCCGGAGGCGCCCGGTGTTTATCTCATGAAAAATGCCAAAGGCAAAGTGATTTACGTCGGAAAAGCGGCGAATTTACGCAAGCGCGTGCAAAATTACTTTCGACAGCCGACGCCGGAGGATTTAAAGTTGCAGCGCCAGCAAGCGGAATTGAAAACGTTGCACTATGAAATCCACGACACGGAGCTTGAGGCATTGCTGCGCGAGCAGGCGTTGATTCGTCGCTTCAAACCGGCACTCAATCGCCAGCGCCTGATTCACGCGGAAAAGGCTACGCAGCCGCAAAAGAAGAGCGGTATATTTATCGTGCCGCTGCGGCAAGAATCAGCCGCAACGGCGCCGCAGCGCGTAATGATCTATTTCTTGATGCCGCACAAGCTGATAAGATTGGCGCTTGCCCTCTGCCGCAAACCCGGCAAGCGTTTGCAGAAAATGCTGTCAGCCTTTTGGCAGATGCGTTCGGCTGCCGGCCGCAGCGAAAAAGAAGCGCGTTTCGAGAGAGAGCACGTTGAGATTGCCGCGCGCTGGCTGCAACAAAATCGTCATTGGATCAGCCGCATCGATCCGGACGATTGCGCGGATGAGCAGGACGCCGAAAAGAGAATACGGGCGTTGTTGCATGCGCCAGAAATTTTCGAATCGAGTGTAAGACTTTTATCACCTGTTGTTCCTGAGAAGGGGTAGCGTGAGAGGCATGGATAGCAGCACGCCGCAAGCGTGCTCGGCACACGATGATTCAGGGACGAGGAGAATTTGAGCGTGACTGATAGCGCAAACCTAACACTGCCGGCAACGCCGCCGAAGAAAATTATTACCATCGATGATGAAGCGCCGATTCGCAACCTCATCCGGCATTCCTTGCGCCGGGAGCGTTATGAGATCGTCGAAGCCGGCAATGGCCGTGAAGGCCTGGAGATCATCCGCCGGGAATTGCCGGATTTGATCGTGATGGATGTGGTGATGCCGGAGATGAACGGCCTGGATACCCTCAAAGCCATTCGTGCTGATGCAACAATTGCTCACATCCCGGTGTTGCTGTTGACCGGCATCCGCGACTCCGAGAAAATCGAAGCGGCGTTGCAATTGCCGCCGACAGAATTTCTGGCCAAGCCGTTTTTGATCGACGTGTTGAAGGAGCGTGTGCGTAAAATGATGTTCGTGGCGAACGGCGACAGCCACGGCGTCAAGGCAGGCAGTTGATGTACGTTCGCTTGGCGTGATACGGCATGCGGCGGAAGCGCCGGATCTCCTGCAAACGCTCGGCGGGGGACAAACCATCCAAAAAGCGTGTGTATTTCTCTCCTAAAACGACGGCCTGGTAGTAACGTCCGGCCAACGCGGAAGAAGCATAATTCAATTCCTCCCGCTCAAAGAGATGATGGCGCAGCCAGAGCCGGTCCATGGCTTCGAGCTGTTTGCTTTGATTAAAAAACGCGAGGAAGTATTTGAGCAAGAGATAGGTGTCGATCTTGGCCTGCAGTTCCAGATCCTGCAAGAAGCTTTCCTGACCGAAATCCGGCAACCCCTCCATAAATTTCAACGCCCCGTGCACGGCATGATTGATCTCTTCCACGAACACGCAGAACGCTGTGATGTTGCGTTCGGAAAGGCCGGTACGCGGATCATGTTTTTCGAGCGAGCGAATCAAGTCACGCGAATAGTAAATCCCGACATAAAGCCGGCGCTCATGCACGCGAAAGAAGACACGCGCGCTATCCGACAGCTCGCCGCAGGTGAAATCATATTGGGACAAATACAAGAAACGCTCGCGCGTGATGATGAACTTCTCGAAATTCACGCCGGTCGGCTGATAGGTGCGCTCCGTGATTTTTTGAATATCAGCTAATAGAGACATGTTGACCAGGGGCGATTCAGGTTACCGGTTGCCGCCTGCGACGAATGAATCATGCTCGCGCATGACGGCCTCACTTACGGGTATCGATGAAGTGATCCACGCGGCGCATGACTTTGTCGGTGGCGCCGGGATTACGATCCATGTGCAAAAAACGATCGGCCATATGATTTAACGCCAGGCGGACCTGCTGGAAGCGGCGGCCGAGCAACTCCAGAATTTCACTCAATCGGTAGCGTTCGGCCATGGCGTGTTGCGCGGCGAGTTGAAAATTGTTGCTGCCCACTTGTTCGTAATAAGAAAAATCGGGCGAGGGAGGATGATACTTGACGCGGTGATAAACAAAATCCGGGAAGAGGCCGGTGAGAAACAGCGCATAATTGCCCAGATGGCTGCGCAGATGAAACGTTTGCTCGGAATTCGCTGCGAGCAAATCCTGCATGATATCGACCAGGTAACGATATTCTTTGGTGGAATGTGAATCGACGCGATAGGCGCGATTGCCCCTGGCAAATTCCGCCAGCAAGCCGGCCACATAATCCGATACGGCGCGATCATCGATGTTGTAAGTTTTAAGCGCCTGCCGCACGAGAATATAAAAATAAAGAAAAAGAGAGAGGGAAGCGGTGCGTTGTTTTTCAAGCAGGCAGGCGAGCAGCCGCGGATGATCCAGCATGGCGTCGCGCGTGTCGGGATCGGCCAGCAGTTTGAGCAGCGTGGCTTCTTTTTCGCCTTCGCGGCACAAGGATGTGATAATGAATTGCAAATCTTCCTGACGCAGTTTTCCTCGACCGTAAGCAGAGATCATACGCCTCACCTCAAGTAGATTCGTGGGGAACAGTTGGTTGGAAAATTCGCTTGTATCGGTGTTTGCCTTGTGATAAATTGCGCCTTTGAAAATTGTGTTGGCGCCGGTCTCCTTATTTGTCAAAAAGATTTCACGGAAAAACGTTATTCATGTTTGCCAGCATTCGACGGCTGACCCAGCATTCCATCGTTTATGGCCTCGGGCATATGCTCGCCCGTTCCCTCGGCTTTCTGCTTATTCCCTTGCATACGAATGTTTTGGCGAGCGAGGTTTATGGCGTAGCCAGTTTGCTCTTTTCGAGCATTGCCGTGATGATGACGGTGTATGGCTTCGGCATCGACTCTGCCTTCCTGCGTTATTACATAATCGAAAAGCATGTTGCGGAAAGGCGCCGCATTTTCAGCACGGCCTTTTGGTCGATTTTTGCGAGCGCCGCATGTTTTTCTCTGGTGGAATTGCTCGCCGCGCGGCCGCTGGCAGCCGTGCTCTTCGAATCGGCTGACTACGCGCATTTGGTGCGCCTTTCCGCCGGCGTTCTTTTTTTTGACGTGCTGTCAATATTGCCACTTTTACTCTTGCGCGCCGAAGAACGTTCCCTGCTTTTTATCACACAGCGTTTTGCCAATGTTGCGCTCAATCTTGCGTTGAACTATGTTTTTCTCGTCAAGCTCGGCCGCGGCCTGGCGGGCATTTTTGAAGCAAATTTGATTTCTTCAATATTATCTTTTGCCATGCTGCTGCCCATCAGCTTGCGCCAGTTGCGCCCGTTTTTTGACCGCGTGTTGCTGGGCAGGCTGTTGCGCTTTGGCCTGCCCTATTTGCCCTCCACGCTTGCCGTGGTTACGATTGACCAACTCGACCGGCTGCTGCTAAAAATTATGACGGATTTTACGACGGTCGGCATTTACAGCGCCGGTTACCGCCTGGGCTCCTTCATGAGTTTGATGGTCACGGCTTTTCGTTTCGCCTGGGTGCCGTTTTTCCTGCAGCAAGCAGCCCAGGAAGAAGATGCCCGGCCGGTGTTTGCGCGTGTGCTGACGTATTTCATGTTTGTGTGTGCGGCTATTTTCCTGGCGACTTGTCTTTTTATTGACGACGTGATTCGCTTGCCGCTTGGCTCCACGACTCTGTTCGGCAAGGAGTTTTGGGGCGGCACGGTGATTGTGCCGATCGTGCTGCTGGCGTATTGGCTTTATGGCATCGGTCAAAATTTTTATGTCGGCATCACACTCAAAGAGAAAACCGGTTATTTCCCGCTGATCACCGGCGCGGGCGCGCTTGTGAATATTCTGGCTAACGTACTGCTCATTCCTCCGTTCGGCATGATCGGCGCAGCATGGGCCACCGTGGCGGCTTATGCCGTCATGACGGTGATCTCCTATCGTGTCTCGCAGCCATTGTATCCCATTCAATACGAGCATGCCCGTCTGTTCAAAATCGTGCTCGTGACCGCCGCGATCTACGCGCTGCATCATTTCTTCACGCTCGGCATTTTCTTGCGCGCGGGTTTACTCTTGTTGTTTCCCGTGCTATTATACGCGCTGGGATTTTTTGAGAAACAAGAAGGGCAGGCGCTCAAACGATTGTGGGCGCGCCGGCTATCGAATCCTGCTGAGAAAAACAAAAACATTGCCGAACAAGAAATCAATCCCTGAAAAATTGCAGCGGGCCAGCATGAATGAACCGGACATGCGACGCGTGCTGTTTCTCGCGTATTACTTCCCGCCGCTGGGCATGGCCGGCACGCAGCGTGTTGCCAAGTGGTGCAAATATTTGACGCGCGAGGGCTGGCAAGTCAGCGTAGTTACCGTCAAACCGATCGCTTACTATGCCTCCGATCAAAGCCTGCTGGAAGAATTGGCGGAAACGCATATCATCCGCACCGGCTCGCTTGACCCGGCGCGCCTGCTTTATTTGCTGCGCGGTAAAAAATCTCTACAAAATTCCGGAGGCGCTGGCAGAGGCAATTTGTTGTATTGGTTTCTCTTGCCTGACCCGCGCATTTTGTGGATTCCCTTTGCGTTGTGGCACGCCTGGCGCGAAATACGGCGCCAGCGCATTTCTTTTGTCGTAACCTCCGGCCCGCCGCATGCCAGCCATCTTGCCGGCTGGCTGCTCTCCCGGATGTGCAATATTCATTGGATCAGCGATTTTCGCGACACCTGGCTGCGCGAAGAATTTCCACAAGCGCCCACCAAAATTCATCGCTTCGTGCAGCGGGCAATGGAAAGATTCATTTTGATAAATGCGCACGCTGTCACTGCTGTTTCGCGTGGGCTCGCGGCGCAATTGCAAGAAACCGGCGGGCGGCCGGAGGGCGCAACGCATTATATCCCACACGGCTACGATCATGAAGATTTTGCCGGGCAACCCAAAAGCAGCGATGGCCGTTTTTGCGTCTCGTATGTCGGCGCCCTTTCTCACATTCAAGATCCGCGGCCGTTGTTGCGCGGTTTTCGCGGTTTTGTTCAAACCGCGCAACTCACACCCGCTGAGGTCAGACTGCAATTCGTAGGCGCCGATCTTACCGGCAATTTGCATGATTGGATTGTACAACATGAGGTGCAGGCTTATGTTGACCTTGCCGGCTATTTGCCGCATGCCGCCGCCGTGCAAGAGATGAGGGCTGCTGATCTGTTGATTTTTCTCGCAAATCCCGGCACGGGAGAGACCATCATCCCGAGTAAAACGTTTGAATACCTGGCTGCCGGCAAACCCATTTTGTTGATCGGCGAGAAAATCGAGGGCGTGCAGTTTCTCCTCCAGCATGCGCATTGCCGCCATTGTGAATTTGATGCGATTGATGCTATCGTGCGCGCGTTGCTGGCTTTTTATAAAGAATTTTGCGCGGGCGCGCTGCCGGCGGTGGCGCCGCAGCCGTTGGAATTCTCGCGGCAACAGCAAGCCAAACGCCTGGCTGAGATTATGATGGAACTGATTTGATTTTTCAGCAGTACTGATAAAACAAGCGCAGACAGGATAATTTGGCATCAAAATACACAACACAAGCCGCAGGCGATCAGTTTTGAACCGCGAATACAAGCCAATGAACGCGAATAAAAAATTGCGCTTAGGGGTGGCAATTAGCGGTTTGCATTTTTTTACTTTTGTTGCGCTATGACTTAGAGCTGGCCCTGTTGCTGAGCGATTTTGTGATTATTTGCGCGTGGCTTCGCGACACGACGCTAACAGCCTTTGAAAGTTGTGATTGAATTTTCGCGGATTCATGTTATCTTTGTCAAAATATGAAAAATTTATTTCTGCAACGCTTGCGTGAAGCGCGGCCTTTGAATATCGCGCATCGCGGCGCGCGCAGCCACGCGCCGGAGAATACCCTGGCCGCCTTCGAAGCGGCGCTCGCGCACGGCGCGGACGGCATTGAGTTCGACGTTCGCTTGTGCGGCTCACACGATTGGGTGGTGTTTCATGATCAGCGCTTAAGCCGGACGACCAACGGGCGCGGTTACATTCGCATCACTTCGCTGGAAAAAATCCGCCGCCTCGACGCCGGCATCAAATTCAGCGAACAGTTCCGCCGCGAGCCCATTCCGACGCTCGCCGAAGTTCTGGCCATGACGCGCGGCCGCTTGCTCTTGAACATCGAAGTCAAGGCGATGTCCAACATCCAAAAGCGCAAACTCGCCGTGTTGCTCGAGTTGCTTCATGAATTCAATGCCGCCCACAAATGCGTTTTGTCGTCGTTCAATCCGCTTATTTTGCGCAAACTTTCGGCGCTTGCCCCGGCCATTCCCACCGGTTTGATTTTAACCGGCTCTCGGCTGCATGGCAGAACCGGCGCGCCGTTCAGCCGCCTCACCGGGGTGCAGGGCCTGCACGTTCATCTCAATGCCGTCAATCAGCCGTTTGTAGATAAAGTCCGGGAGCGCGGCTTGTATCTGCTGGTTTGGGGCGCGAACACGAAAACAGAATTTCGCGAAATGATCTCATTTGGCGTCGATGGCATCATCACCGATGAACCTTTGGAATTAAGCCGGATGTTAGGAAAGAAAAGTTACGCATGAAAAAAATCTTTGGACTTTGCTTCGGTTTGATCATTGCCTCGCCGTTGGGCGCGCAAGAGTATGCCTGGCCGACGGACGCGAGCCGTTATCTCACCTCGTCCTTCGGCGAGTCGCGGCCAAGACGTTTTCACGCGGGTATTGATGTCAAAACCTGGAATCAAACCGGCTATCAAGCGATTGCCACGCGCAGCGGCTACATTGAGCGCATGGTGGTTTCGCCGTTTGGCTATGGCCGCGCGCTGTATGTTCGACTCGACACCGGCGAGAGCGCGGTCTATGCCCATCTCGAGCGCTTCAATGACAAGTTGCAAGCCGTGGGCGAGCGTGAACAAGAAGCGGCCGGCGAATATCGCATCGACAAGACATTTGCGCCGGGCGTGTTCCCGGTGCAGCAGGGCGAGGTGATCGCATACACCGGCGATACCGGCATTGGTGTGCCGCATTTGCATTTTGAGATTCGCGATCGCCACGGCCGCCCCACCAATCCTCTGCACAAAAATTTTCCGGTGCTCGATCAAGTCGCGCCGACCGTCAGCGCGATTGCCGTATCTCCGCTCGCACCGGGTGCCATGATCGATGGCGACTTTTTGCCCAAGGTTTATCGCCCCTTAAATATCAACGGCCGCTTCGTCATCCCCGATCCGATTCATGTCGATGGCAAAATCGGTTTTGCTGTGGGCGCTTTTGATCGCGTCACCGGCGTGAACAATCAATTTGGGGTGTATCGCTATCAATTGTTTATCGATGACAGTTTGCAGTTCCAATCGCAATTTGATCGCCTCTCGTTCGATGAAAATCCCCTCATTGAGTTGGCGCAGGATTTTGGGTTGAACAAACAGGGCTCGGGCCGCATGCACAAGCTCTATCGCGATCCTGCCAACACGCTCGGCATATATTCATTTTTAAATGAAAACGCCGGCGCGCTGATCGCCGGCGAACCCGGGCTTGCTGCAACCGCGTTGACGGATTCGGACGGCTTGCTGGCGCCGCCCTTTACCTCGAAATCGGGAAAAGGCCTGGCGCCGGGCGAACATAGCTTTCGCATTGTGGCGCAGGATTTTTTTGGTAATGACAGGATCATCGCAGGCAAGCTTGTGGTCGAGACGCGTTTCACCATCACCGCAAAGCTGCAAGCCATTCAGGCGAATCGTGTCATTTGCAAGATAACGGCGCCGGATCACGTCATCAACAATGTGACAGCCTCAGGTTTATTCCCGGGCAGGCAGTGGCGCGAATTGGAATCGGTTTTTCGCCAATTCGATCCCACGGCAAGTCCGGAAGATTTTGAAATCCCGGAAAATCAATTCGGCGCATTTCGGCAAATCGAAGATGAAATCGCGCCCGCCCTCGCCGACTCGCCGGATATTTTCATTCATCATGGCGGCGCGCGTGTGCTCAAGTTGATTGCAACCGATCAACATGGCTTCTCATCTTTTCCGGTTTATTTGGCAATAGATTCATCAACCGTCGCAACAGGACAATTCAAAATTGAAGTCAACAAGAATTTTCAACCGCAGTTTTTACGGTTTGAAGTCTCTTCCACGCAACCATTCGCGCAACCTCCGCAAGCCATTTTTACCGCGGGGGATCACCGTATCGCGCCGCCGCTGATTGCGCAAGAACCGGCGCGTTATGTCGGCTTCGTGCCGCTCGCGGATATTGCAGCGGATTCCGTGCGGCTGCAGGTCGCCGCACAGAACAACGCCGGCGCCGGCGCTTCGTGGATTGAAGTTTTCTCGAATCGCGCCATTCGACCGCGCCAAGCCACGACGTTGAATGCGCATGATAATCAAATGCGCGTGCATTTCAATGCCTCTGCCGTTTATTGGCCGATTCATGGCCGGGTGGCAATTGCGTCGACCGCCGGACCGATCGGCGCAGTTTATCGCGTTGAACCGCAAGATGTACCGCTCAAGAGCGCCGCGACGATCGAAATAAATTATCCGGATTCAACGCCAAATCCGAAACAACTGGGTGTTGCATATCTCGATAAAGACAAGAAATGGCAGTTTCTCGATAATAGATTGAATGGGCAGCAGCGCACCGTTTCTGCCAGAGTCTTCAGCCTGCAGGATTACACGATTATTCGTGATGATCAAGCGCCTTCAGTTCAGATCAAATTCCCGCCGGCAGGCGGCGTGCTCGCCAATCGCCGGCCCAAATTTATTGTCACGGTGGATGACAGTGTTTCGGGCTTTGAATCGGAACGCAGTCTCGAATTGCGTTTAAACGGCAATCAATTGATTGCCGAGTATGATCCGGAGTCGAAATTGCTCACGTACCAACCCAAAACGAACCTGGCTCCGGGCAGTTATGTTCTCGCCGCGCAAGCGCGTGATCGCTGTGAAAACCTCACGCGGCGGGAAGTTCAATTTACGGTGCAATAATTTTTTTGAAATCTGACCGCGCTGAGCACAGGAGGCGGTTTTGCTCCCTCTTCGGGTTTATAATCCCAGTTTCGGATTGCCGATCATCAACTCTGTGTTGCTCGCGGCCAATCTTATGGTATTTTTTTACCTGATAGCGTCGCCTGAAAATGAAGCGTCTGCTCTCATATTGAAATACGGCGCAGTCCCGAAAAAAGTATGGCAGGGAGAAAACCTATGGAGTTTGTTGACGGCAACGTTTGTGCATGATGTCAACCGAATACCTCATATCATTTTGAATATGCTGACGCTGGCGATTTTTGGCGGTAACCTGGAAGCCGCGCTGGGGCATTTCCGGTATTTGGTTTTTTATTTGCTGGGCGGCCTGATCGCCACGCTGACGCATGTTGTAATCTGGCATGGCCAGTCCGCCGCGATGATCGGAGCAAGCGGCGCAATTAGCGCGGTGATGGGCGCCTATCTCATGATCTATCCGCGCCGCACGGTTTTATTTTTTACGCCGTTTTTGGGACTGATGCGCCAGCCTGCCCTGGTTTACATGTTTATCTGGTTCGCTGTGCAGATCGTTTATGGATATGTTCGGCTAAAACAAGGCGAGGGCGGCAGTGTCGCTTGGTTCGCGCACCTCGGTGGTTTTGTTGCAGGCATTGCGCTGATTCGGCCCTTGCAAATGCTCGCATTTCACTCGTCGTCTCCGAAAGCCCGCGCCGTCGCGCCTGCCCGTGTGAGCCAGGATCGTGAAACGATTTTGTAATTGCAAGTTGAGTTCGATGTTTCGCTTCTTGCTCTCCGCCTTAAAAAAGTTGGCTCCGCCTAACAGCTCATCCTTCAACTATATCCGCTGTCGACTCTTCTTCAAACAAGGCAAATCACTATGATAACATTGTATGTAGAATTGGGTGCACGGCGTTATCCTATTTTAATTGCGCCGGCTCTTTTGTCACAAGCCGGGGAACACCTGCGGCATCATGAAGCTGGCTCACGTTTTGTAGTTATCACAAACGACATCGTTGATCAGTATCATGGTGAACGCCTGATGCAGAGTTTAAGTCGCGCCGGACTAACCGCGGATAAAATCATCGTTCCTGACGGCGAGCATCAGAAGTCGCTCACCAATGTGGATTTGATAATCGGGCGCATGTTGGAGTTGCAGTGTGATCGTCAAACCGTGGTGCTGGCATTGGGCGGCGGCGTGATCGGTGATCTTGCGGGCTTTGTGGCCTCGTGTTACATGCGCGGTGTTCCGTTCATCCAGATGCCGACGACTCTGCTGGCGCAGGTCGATGCGAGCATTGGCGGCAAAGTGGGCGTCAATCATCGCCTGGGCAAGAACATGATTGGCGCGTTTCATCAGCCCGCGCTGGTGCTGATCGATATCGAAACCTTACGCACCTTGCCGCCGCGTGAAATCGTAGCGGGCTTTGCGGAGATCGTCAAGCATGCGTTGATTTACGACCGCCGTTATTTTGAGTTTTTGGAGAACAAGCTGGACAGCATGTGGGCCGGGGAAGCCGAAACGATGGCGGAGGCCATACGCCGCAGTTGCGAAATTAAGAGCGAGATCGTCAGTCAGGATGAGCGTGAGTCGGGTTTGCGCGGATTGTTAAATTTTGGTCACACGATCGGACATGCTTTGGAAGCCGCCCGCGGTTTTACCGGCCTGCGCCACGGGGAAGCAGTGTGGATTGGCATGCTGGCGGAAGCCTATCTTGCAACAAAATCGCAATATTTGGCGGCTTCCGAGTTTGCGCGCCTGGATAAATTTCTGCACAACCTTCCGCTATCCATACAATTGGGCGGTATTTCTATGGACGAAATAGAGTATCTGATGGCACGCGACAAAAAAAACGCTGCCGGCGCTGTTCGCATGGTTATGTTGCAAGCCATCGGCCAGGCAACACTCACTGCGAGGTGGGAGAGACGTTGTCTCGCAGAGGCGATTGGTTACGCGTTGCAGCGCTTGAGGTTGGATGAGAGTATCCCGTGAAAGTAAGATGCCATGAATGAGCTTTTCTATTTTACCTTTGCCGATTTGATGATTCGAGTGGAATATAATGCCGACGCCAATGCGCTGCGCTATGCCAGCCACCGGAAAATAACGTTTGAGGAACGGGCTCTCGTCGAGCAATATTTGCTGTCGAATGTCGCGTTGAAAACCGATTATTACAAAAAGCAGCCGTCGCTCTTCATCTATCTTGGCCTGGAACGGCAATTGGCAAAGGAACTCAATCTCTTTCATCTGAAAAGCACGCTGCGCAAGCTGGCAGCCAAGGAAAAAAATGTCAATGCCTCGGTCGAAGGCTTGATCAATCAGTCCATGTCGAATTATTATTTTGAGCAAATCGGCGATGCCATTGTGAGCCTGCGCCGCGAAGTCGAGCAGGGGCGCAATCATGAAAACATCGCGCCGATTAAAGATAGAATGGAAGAGCTGGTCAAAGCTTATAATCTTCATTCGAACCAAAACATCACGATCACGGAAGTCATCCCCATTGAGTTACAGCCATTTTTAGGACTGCAGCGCGACGCTCAAGCCGGAGTGGCAAGAGTTTCAACGCGGGAGTCATAAAAATGCTGGTGCAAGGACGCAACGCTACTCAGGAGAGCTGTTATGAGATGGACACGCCTTAATATCATTCTCACCGCCGCCATCGCGCTGTCCGCGGGTCTCGCGGACGCCCAAACTTTGCCGAAAGGTTTCTTGTTCGGATTGAGCGGGGGCACGCAAAAGCTAGTGACCTACAACAAGCGCTCGGGCTTCGGACTCGGCGTCGAAGGGCTGTTGGGCCAGCGTTTCTCCAGCCGCTTCGGCGGCAACCTGGTTCTGGGCTTCGCCACGGTGCCGTTTAATTTTCCCGGCTTCACACCGGCGGGAACACGCCAGTCGGTTGCCGTCGAATCATCGCTGCTCTATGCGCAGCTTTTGTTGGACTATGAGATTATCAATTCCGGCAAGCTGCATCCATATATTATGATCGGCGCCGGCGGCATGAATTACAAAGGTTTCAGGCCGGCCATTCAGCGAGCGACGAACAAGCGCATTAACGATGGCAGCGCCATTGCCGGTTTGGGATTGCGCTACCTGGTCTCGCCCACCGTGGCCTTGAATTTCAACGGCGCTTTTCATTATACCACCAGTCAAAATCTCGATACGCAACCCGGCGGTCCGGATAACTATGCGAGTATGCGTTTCGGCATCACGAAATTTCTCGGCCGTTCGGCGGTGGAAAGCCCGTTCGATGAGACCTTCAGCGACATGAGTGTATTCGAAGAGTCATCCGGAGAAGCATCTGCGAGCGAAGAAACGCGTGGCGGCGATTTGCAGTCCCTTCTGGCAGATTTGGATGACGCTGACGACGGCGGCATGGACAATCCCCAGCGCGACGATATGGAAGAATACATCCGGTTGAAATCGCAAGTGGAAGAAATCAATCAGGAGATTGACAGCAAAGAAAGCGAGATTTCTTCACTGCGGACGGCCCTTGTTTCGCAAAAGGAGCAGGCCGTTAGCATGGAAAAGAATTTGCAGAAAATGCCAAAGAGGACGGCGGCAACGCCGGCCGCCCCGTCCAGCAGTTTCTCCCGGGCTTATGAAGATGCCTTAAACAGCTTTTATCTCAAGCGATACGCTGAAGCGAGCGAAAAATTTTCGACATTGCTCGACCAGTTTCCCAATCACAGCCTGGCCAGTAATTGCTATTATTGGAGAGGCGAAGCGGAGTATCAATTGGGCAACCCGCAAGCAGCGATTGCCGACTTCAAACGAGTACTCGAATATGCCAAATCACTCAAGCGAGATGATGCCTTGTTGATGTTGGGCCAATGCTATGCCAAGCTCAATCGTCGCCAGGATGCGCGCGAAGCTTTCGATCGGTTGATTCAGGAATTTCCGAGCAGTGAATTTGTGGCCAAGGCCGAAGAGCTGCGGGACAAAATCTGAATACGCCAGCAGCGATGATCGTGAAATGACTTCGTGAGGGATTACTTAGGACAGATTCATATCATCAGGCCATTTGGAGGCACATTATATGCGAATTTTCTCAAGAACAGCTCTGGCGTTGGTGGGCGTTCTTTGGACTAATGTCTTTAGCCAAAGTAACGTCGGGCAATTTTCGATCGGCCTTTTAGGAGGGCCGATCAAAATGGCCGGGGACGTCGTCGATTTCTCGACGGTGGAGCAATGGATCGGAATTTCCAGCCGCTATGTCTATACCGAGCGCGTCTCGTTTGGTGTGGAAGCCGCGGGCGGATGGGTGCGCGCCTGGAACGGCCAGGGCAGCATGTTTAATTCGGCCAATTCCCTGCCGTTCAAAACGAATTTAATCGCACTCAGCGGCAACGCCTATATCTTTCCGTTTCGGAGCCAGCGTTTCTCGCCTTTTGTCAATGCCGGCGCCGGATTTATTTTTTGGGATGTGCGCGATTTACGCACGCCAGGCGGCGGCGGCACCTTCGCCAATGGCACACGCATTCGCAGCCAACTCAGCCCCTCGTTGAGCGGCGCTCTCGGCTTCGACTATCATTTCAATGATCGTTTTGCGCTTACGAGTTTGGCGCGTCTGCACGGCATGTTGAAAGGCCGGCAGGACACCAGCGGTTTGCAGGGCAACCTCGGCGGCACAGGCGATGCCAACTATCTCGTCGTGGAAGGCCAGTTGGGGCTTCGTTATAGTTTTGGCGGAAGTCCGCGCGCGCAATCTCCGGACGAAGATTTGTTCAGCAGCGATGAAACCTCGCCGTTCGGCGATCCCTCCGACGATCCTGCTTTCGGCAGCGCCTCGCCCCTCGAGGAAACGGATCCCTTTGCAGCCGGCGCCGAAGATACGGCAGATTCGGGTATAGCCTCCGATGAGGATATGCAGGAATACATTCGCCTCAAATCTTTGTCCGACGAGTTGACGCAAGGCATCGAATTGAAAGAGCGTGAGATTTCCTCGTTGCAAGAAACGCTGTTCGACCGGCGAACAAAACTGGGCGAGCTGGAAAGCGGCAAGATCAGTGCAAGCAACGGCGCCGATCGCAACGTGACCCAGCCCCGCATGGACACCGGCGCGCTGACAGGCTCGACGGCCAGCTTCTCGCTGGCCTATGAACGAGGTTTAAGCCTGCTGACTGCGAAGCGCTATCAGGATGCCATCAACATTTTTTCGGATTTGGTGGCGCGTTTTCCGTCACATGCGTTGGCCAGCCATTGCCATTATTGGAACGGTGAGGCCTACTTCAATTTGGGCAATTATCAAGCGGCGATTACCGCGCTCAACAATGTGCTGCAATCATCGCTTTCATTGAAAAAAGACAATGCCCTGTTGTATTTGGGCCGCAGCTATGTCCAGCTCAATCGCACGGACGAAGCCCGCCGCGTGTTTAATCAGTTGATCCAGGAATATCCCAGCAGCGAATTTGTCGGAACGGCTGAGGAAATGCTGGCCAAACTCTAAGCTTGGCGCTGTTACCACGGACAAGGTAGCCGCCGCCTTCTGCGCAAGCGGAAAGCGGCAGAGAATAATCTGAATCAGGACGATGAAGAGGCGATAACAAGGATGACATCAAATCGCTTGCCGGTCATTGCATGTTGGATAGTGCTGGCTGGCCTCTGTTCGCCGGCGCACAGCCAAGATTTGAGCGGGCGCTGGCTTTATGGTTTTAGTTTGGGCACGCAAAAATTCATTGGCAATCAAAATGATTCCGCCAATGTTCTGCTCTCCGCCGGGAATGCGACTACCGGCCGGGTGGTGCAATCCGGATACGGCCTCGGCCTTTCCGGTTCGCTGGAACGCCGTTTTTCCTCCCGCCTGGGTTTGGGCTTGTCGCTCGGGTACGCGACTCTGCCGTTCAATCTCCGGTTGAACTTGCCGAATTTTACCGCCACTTCTGCGCTCCGCACCCAGTTGCTATATAGCGAGTTGTTGTTTGACTATGAGCTGGCCAACCAGACGCTCTTTCGTCCCTATCTCATGCTGGGCGCCGGTTATCTCAACTTTCGTGTGTCGGATTCCAAACGCTTGCACGGCGGCAAAGGCTTGATTGGCGCAGGCGCGCGCGTGAAGATTCGACCGCAAATGATGCTGAACGCCAGCCTCGCGTATAATTTCCAGGCGAGCGACAATCTCGACGCCGCCAACAACGGCAAACAAGACGCCTTCGTCAGTGCGCGCCTGGGCGTTTCTTTTATCACCGGCGGCGCGGGTTATACTCCCAAAGATCTGTTCAGTGAAAACCGCACGCGCGAAAATCGCGTTGAACCGGCGATGACGCCATCCCGTGAAGGCAAGGATTCTGCGCGCACGCAAAAAGCAAGCGTGGGCGAGGTTGAAAGCAAGAACAGGTTCGCCGCAAATAACGCGGCCGCGCGCGCGAATCAATCCCCGCCGACCGCAAAATCCAATCCGGCTGGTAAGGCCGGGTCTGCTTCCCAAGCGCAACCCAATCGCAGCAGACCTGCGACGACGGCGCGAGCAAAAGCTCCGAGTTTCCCGGTCGCCTATGAGCAAGCCCTGCAGAGCTTTTATGCGCAGCAGTATGCCGCGTCTGTGCAGCAATTCTCCAATTTGATTACACATTATCCCACACATGTTTTGGTTCACAATTGCCATTATTGGCTGGGCAAGGCGCAATTTGAGTTGAAAGACTATCCGGCGGCGATTGTGTCGTTCAATCGCGTGTTGCTGGCGACAAAATCGGCAAAACAAGATGACGCTTTGTTTTTGCTCGGCAGCAGTTTGCTGGAAGTGCGCCGTCCGGAGGAGGCGCGTCAAACATTGCAGCGTCTCGTGCAAAGTTATCCCGAAAGCGCGCTTGCCGGGAAAGCCAAAGAATTGCTCGCGAAGATGTAAAACGGCGTAAATACTTTTTGTGAATCTTGACATTTGAGTTTGGTTTGGCGATGTTCGGCCACGGTTCCGCCGTGGCTGAAGCGTATTCGGCGCGGGCATACTGCGCCAGAAGAACTGCACCTCGAAGCCGTCCCGTTTAATCAAATCCCCACACTGCCTTCACCCTTGCGGTTTAGAGCCTGCCTTATTATATTCGCGTCACAATTTTATCGAAAAGAGAACTTTGCAATTTTTGAAACATTCTCATGCGAAACATTGCGCTCGCGTTGGTGTTCGGCGTCCTTTTGCTGGGCATGTTGTATCTGGCTTTTGGCGGCTCGCGTCCGGATCCGAATGAACTCATCATTTGGACGCAAGACTTTGCCCCCGGCCGGGTGGTGTTGGATTCGTTGCTCGCCAAGTTCAGCCGTGAGAATCCCGGTCTCACCGCCAAGCAAATTTATTATGAAACCGAAGAATTGCGTAGCAATTACATCATCGCGGGACTCGGCGGCAGCGGCCCGGATTTGCTTTATGGTCCGGCAGACATGGTCGGCCCGATGCACGTCATGAAATTGATTCAACCGCTGGACAGTTTGTTGAGCGAAGTTGAACTGGCGAACTTCGATCCCATGGCGCGCGTGCGCTACAAAGGCCATTTGTACATGCTCGCCGATCGCGTCGGCAATCATCTCACCCTGGTCTACAACAAAAAGATTTTGCCGCATCCGCCCAAAACCACCGACGAACTGCTCGATATCGGCAAACGCCTTTCGCAAGACTTGGACGGCGATGGCAGGTATGACATGTACACCCTGGCGTGGAATTTTATCGAACCCTTTTTCTTTGTTCCGTTTTTGGGTGGTTATGGCGGCTGGGTCATGGATGAAAATGCGCGTCCGACGTTGAACACCGAAGCCACCATTCGCGCCTCGCAATTCATTGCTCTGCTGCGTGAAAAAAAAATTGTGCCGTATGAATGTGATCTCGATCTCGCCAATCAACTGTTCAAGCAAGGCAAAGCCGCGATGGTGATCAACGGGCCGTGGAGCTGGGGCGGATACATTGACGCCGGCGTTGATATTGGCCTGGCGCGTATTCCTCAAGTGAGTGAAACCGGCCTGTGGCCGACGCCCATGGTTTCCGCCACCGGTTTTTGTTTGAACGTGAACAGCAGCGGCGAGCGCCGCGAAAAAGCCCTGAAGCTTCTGCGCTTTTTGACCGAGCCGGAAAATGAATTGCAATACACCTATGCCCTGCGCGCCATTCCGTCACGTTTGGATGCGCGCCAGGACTCGGTTTTCTTGCAGGATCCGATCTTGATCAGCTCGCGGGATCAAATTTCCGTTGGCAGGCCCATGCCGATTGATCCCGAAATGCGCGCGATTTGGGACGCCATGCGGCCGGCATATCAAAGTTTATTGAACGGCCGCCTGACACCCGAACAGGCCGCGCTGAAAATGCAAACCGACGCCGAAAAACTGATTCATGAAATGTTTGCGCAGTGAGTTGATGATTCCGCACAAACGATTTTGGATCAAACAACCTGCTAAAACGGAGCATTCGTGAGCCTCGCCGATCTCGCCAAAAACTTTCGTGAGAACAAGCTCGCTTATTTTTACGTCCTGCCTTCGTTCCTGGTGCTGGGTTTCGTCGTTCTCTATCCGTTTATCTACAACCTCGTTATTTCCTTCTCGAACATGAGCCTGACCAATTTCCTCGATTGGAAATTCGTCGGCTTTGAACAATATGTCAAAGTTTTTGCCGAGCCGCAGTTCTACATATTGTTTTTGAAAACCATTACCTGGACCGTCGTCAACCTGTTTTTTCATGTCTCCATCGGCGTGTCTCTGGCATTGCTGCTACACCGGCCGTTGCCCGGCCGCGCGATTTTTCGCACGCTGCTGATTCTGCCCTGGGCCGTGCCGCAATACATCACGGCATTGACCTGGCGCGGCATGTTCAACTATGAGTTCGGCTCGATTAATCTCATCATGCAGCAAATTCTCAATCTCGCGCCGGTGCAATGGCTGTCGGATCCGTTCTGGGCTTACACCGCTGCGACGATTACCAACATCTGGCTCGGCTTCCCGTTCATGATGATCATCGCTCTCGGCGGCTTGCAATCGATTCCGAAAGAATTATATGAAGCCGCCGACGTCGATGGCGCGAGTTCGTGGCGGCAGTTCTGGACCATTACCGCGCCGTTGCTCAAACCCGTGATGGTGCCGGCCATCACGCTGGGCGTGATCTGGACGTTCAACAACTTTAACGTCATCTGGCTGGTTAGCGACGGCGGCAAGCCCGCAGATTCGACGCATATTTTGGTGTCTTATGTTTATCGCCAGGTATTCAATTACTACCGCTACGGCTTTGCGGCGGCGCTGTCGCTGGTGATTTTCGGCATTCTATTGGTGTTCGGCATTCGTTTCATCAAGCAAACGAAGGCGACGGAAGCCGTGTATTGAATCGAAAACAACAATAACCCATGTCTGCAACGATCTATCGCGGCCAACGCGGCAGCTATCAAACCGATGATCCTCGTCCGATCGCCTATGGCCGCGTGAGTGTGCTGTTGGCGGGCGCGGACAAAGACGGTAAAAAAGTTGCGCTCAAAGTATTTCGCGAAGCCCCTGAGTTAAAAATGGAATTCGCGCGGGAAATTGCGGCGCAGCAGGCGATGAACCATCCGAATATTTTACCGGTGTTGGATTACGGCGAAAATGCGGGCCCCAATGCCGCGCCGTTTTTAGTGATGCCGTTTTGTGAGGGCGGCAGTTTGCGCCAGTTGATGCAGGGCCGCGATTTTCTTGCGCCTGCCGCGGCGCTCAACATTCTCGATCAAATCGCCCTGGCCGTGGATTACGCGCATCAAAACGGGCTGGTGCATGGCGATATTAAGCCGGAGAATATTCTTTTTCCCCAGCAGGCGGTGTATGCGTGTTTATCTGATTTTGGCGCGGCCAAATATTTTCCGGTGATCGGCAAGATCTCAACGGCCACCGCCGCCGAGCATCGCGGCACCATGACGTATCTCAGCCCGGAAGAGATTCAATATGCGCGGCAATCGCCGGCCTCGGATATTTATGCCTTTGCCGTGGTGGCTTATGAAATGTTTACTGGAAAATATCCGTTTAAAATCGATGCGCCGCTTTATCAATTGCTCACCGCAAAAGTCGAAGGCAAAGTCATCGACCCGGTTGAGTTCAATCATCATTTGACGGCGGCCGTCAAGCAAGCGTTGCTCGCCGGCTTGCGCGTCGATCCCAAGCAGCGCCCGGCCTCAGCGCGTGACTTCTGTCGCATGCTGCGCGAAGAAATGAAACCCTCGGCTGCGGCTGTTGCGCCGGAAAACGCCGAAGCCGAGCCTGCGCCGGGCAAGTCACGCGGTTTTTGGCCCTCGCTTTCAGCCACGCAAAAAGTCGCTATTATCAGCGCCCTCATTACCGCGGCTGTGGCGATTGTAACGGCTGTCATCAACATCATTCCCGAGCTGGTGAAGAAATGATTGGGAGTCTGCCTCATGCCGAAGCTTGAAAAGACGACGTCGACCCCGACCTATGTTTTGATTTACGCCGTTCTCATCGCCGTCACCGCGCTCACGATTTATCCGGTGCTGCAGGTGATCGGCGTATCGCTGCGGCCTAATGACATGCTGCACACGACTTCGTTGCGTTTGATACCGGAGGATGCTTCATTCGATTCCTACCGCCAGCTCATTGCCATTGATAAAAATGTGCGCGACAAGGTTGCCCTGGGCTGGCACAACAACGGCCTGCTTGGCGCCTATCGCGCTTTGACGCGGGAAAAACCTTTCATGGGCTGGTTGTTGAACAGTACGATCGTTTCATTCTTGGTGACGATTGTGAGCGTCGTGTTGGCCAGCACCGCCGGTTATGCGTTTTCACGCTACAAATTCGTGGGCCGCGATGCCAGTTTGATTGCGCTGATCACGACGCAAATGTTTCCGGTCACGATGTTGCTGTTGCCGTTGTTTTTGATGCTGATCAAATTGAAAGTGTATAACACATATTGGGGCTTGATTATCGCGTACACGGCCACGGCCCTGCCGTTCACGATTTGGCAGATGAAAGGCTATTACGATACCGTGCCCTACAGTTTGGAAGAAGCCGCGCGCATTGACGGTTGCAGCCAATTCCGCACGTTTTATCAAATCGTGCTGCCGCTGGCGGCGCCGGCATTGGTGATTACGGCGCTGTTCAGTTTCATGACGGCGTGGAGCGAGTATCTCGTCGCCGCCGTGATCATCAATGATAAAGCGCTCTACACCCTGCCCATTGGCTTGAAGCAATTTCAATCGAATTTTGAAACGCAATGGGGGCTTTACGCCGCCGGCGCGGTGATGGTGTGCATTCCCGTGGTGACGCTGTTTCTCATCCTCAGCCGCTGGCTGATTTCAGGGCTGACGTTGGGAAGTGTGAAGGGCTAGGCGCTGAATACGACAACGTCAAAATGACGCAAGCACTCTCAAACTGTCATTCCGTAGGAATTTTTTGAATTACTGGCAGGGTCGCAAATACTTCACCAGCTCCCTTCGGGATAACATATTAGATGGTTTGATGAAATCACTTATAGCCCTGTCATTCAGCAGGAATCCTGTGAAGCACCAGTACGGTCGCACGCACTGGAAAAAGCCAATCCGATGAAATAAATGATAAGATCAAATACCTACTTTTTAAGGTAGAGGGTTTTATTTATTTCTTTTTGTTACGGGGAAATCATCATGGAACTGGCGCTTTTGCAGAAAGATATCATCATAAATATTATCTCCAGCCTGCTCGGAGCCGCGCTTAGCATTCTTGCTACAATTGTTATTCGATATTTCAGGCTCAACCGCCCCATTCGAAAAATTTGGAATAATCTAATCCAGGATGATGAAAAATTCTCTTTTATCACAACAGCGCTTGTAACTTCCGAGCATAAGATTTACACGGCAGTACCATCTGCGGAGTTTACGGCTTTATCTGATCTTTTGGCTCAGTTCAAAAAAGTCTACAAAAACATTGAGTTTGATCACTATCCTTCCGGTAAATTTCCCTTTTCCAAAATCGGCGGGCCGCTGCTGCTTGTGGGAGGGCCACGCCACAACGATATAACCAAGCTCTTGTTTGAACGTGTTCATCTACCGGTACGCTTTGATGGGCATAGTCTGGTCGACAAAGATAATGTGCGCAGCACGCCGCTAGCCATTAATCAAACGATCATCAAAGACTATGGCATTATTATCAGTATTCCCAACCCGTTTCATGATAATAATCGAATCATACTCCTGGCGGGCTGCCATGCTTATGGAACAAACGCTGCAATTCGAGCGATGACTTGGCCGTTTCTCAAGGAAACGTTGAAGCATATCTCTTCGCCAGATTATGCCGTTGTTGTGGAGGCCCTGGTCGTAAATGAGTTTGTCAGCAAGCCTAAAATTGTAAAAGTTTTTGAAATTACAGAGTTAGTTGGCACGAGCATGCCAATTATCGAATCCTCACATCCAATTTGAATCTAGTGTCTTCAAGAGTTCTGAGAAACTATATAAACCGGCTCTTCCCACCATGGAAAAACTCTTCATCATCAAAATTGGCGGAAACGTTATCGATCAACCCGAGGCCTTTGCGACTTTTCTCGACGATTTTGCGCAAATTGAAGGCAAAAAAATTTTAGTGCACGGCGGAGGAAAGCTCGCCACCGACCTCGCCAAAACTCTCGGCATTGCAACCAAAATGGTGGAAGGCCGGCGCATTACCGATGCTGAAACGCTCAAAGTTGTAACGATGGTGTACGCCGGTTTGATCAACAAAAGCATTGTCAGCGGCCTGCAAAGCCGGGGTTGTAATGCCCTGGGTTTAACCGGCGCAGACGCGAATGTCATCGCAGCTACGAAACGGCAGCATGCAACGCTCGATTTCGGTTTCGTGGGCGATATTGCGCGCGTCAACTCGGCGGCGATTATATCGTTTTTGCAAGCCGGCATTTCTCCCGTGTTTGCGCCCCTGACGCACGACGGCAAAGGCTTGATGCTCAACACCAATGCCGATGCCATTGCGGCCGCGCTGGCCGCCGCATTGTTACCGCATTTTAAAATGAGTTTGATTTATTGCTTCGACAAGCCGGGGGTCTTAGCGTCCACCCATGAAGACAGCCTCATTTCCCGCCTCACGCTTGCCCGCTATCATGAACTGCGCACAGCAGGCATCATCTCGCAAGGCATGATTCCCAAGCTGGACGAATCCTTCGCCGCTCTGCAAGCCGGGGCGGAAGCCATCATTCTCTGCCACGCCTCCCAAATTCGCCAGGCCGCCGGCGGTGAAACGCCGGTGGGCACCCGCCTGAGTTTGTGACATAACCGTAATTTTATGCCGGCAGGAATTTTCAGCGATTGTCCTGGAATGCCGGTATAAAAGTATGACCAGAAAAGGCTTGAGGACTTCATTTATTAATTAATGAATCGGTAACGCCGCCTCGTTCATACTGATTGAAATGTATCAGCGGTAGGCGGACGCGTTATTTGCCTGCCTCGTCGAGCGGGAGCTAAGCCTGCAACCCGAAGGCGCAATCACGTGACTCTCGAATGATGAGGGCGGATGAGCTTGCGCTTTTTTCATTTGATCCCCCTGGTTTGCAATCATACGGCGCTTGTTAGAGATTATGGAAAACGAAGAACGTCACAACGGCGACGCCCTTCTTGACGCCCTGTCGCGCATCAGCACGGTTATCAACACGCTGCAAGAGTTCGACGTTTTGCTCGAAAAGATCATGGACATCGCGGTCGAGACGGTGGGCGCCGAGCGCGGCTTTATTTTATTAAACAATGAAACCGGCACGCCGACCGTGCGCATTGCGCGCAACATCACCGAAGAGAAAATTCAAGATGTGGCCCGCATCTCCAGCAGCGTGGTGCGCCAGGTGTTGCAAACCGGCGAAGCCGTGTTGATTTATGACACCGAGAGCGAAGGCGCTTTCGAAGACATGCACAGCATCGTCATGTATCAGATTCGCTCGATTGCCTGCGTGCCGCTGAAAATCAAAGAACGGCGCATCGGCGCGCTTTATCTCGACAGCATCAATCATCGCAGCGGTTTCACGCAAACCAGCATTCCCTTCCTGATGACGTTTGCCAATCAAGCGGCCATCGCCATCGAGAATGCCCAGCTTTACCAGCAGCTTCAGGAAGAAAACCGGCAGTTGCGCAAGGAAGTGCAGCGCGTCAGCGGGTTTGCCGGCATCATCGGCGAGAGCCACAAAATGAAGCAGATTTTTGACACCATCAACAGCCTGCTGGATTCGGATGCGCCGGTATTGATTCAAGGCGAAAGCGGCACAGGCAAGGAATTGGTGGCGCGCGCGTTGCACCATCACGGCGCACGGCGCGAAAAAACATTTGTCGCCCTGTTTTGCGGCGCGCTGCCGGAATCGCTGCTCGAAAGCGAGCTGTTCGGACACAAGAAAGGCGCGTTTACCGGCGCCATCAGCGATAAAAAAGGCCTGTTCGAAACTGCCGACAACGGCACGTTCTTTCTCGATGAGATCGGCGATATCTCGCTCACGCTGCAAACCCAGCTTCTGCGCGTGCTGCAAGAAGGCGAGATCAAGCGCGTCGGTGAAAATCACGTGCGCAAAGTCGACGTCCGCATCATCACCGCCACCAACAAAAACCTGCAGGAAAAAATCAAAGACGGCTCGTTTCGCGAAGATTTGTATTACCGCCTGAACGTCATGAATATCTATTTGCCGGCGTTGCGCGAGCGCGCCGAGGATATTCCGTTGCTGGTGCAGCATTTTCTGCAATTGTTTACCGAAAAATACCGCAAGAACATTCACGGTTTTTCAACTGCCGCACTCGATCGCTTGACGCGCTATCACTGGCCGGGAAACATCCGGGAATTGCGCAACACCGTCGAGCGCGCCGTGGTGCATGCCAAGGGCGCGTTGATCGGCGTGGAAGATTTGCGCCTGGCCGAGACCAACGGCCATCTTGCGCTGGCCTCCAACATGACGGTGGAGCAGCTCGTGCGCAAGCTGGTCGAGCAAACGTTGCAGGAAACGGGCGGCAATGTGACGCACGCCGCGCAGCGGCTGGGGGTATCGCGACGCTGGATTCAGTACAAACAGAAACAGTGGCAATATGGACAGAATTGATGGTTACCAAATTTTTGCCGAGCTGAAAAACGGGCCGGTAACCACGGTTTTCAAAGCGTTCGATACGCGTCGCAATCAAGTCGTCTTGATCAAATTGCTGCAGGCGGAAGCGGCGATCAAGGAACATTGGCGCGCGCAATTCATGCAGGAAAGCCGGATTAGCGCGCAACTCAACCATCCCAACTTGCGCCGCACCCTGCACGCCGGCACCCTCGCCGATCAGCCTTACATCGTTCTGGAATACGTCGAAGGCCCCACGCTCGCGGAGCTGATCAAGCAGCATAAAAAACTGCCGATTGATTTGTGCATCTACATTGCCAAAGAACTGGCGCGCGCCATTGCGGCGGTGCATCGCAACAAAGTTCTGCATCGCGACATCAAGCCGCAGAACATTTTTTTGTCCATGAGCGGCGCGGTCAAGCTGGGCGATCTCGGTTCGGCGCACGAGCTGGCAGATGTCAGCCCGCTGACGATCGGCACGCCCGCCTACATGTCGCCGGAGTATATTTTAGGGCAGGAGGTGGGGGAATCGAGTGACCTGTTTTCACTGGGCGCGGTGTTGTATGAAATTCTCACCGGTGAAGTCGCGTTTGTCAATCGCACGCTGGCTTCGACCTTGCTTCATGTGGTAAATTGGGATCCCGTGCCCATTTCGAAATTGCGTCCGGAAACCCCCGCCGAGCTTATCATCACCTGCCAAAAATTGCTCGCCAAGAAATCCGCCGAGCGCTACGGCAGCGCCAAAGTGGTGCTGGACGATCTCAGCTTTTTGGGGCGCAGTTATGGCTTGAGCACCAACCAGCGCGATCTCGCGCAATTTCTGGAATCGCCGGAAACCTACGAAGGCATTGATTTGAAAGCTGTGGCGCAGCGGGATGCTGCGCGCGCCGCCGGTTCGCGTTTGCAGCGCATTCCGACGCTGAGCTGGGGCGTGGCCGCGATTCTCAGCGCCAGCATGTTTCTGGCGGGTGTGCTTTTTATCAAGGGCCTGAAGGAATATTTTTATGGCCCTCTGGTCAAAGCGCCGTCCAGCAGCGTCACTGCGCCGCTGCCGCGTGCGTTTACCAGCGCGAATTTTGGCTATCTTGATTTGCATGTAAACTCCGGCGGCGAAGTCTTCATCGACGGCGAGACGATTGGCGCCGGGCCGATGCGCGCGCTGATGGCGTTGCCAGTCGGCCCTCACGAGATCGATATCAACGATCCGTTTGAAGGCGTGACGAAAAAGAATATCACGATCAATTCCGGCGACACCTTGCGGCTGACGATTGATCTGGATGAACCGTGAGCAAGACCCCAGACGAAAGCTTTTAATTCGAATGATTTCTATTCTCCAGATTTGCTTCCGGCTCGGCCTGGTCGCGCTGGCTGTTGCCATGCTGGCTGCCATCACGCCGCAGCAAAAGCTCGAAACCATGTTGAATATTCTCCCCGCAACCATGGGGGAAAACAAATGCTGTTCATGACCCTGCCTTTCAGTGAGCATCGCGTTTTTATTTCAGCTTATCACTTTCCCGGATTATTGCTGGCGCTGATTTTTGCGTTGTTTCTCTGTTCGCGCGTTGGCAGGGCGATTCTTGCGGCGCTGACCAAAAATAAAAAAGCCGGGCTTGCCGGAGCCGTATCGTTATTAATTTTTTTGTTTACGCTAACCCCGCGACCGCCCGTGATTGGCGGGGAAATTACCTGGTATACCATTGTTTATCTGCTGTGGGGATCGCTCTGCTTGGGGCTGCTGCTGCACGGCCTTGGGCCGTTGGTATTGTTGATTAATCAGGAAGCATCTTGTCGTCATATGATGATTAAGGCCTGGGATAAAGTGAATCAAATTTTTCTTGGCACCAGACCATTCATTTTCTTAAGTGTTCTGTTTTTGGCTTTCTTTGTTTTGACAAATCTTGCCTCATATTTTCTGTTCGAACACTTACCCCATATTACCGATAGTATTGCGCAAGTATTTCACGCAAAGATTTTTTCTGAAGGGAAATTAGTTGCTCCTTCACCGGAGCCTCGAGAGTTTTTTGATCTCAAAAATGAACGAGGGCAAAGTACGATTATCAACAACGGCAAGTGGTATTCGCAGTATCCCCCTGGACATTCTTTACTCTTGATGCTAGGCGTTTTTTTCGATGTGCCGTGGCTGATTAATCCTTTGCTGGGTTCGTTGACTATAATCGTTCTTTATTGCCTTGGAAAAGAATTGTATGACGAAAAGACTGCCAGGCTATCGGCCTCGTTTTTGTTGTTCTCGCCCTTCATTTTCTTTATGTCTTCAGAGTTTATGAACCATGCGAGTGCTTTGTTTTTTTTCGTATTGTTCATGCTATTTTTTGCAAAGGCGATACGTGCTGGAAGAACCGGCTTTGGTACAATTTCTGGTGCCTCTCTGGGGATGATCTTAAACATTCGCCCGCTAACCGCGGTGGCGTTGGCAGTCCCCTTTTTTGTATATAGCAGTTATTTACTGTTGACGCAGTTTCATAAAAGCGTTCGACCACTGATCGCAATAGCTATAACATTTTTTGTTTTTGTTGCATTTTTACTAGGCTTTAATTCTCTTACCAACGGCGATCCTTTTTTGTTCGGATATGAAGTTTTGTATGGAGATCAGGTTAAGCCTGGCTTTGGTCATGCGGCGTGGGGTGAACCTCATACACCGGATTTGGGACTGCGTAACACTCTGAACGATTTGAATGGGTTAAATAAATATTTGTTTGAATGGCCTATACCATCGTTGTTCTTTGTGTTTTTGCTGTTTGCCTCTCTCACCCGCAATACGTGGGATTATTTGTTATTGGCAACGTTTGTTTCGCTCACGCTGGCATATTTTTTTTATTGGTTCCATCAATGGATTTTTGGTCCGCGATTCCTCTATGAATCAACAGCTGCTCTTATGGTATTGATAGCGCGCGGTATCTTACGGGTTCCAACATTTCTTCGAAGTGAGTTAGGCCTCACCTTTTCTGCTAGAAAAATAAATGCCGGCACTATGTCGATTGTCGCGATATGTTTTGGCATTGCGCTTTTGGGCAATATCCCAACGTTGATACAATACTATGGTCGCGATTTTGGGAAAGTTAACAGAAAAGTCATAACTGCGGTGGAAGAACGTGGACTCAAGAAAGCCATTATCTTTACTCGCTCCTACTACGGCAGCGTCCTACCGGCAAATTCACCATTGTTGGATGGGGATATTATTTACGCGCGGGATCTCGGTGAGAAGAATCATCTGCTCATGGCAAGCTTTCCCGATTATGATTATTATCTCGCCGAAGGTGAAAAGGTCGAGCCCTTAAGCAAATGCGAATACCAGATGCCGTAATTTGTCGCTGAATTGTTTTGAGCATTCGCACGCCACGATTTAATATTGTCTATTTTTCTATCTCATTGAGAGAACTATCACTTACCTCCATTATTCTTTCCAATTTCCAGAGCATCAGGCCGGGCACTAGCTCATGCCTGGACTTGATGGGCGCCGCCGGAGCGGCAGACATTCTCAGACCATACCGGGAAATGATTTCTTGATCATCGAATTCATAGATCATGTTGGACAATAAGTATATTGGCCCCTTGTGCTGTTTCAAAAGCGCTGACATTTCTGCTTGAAACTTGTTGTCATCGCCTGGTTCGGTAAAGTAGGTGTTGACCCGTACGAACCGGAGGGCCGGGGGAAAAAACGGAATCAGATAAGACCAGGCTTTTTTCTGGGTGATGAGAACAATGGTATTTTCCGGGTGCTCAATTTCCGGCAAATCGATTTCAAAGAATCGTGATTTCCACGAAAGCCGTTCCCAATGCGAGTATTCTACACTTGCGATTATGCCCGTAAAAACCAATGCCAGCAGCATTATTTGAAGCTTGTGAGAACGAATTAAGCGCGTGATCAATATGGCAATGATCACCGGCGCCAACAGTTCAAGCGGTATGAGAAAGCGATAGAGAGAAAATCTCAGTTGCCAAATGAGGTATGAGCTTATAAAGAATATGATTAGGAAAACCGAAAGGCGCGCAAAGCCCGTATCGTGTTCCGTATTGGGCTGAACTTGTCTCACGCTGCCACTGCCACTGCCGCTGCGCTTTCGGTATATCTTTAGCAATGCCGTCCCTAACAGCAAAATGTAAATAACCGCCCAGCGGGCATCGCGAAATGGAATTTCCAGAGCATTTGTGTCGGTAATCGCAAAATAGAAGGGATAGAAAAGCCCTTGCACCCAATCATCCGGAAAATACTTGTTCATGGTATAATTGGTGGCGGAAATATAGGGTGATTGAAAGATGCGATTATAAAATGGAAACAGCGGATTGCCAAACAGGTTCCACATTTTGAACATCCATGCGCCCGCCGACAGAAGAACGCCGCTCACCATGCCAAGACCCCACCAACCACCCACGACCAACCTCTCGCGCCAGCTCGTTGCCTGAAACGGCAGCGCAATAAGGAATCCGAGCCCAAACGTGAGTACCGTCAACTTAAATCCTATTCCCATCCCCATGACTAGTCCCGAGAGCAACACATAGCAGATTTTGCGATGCGCCGGCGTTGCGGCGCTCTCCCTTCCTGCTTTGATGATCAAGAGCAGAGATGAAAGCACAAAAATGCTGACTAGATTGTCGTTGGTTGCAGTGCCCAACACAGGTAGAAAGCCCCCGCCATAAACACCGACGCCCGCGCTGAACAGGGCGAAAATCAATTTTTTGCCGGCGCCGATTTGCGTAAAAGCGCTATCACAGAACCACAGGGCCAACAGGAATATCAACCAAAAGTTTAAACCGTGAATGCCGCCCATGATGAATCCCGCAACGACAGGAGGCGTGAATTCAATCAAATAATAATAAGGTAGATCGGGCAGAGGATTGAGAAACGTTTGCAATCCGGCTGGCAGATAGTCATAGCCGAGACGGTTGTGCAGAAAAGCATGGGCGTTGTAATAGTGATAATTACGGATATCCCAAATGTTATCCTTGCCGAAATAAACCGACAATAACCCAAAAAACAGAAAGCTTTGCAGCAAGATTATTGTGATCGTCGATTTTTGCACTTGTTCCATGAGAAGGAAACTTATTGGTTATCACCTTAATTTTGCACCGGATTTAGTCGGGCACGCAATCGGCTCGGTTTTGAGCGCATTACGAGTCATCCAAGTGGTTGGGCATTAAATTTTTGCCTCAAGATGAAATGAAAAACTCCGCTAGGAGTGAAATGTTTATAGTAATGGACGCAAACAGTTTTCGACAACTCCGGAGGAGTGGTATGCTCTTTTCATCGAACGATAAAGTTGTAAAATCAAGCCCATACACCATTTCACTCCTTCGGAGTTTTGAAGGATAGTGGGGCGGATTTCACTATAAATATTCCACCGCTTCGCGGTTTGTTTAAGACGATTGTCGATTCTTTCTTGTCATATCTCAGCATGCAAAATTCAGGTAGTAAGAGGTGAATCTGTAGAATTCTGGGGTAAGGAGGCCAACGCTGGCAACGATGGCCGTAGCCGGCTCCGCACCACCAGCCCCCATCTTAATAGAGCTACCAACGCGCGCACACCATCCCGCCAGGTTATTTTTTTACCCTCGGCGTAATCGCGACCCGTGTACGTAATCGGGATTTCATAAACGCGATAACCGTAGCGGAAAAGCTTGACCGTCACTTCGACTTCGAAATCGAAGGTGTATGATTGAATATCAAGTGCCTTGAAAACATCCGCACGGATAACTTTGAAGCCCGTTTCCATGTCGGTGAGAATGCCGGAGGTGATGGCATTCGCCAGGAACGTGAGAAACTTGTTTCCGAGATAATGCCAAAACAGAAAAACGCGATGCGGGCCCAGAAACCGCGAGCCGTAAACCGCATCCGCCCAGCCCTGTTCAATCAACTTAAGCGCTTGCGGATAATCTTCCGGATGATATTCTAAATCCGCGTCTTGAATCACGATGACGTCGCCGGTCACCGCTGCCAGCGCGGTTTTGATGGCCTGGCCCTTGCCTTGATTGCGTTGATGGAACAAGCACAACAGCGAGGCTTTGCCGTCAAGTTGCGCGAGTATCTCGCGCGTGCCGTCGGTGGACCCGTCATCTACCACAATCACTTGCTTCGCACAGGGCACATTCAGCACGCGGCTGATGATTTCTCGGATGGTTTGTTGTTCGTTATAGACCGGAATAATGACGGATAGGGTCAATCAAATCTCCTCGTTCAAATAATTGAGCCACGGATGGACACGGCTAAAGTTAAAATAGAAAACCCGTGCCAATCAGTGGCTAAGCTTTGTCATGGCGCTTTAGCGTTGCGCCACGATCAACAGTGACTGGCCAAACGGCCGCCATAACCAGGGCTCAACACGCCGCAGCACGGGTACAATATAGCGATCGAACGCGAGCGTTGAAAGCGGCGGCAATGATTTATTGTGAGCAAAGCGGCCGTGCAGCCACCAGCCGAAGAAACCCGGCAGATTCCAATATTCACAGGATATGATTTTGAAACCGGCTTTGCGAAAAAGCGCAATTGCCGTTTTGCGCTGATACCGGCGATAGTGCCCAAACGAGACATCCATGCTGCCAAAAATACATTGCAAGGCCGGTACCCAGTGTGCTGCAAAGCCGCCGGGTTTGAGCACACGCGACATGGCTGCAACCACTTCAAATTCCATCGCATCCGGAATATGCTCCAGAACATTGGAGGACACCACGGCATCAAACGATTGCCGGTATGCGTTTTGTGCGGCAAGCTCTTGTATGGCAATGTGGGATACCGAAAGCCGTGGGCTGGCTGGCACACGCTGGCGATGCTGTTCGAGGAGCCGGGCATCAATGTCAATCGCCATTACGTTGCGATTTTCTTCCAGAAAAAACGGCGTCAACACGCCAATGCCGGCCCCCAGCTCGAGCACGCGCGCGCCGAGGTAAGGCCGCATGAGATCGTAAATCCAGCGATTGTAATGAACTGCTTCTGAAGTGATTTCCAGAGAGTAGTCGGTTTGTGATGTCGCGTTGCTTGTCATCAGTAACGTAAATTCTAAGTGTGATTCATGCTCCAATTTTGCGTTGGCCGGGCTTTTTATCTCGTTATGCTTGCATAGCCTTGTATGAAACATCAAGCAATGAGCCGATCATTGAGCCGTGAAATTATGTCACCACTTCGTGGTTTCATGAAGAAAAAATGCCAAATGACTATAGTCATGTCATCCCTTCGGGATTTTCCGAACCGAATTTACTGCACCAACTTTTTGGAATTGCACCCAAGCGCCGAGTACGTCACAGGATTCCTGCTGAATGACAAGGCCATATGACGGTTCTCCAAGCGTTGTCATCCCGCAGGGAACTTGTGAAGTATTTACGGAATGCTCCGAGTACGTCACAGGATTCCTTTAAATGACATGATAAAGATGTATGCCTTACCGGATTCCTGCGGAATGACAAGACGAGGAGGTGTGCCTTACCGGCATCCCGAACAAGACGACTTGTTGAATTTGCGCATCGTCGCATAAAATACCTCTGCTAGCCTATCCTTGCGGAGAAACATGGTTGTTTCGTATTGCATGGAATGTTAGCTGTTCCGCGCAATTTTTTTTGTTCCTCCCAACCCTCACCAAACCGTAATGCGGAGTACACGATTTGTAATCGCGCTGCTAAAAAATCTCGCAGCGCTGCGAAAGAATTTTGCAGTTTGCTGCGCCGGTGCGGCAACGGCACCGCTGGAGGTCTGTAATTATGAAAAGGCGTTTGCGCTAATTGCTTGATATTGCAAGAGAGTTTCCGGATAAGCTCCTCAAGCTGCGGTAAAATGCACGAACTGGTATGGAATTTGTCGAATCAAAAAGCATTCATGGTGACGGCGTCTTTGTTCCTCCATGTCAAGGACGGGTTATCATCTCGCCATCTCGCCCACATGGCATTCAGATGAATCTCAAAGGACTTGAGTCGCATACAACGGATGGTGTGCATCGTTGTGGGTAACATGTGTTGAGCGTGAAGCATGACCTTTGCAGTGCTGGCGGTACGTTGTTAGGCATGCTTCCCGCTTTTCATTTTAAAACGCTCATCTAGGGATTGATGAAGGGATTCTCAGATGAGCGTTTTTCTTTTTTGGGCGGGAGCAGGCGGGCAAAAAATCTGCAAATCGCCGGACAAGGGCATACTATTACTCACGCGGTTCGAACCTTGACGCGACAAGCTCGTCAAGCATCGTGACGGTGTAACCAACAGCAGCAATGTTATGGCGCAACAACAGTTGATGCTCCTTGTTTCAGCGGCTCTGGTGGTCGCGGCGGCGCTCGTAACTGGGATGAATCGATTCACCGAGCAGGCGGAGTCTGCCGAGAAGGATCAAATCCTGCTTACCGTCGTCAACCTCGCCACCCGCGCGCAGGCGTGGTATCACACGCCGGCCGTGCTCGGCGGCGGCGGGCGGTCATTCGATGATTTTTCGTTTGAGAAGATTCATTTCAAGCCCCATGACGGGCTCGGCACCGTGACGCTGACCAATCGCATGCCGCACAGCTTGCGCGTCACCGGCGCCGTTCATACGGATACCGATTGGAGCATCGTCGTCGAAGTCTACCCGGACTCTTTCGACGTTTCACACTGAACCCATATCAAATGAAGGAGGCTAATGCCGGGGAGTGATGCTAGTTTGCCACCTCATGCAAGTTGCAGATACATCGGTAAACCGGCAGGCAAATTTGTTGTGTAACGAGTGATCAAGATTTTGTTCAACCATCAGTCAATTCTTTCAAGTATTCACCCATTTATTTAACAGGAGCACTGCACCATGGGTCAGCAGCAACTTTTATTGCTTATTCTCGCGGCCGTTATCGTCGGCGTCGCGATCACCTTGGGCATCAACATGTTCGCCCAAAACTCGGCGCAAGCCAACCAAGAAGCTGTTATGCAAGACGTTTTGACCATTGCCTCGCGCGCACAAGCGTGGTATCGCCGTCCGGTGCAAATGGGCGGTGGTGGACGCAGCTATGCGAATATGACGCTTGCCAACCTCAATTTCCCGCAAACAAATGCGAACGGCACGTACGCCTTGTCCGGTGGTAATGCAACGACTGTACAAATTGAGGGCACAGGCGTTGAGGACGGCAACGGTGATGGCAACGAATTGGAAGTCGTAGCTCTCATCACGCCCGATAGCGTGAGAACGATGACTATTACGCCATAACTAGCTGTATGCTAAGGGACAGGCAAATTTGCTGAACAGCCTGTCCCTGGCTTTCAGATCGATCAGATGTTTGTTTGACAATATCAGGATGAATCTCGCTGTCAGGGAGAATGCCAACCCTTAACCGGAGCATTTCATTTTGGGACAGCAACAGCTCTTGCTGCTTGTTCTTGCCGCTGTGATCGTGGGCGCCGCCATTTTGTTGGGAATCAGTTTGTTTGGACAGGGCGCGGCGCAAGCCAACCAGGAAGCGGTTGTGCATGATATTATGAACATTGCTTCGCGCGCACAAACCTGGTATCGCCGGCCCGTGGCCATGGGCGGAGGTGGAAGAAACTTTGCCGGTCTCAATGGCAATCTTACTCCGATCAATTGGCCGGCCAGCAATACAAATGGTAGCTATAGCATCTCAGGCGGAAACGCAACCACCGCAACAATCACAGGAAATGGTTTTGAAGACGGTAATGACGACGGAACGCCATTGCAAGTGGTGGCTATCATTACCCCGGACAGTATCACGAGCTTGACGGTTACACCTTAGGCCGAACACAAAAGGGACAGGTTGCCACGACAGACAGCTTGTCCCTTGTTTATGTAGCGCCCGCCCGAACTACTATCGCCCGGGCGGTTGTTCTCGACAAAGTCTGAATGGCAGCTTAAAAGCAATAGCGGTCACTTAAAATTTCGTTCGTAGTCCCGGCCCCTTGTGGGCCGATGCTAACGCAAATAATTTCAATCTTCCTGCAGTGCCCCACGAGGGGGCAGGGCTTCACCATGTCTAATGGAAGGGAACCTGTGAAGCATTTACGAAGTCCCGAGTGCCTCACAAGATCCTTACAGGATGACAGGATTGTCATGGCGGCGAACCTGTGAAGCATTTACGAAGGTGCCGAGTACCTCACAAGATCCTTGCAGGATGACAAGATTGTTATGGCAGGGAGCCTGTGAAGCATTTACGCAAGCGCCGAGTACGTCACAAGATCCTTACAGGATGACAGGGCGAAGATGGATATACTTTTCAAGGAAACCGTGCATTAGTAATTTGCAATAAATAATTATGGCCGAATTTCGTTATCAAGGCGTCACTCTCGCCGGCAAGCCGCTGCGCGGCACCATTCTCGCACCCAACCGCCTGGCGGCCAGGAAGAAAATCGATGAAATCGTGGCCGAGCATCGCGTGCGCGTGCAGGCGTTGCACAAGCGCGTGCATTTTGTGTATAAAGTGCGGCGGCCCGGCAACAAAAAAATCATCGACGGCGAAATCACGGCGTACACGCCCGAAGAAGTGCGCGAATCTCTGGTGCGCATGGGCTACCAGATCGTCCAGATTCGGCGCAACTTTTTTCGCCCGAAATTGGGCGTGCCGCAAAAGGAAGTCGTGGTATTCATTCGCCTGTGCGCGGATTTGCTGCGCGAACAGTTTCCGTATGATGAGATTCTCACCATGTTGGCGAGCGACATGGAGAATCCCCGCTTGCGCGAAACCGTGATGGAGATTCACAAAGATTTGAAAATGGGCAGGGAGGGGCGCCAGGTTTTTCTCCGGCATGCGGATGTGTTGGGAAAATTCACGGTTTACATGCTCAGCATCGCCTCCACCAGCGGCAATATGGCGGAGATTTATGAAAACACCGCGAAATTTCTCGAGCGCTCGTCGGAGTTCAAGAAAGCCATTCGCAGCACGCTGTTCATGCCGGCGTTCGTGGTGTTGGCCGCCATCGGGGCGTTGGTTTTTTATGTGATGTACATTTTCCCCAAGATTGCCGGCATGCTGCTCAAATACAACATCGCGGTGCCGCCCATGACGGCGGCGACCATGCAGGTGAGCGAGTTTTTTCAAAACAACATTATCTGGGTCATGCTTGCCTTCTTGAGTCCGATCATCGCGACAGTCGCATATTTTCGCAGCGAGAAAGGCCGGGTGGTTTGGCATCGCATTTTGATCTCGATTCCGGTGATCGGCAAGTTGATTTACAAAACGAGTCTGGAAGTTTTTGCGCGGGTTTTTCATGCGCTGTACAGCGGCTCAGGCGAAAACATCGAAGTCATCAAGATTTCTTCGGAGGCGTGCGGCAACCGTTACATCGAAAAGCAGATCAAAGACATCGTTATTCCGTCAATGTTGCGCGATGGCCGCGGTTTGAGCGATTCGATGGAGCTTTCAGCGGTTTTTCCCAAAAACGTCATTTACACCCTGCGCAGCGGCGAAGAATCCGGCACGTTGCGCGAGGCGATGCTGCGGCTGGCCAATTTTTATGAAAAAGAAACCAGCCACAAAATGGGCCGGGTGGTTGACGTCATCAACTTGATTGTTTCGATTTTCATCTCGGTGTTGATCGTCGGCATCACGTTGATCTCTTCGGAAGTGGGATTCGTCTCGCCGAACATGCCGGGCACGGAAATGCGCGGCCGGTGAGGCCGTAGCGTTCGTCGTTGCGCCTTATGAGTTTTGACGTTCAAGTTCTAACCTTTCGTAGTCCCCGCCCCTTGTGGGCGGCTGTTGAAGCAACGAAATTCGCGGTTGCAACAACGCCTGAATGACGTTTCGAAGGAGTTACTCTTACAAATCAGGTACCAGCCTACTGGAAACGTGGGTAACAAAGCACTCGCCGCGGCTGAACATTAATCGATTTCCGATTTCGCCTGTTCAATGTGATCAGGCGTCGCTATAAACGAGGTTTGTCATGGAACCGATGAGCATTCGTATCGGGCAAATTTTGCTGCAAAAAAAAATCATCAGCCAAACCATCTTGGAGAAGGCGATCCGCCGGGCAAGCAACGCCGGCTGCAGCAGATTTTGGTGGATGATTTTCAAATCGATCGCCATCGCATTTACAGCACGATCGCCGAGCTTTACGCCTTCAAAGAAATCGACCTGGCGGGCGAAAAACTCGGCGATGCGCAACTTGATTTCATTCGCAAAACCATCGATGCCTGCACCGAGGAGGCCCGCTCGCGGCTGCTCAGCAAGCGCATCCTGCCTTTTCGTCCGAGCGCGAACAACAAGAACATTCTCACCGTTATTGCCGCCGACCCGCTGGATCGCGAGATCCCCCTACTGCTCAAGGATTTGCCGTACACGCAAATTGAGATTGCCTACTGCCAGTATGAGCAGGTGAATACGTTGATTGATCGCGTGATTGCGTTCAAGAACGAATTTTTGCAGCAACTCGAAGCTTCCTTGCAAAACGTGGAAGTGGTCAACGCCGAGGAAGAAGACAAGATCGACGAGGCCGCGCTCGACGCTGAAATCAATCGCAGCATGCTCACGAACTTGATCGAGGGCACGCTGGTGGAAGCTGCGCGCAAAGGCGCCAGCGACGTGCATATCATTCCGAAAGAGGGCAACGTCACGGAGTTCCATTTCCGCATTGACGGCAAGCTGCAACTTTGGCACGCGCTGTCCACCGCCAAGCCCGAAGCCGTGGCCGCGGTTATCAAAGACCGGGCGATCAACATCGATCGTTTCAATCGCAATATCGCGCAGGACGGCTACATCCAACGCAAGATCGACAATTATCACATTCGCTTCCGTGTCTCGGTGCTGCCCATTGTGGTTTCGGAATCGCAACGGCGTTATGAGAGTATCGTCATTCGCGTGCTCGATGATCGCAAGGTGATCACGGATTTGAATCTCTTGGGCTTGCAGGAACTTGGGCTTGCAGGAACAGGCGGCGCGGGATTTCGACGCCGCGATTCGCCGGCCGCAAGGCGTGATCATCATCACCGGCCCCACCGGCAGCGGCAAGAGCACAACGCTGGTGGCGGCGTTGCACCGCATCATGGATCCGACTAAAAACGTGGTGACGGTGGAAGAGCCGGTGGAATATTTGATTCGCGGCGCGCGCCAGGTCAAGCTTGGCCCCAAATTGAATTTCGATCAAGCGTTGCGCTCGATTTTGCGTCACGATCCGGACATTGTGATGGTTGGTGAAATGCGCGACTTGAAATCCGCTGAAATCGCCGTGAGTTTGGCGAACACCGGCCATATCACGTTTTCGACGCTGCACACCAACGATGCGCCCAGCGCGGTTTCGCGTTTGTACATGCTGGGCGTCGAGCCGTTCCTCATTGCCAATGCCATCAACCTGATTATGGCACAGCGCTTGGTACGTAAATTGTGCGAGCATTGCAAGCAGGCGACCAAGAACATTGACATGAACATGGCGCGCTTTGTCGGCTTTACCGAACATGAAATCCGTAACACGGTTTTTTATCAGCCGGTGGGTTGTGACAAGTGTTACCAGGGATTTCGCGGGCGTCAATGTATCACCGAAGCGTTGTTGTTCACGCCGGAAATCCGGCAAATCATTTTGAAGAATGCCGAGAATATCGACGAGGATTTGATTCGTCAAGAATCCATTCGCGGCGGCATGTTGACGTTGCGCTCTTCCGGGCGTGAACGCATCAAATCGGGAACCACGACCATTGAAGAAGTGGTGGCGGCGACGGTGGAATAGGATATACACGTTACACCTTACACTTTACACTGTATAAAGTGTAAGGTGTAAGGTGTAAGGTGTAAGGTGTAAGGTGTAAGGTGTAAGGCGTAAAATTCAAAATGCAAGGTTGTCTTTTTGTAGAAACGTGAATATAGGCCATGGGATATCGTGAACTTCTGTTGGTGCTGGTGAGCACGGTGCTGCTAACGCTGCTGATTACGCAGATCAACAGCAACAATGTCGAGGGCCGGGAAGCGTTGCAAGACTTGAGCGTCTATCAAGCCGCCGCCTCGGTGGCCCAGCAATTCATCGAAGAAGCCAAATCAAAGAAATTCGACGCCAACGTGGGCGTGATCGATCCAGACGACATGCCGGACGGGTTTACCTATTGGAACGGGCTGGGAAAAAACCCCTCGGAGAGTTATCCCGCCCTTAACGACGTCGATGATTATCATAACATGACCCGGACGATTTATGTCAGCGGCAACAACACCAATCTCACCGGCACCAGCGGCATTCCGTTTAATGTCAACATTCAGGTGCACTACGTGAGCGAGGCCAACCCGGATTCGACCGTCAACACGGAAACCTATCTCAAACGCATGACGGTGACGGTGACGAGTACCTGGCTGCCGAGCGGCACCAACGTTACGATGAAACACGTCTTCAGTTATTTTGGCGTGAATATGTGATTTCGGGCTTTGCCCGTGACAAGGACTTTAACGCATGGGATCCTGGCTTTCATTGGTTGCAAGTATCGTGATTGGCGGCATGGTGCTGGTCTCGTTTCAGCAGTTCAGCAGCGACGTCAGCAACGATGCACTTTTAGACACGATTGATCATATCGCCTATGGCGACATGGATGCCGTCGTGCAATTGATCGATAGTGATTTTTCCCGCATCGGGCTGGGCCTCAACGATCCGTCGCAAGCCGCGATTACGCTCGCGAACGCCTCGGAGGTGCGCTACAATCTCGACAGCGACGGCAACGGTGTGATCGAAACGATGCGGTATTATTTGAGCACCACCTCGGATCAAATCGCGAAAAGCACGCCGAACCCCAATGACAAGGCGCTCTATCGCGTGGTCAACGGTGGCACGCCGGAATGTATTTCAACCGGCTTGACCGAGTTTCGCATTCTGTATTATGACTCCACCGGCAATACTGCCGGCAGTTTGGCGAACATTCGCACCCTGGTGGTGAGTCTGACGGTGGAGGGCAATTACGGCGCTGACGATCAATATCCGAAATTCGTTTGGCTGGGCCGCTTTACGCCGCCGAGCTTGATCGCACAATAGTGCAGCGTTGAGGCGCAAAGGCAGAAGGAAAGTCAAGCTGAAACTCTTCATATGATCGTTTCAATTTTCGAGTTATAGGTAGAGGCAAACATGGGAAGAACTTTATTGATACTGCTTTCGGGCTTTGCCATGTCATTTGGCGTGCTCTCGCTCAGCAAAAATCAGCGCTTGGTTGACTCCACCAGCCGCGTGGTGGATAGCTTCACCAGATATTCCTCTAAAAATGCTGCAACGAGCGGCGCATACATGGCGCTCAACCGGCTTTACTTGGATTCCAGTTGGCGCGACGGCTACAGCAATCTCATGCTGGCCGGAAATGAGGTTAATGTGCAGATCGAAGACGCCAGCGATGATGCCAGCATCGGAGATTATCGCGTGCGCATCCGCGCAACCGGCGCCAACGGCGACACGGCGAGCACAACCGAAGTCGTGGCGTTTGACCGCCGCTTCGACAACTTTGCCGTCTGGTCCAAGGACACGGTCATCAGCACCGTCACCAAAGACTCGCTCGGCAATGTCAATTCGAATTTGACCATGCAAAAAGCGCCCTTCATGCCCAAGATCAACAAAACCGGCTTGATGAATGCAGCGGCGGCGCAGTTTCATGTGTATAACGAAGATGACGAATCGCATTTTCACCCGAGTGACACCTTCCCCAACGGCAGTTTCTATTATGCGTTTAATGTGCCCAACGTCGTCCGGGTCGCCGGCGATCTTCATGTTCGTGACGATCGCACGATTCACGGAATTTATATCGTCGAAGGTGATGTGTTGTTGAATGAGAATGCCACGGTAAACGGCGTGCTGTATCTGCCCAACGCTACTTCCCGAGTCTACAACCATGAAACCGCCGCGAGTCAGGTGACTGGCGGAATCGTGACCTGGGGCGAAGTGGACGGTGTGGGATATCCGATCAACGTTCAGCACAAGCCGGAGTTTTGGCGCGCGTTTATCAAGAACTATGCGCCGGACAATGCCCCCATTCGTGTGATTTCGTGGAAATAAAATGGCGGCTGTGACTGCGCAAAAGAACACCTTAACTCAAATTGGCTGAGTCATTACAGGGAAGATCGTGTTAGATCAACGTCTGCAGAATGCCAAAACCGTACTTGCCCGTTTGATCCCGCAAATTCCGTCGCGCGCCGAAGGCGCCGAGCAGATGGGAATCATCGGGCAACTACTGGATAGCCAGCCGGTTGAAATCCGCGAACAGCTCCGGCAGGCGGTAGAGTTTTTGATGATTAGCATGGAGAACAAGGACGCCTCCGACATGGATTTCGGCGCGGTGGGCAGCAGCGGTTTTGTTTGGTATCGCGTCTACGGTATCAAGCGGCCGTTTCATCCGGAAATGGGCGAATTCACCGCCGTCGAAACCAACATCATGCTGCTCAACTTGCTGACGCCGGTGGAACGCGAAGAGCTTTGGAAGAACCGGCAATTGGATTTTTCCTATCAGCTTGTCACATCGCTAGGGCGCCGGCGCTTTCGTTCTTCGATTTATTGGGAGCTGAATCACCTGTCGCTGAGCATGCGCCGCATCAACCCCGAACTGCGGCCGTTTCAGGAACTGGCCTTCCACCGGCAGGTGGCGCGTTTGATGAATTTGGAGTATGAAAAGCGCGGCCTGATTTTGGTGACCGGCATCACCGGCTCCGGCAAGAGTGCGACGCTCGACACGATTATTGACGCGAACAATCGCACCTCGAACGGGCATATTTTGATCATCGGCGATCCGATCGAATTTATTCACGTGTCGCAAAAATGCGTGGTGCGCCACCGCGAGGTGGGCCGGGACGTGCATTCCTTTAAAGAAGGTTTGATTCAGGGGTTGCGCCAGGATCCGGACATCATCGTCATCAGCGAAATGCGCGATCCGGATACCATCGCCACGGTGTTGGAGGCGGCAGACAGCGGCCACAAAGTCATGGCGACGCTGCACACCTCGTCTGCCGTGGAGAGCATCGATCGTATTTTGGGCGAATCGCCGCCGCCGGAGCAGCCGCGCATTCGTGAGCGCCTGGCGAGCGTGTTGACCTGTGCGATCTCGCAAAAGCTGATTCGCAGTTTGGACGGCAAACGCGTGCTGGCCAAGGAGGTGATGGTGGCGAATGTTTCCGTGCGCGCCGCCATTCGCAACAATCATACGGAAGAAATTTATCAGATCATTCAGCAATGCGGCAATGAGGGCATGGTTACGATGGAGCAGGATTTGGCCCGTTTGTACAAAAGCCGGATCATTTCCTATGAAGAAGCCATCAACAATGCCAACAACAAGAAACGCTTTGAAGACCTGATCAAGTACGATCGCTAGCGGCGCTCCGGCTCTGCGCGAAGTCGTTGTTATCATCAATGGAGAGAACGCGACAGTCGGGAAGGTTGCTTGCATCGTCGATACCCCTTGCACATATGAATCGCTTCAACATCAAACACGCACTCGGTCTGGCCGTCAGCGGAACCGAGGTTCGCTTGGCGCATTTGACCAGCAACAAGGGTCAAATCCGGATTGAGGGATTAGAGCGAGCAAAATTGGCAACCACGCTGGAGCAGCAACCCGCCGACACGACGACTCCCAAAGAGGGGGGTGAGGTCGAGTCGAAAGACGCCTTCGGGTTGAAAGATGCGTTTGGCTTGAAAGACACGTTTGGCGAAAAGGAAACCAGCGACAGCGCTTACAAGCAGGATAGCGCCAATCTCGAAATTCTCTATCAGTTGCTGGGAAAATATACCACCCGAAAAGTCAAAATCGCTTTCAATTTGCCCTTGTCGATGGTGACGTATCAGCGCGAGGGCGCTGCGGGGGCGGACGCCGCAGAGGATAAGCCGATTAATCCCGAGGTCGGCGTCAAGCGTTTGCGTTCGCGTGACGGCTCGGAAATCATGCTCACGTATGAAAAGCGTCCGCCCACGATGATGCTTTTGCGTGAGGTGAACAGCTTCGTCAAAAATAATCTGTTTTTGGCGTTGATGGATACCACCGAGGTGGCGCTGGCCAATCTCGCCCGCACCGACGCCGAGCTGGAAGCCGACAGGATTACGGTTATTATCAATATTGAAGATGATTTCACGCGCCTGATTTTTTTGCAGGGCAAGGATCTGTTTCACGTCAGCTCCATCATTCACGAAGGCGTGTCTTCGCCGGAGAATTTGGAGGTGATTTACCGCAAGCTGCTTTACGAGCAGGACGAAGCGGAAATTCCAGAAATCTCTTCGATTTTATTGGCGGGCAAGAGCAGCCGCATCAATGCGCGCGATTTCTTCGCTTCTTATTTTGAAACGGCCACGGTCAGTTATCTCGCCTCCACCTCGCAGGCGTTGGGCAACCTCCCGGCCAATGAATTGCAAGGCCAGACGTTTTCCGAATTTGCCGTGCCGATCGCGCTGGCCTGGAAGCTGCTGGAGCCGAATCACCCTGCGTTTATTCCGTTGAATCTGCTGCCGCAAGATTTAATCGACCAGCAGCAGGTGCTCAAGCTCAACTATTATGGTTATGCTCTGCTGGCGCTTACCGGTTTGGCGGCATTCTTTTTCACCTGGCAAATCATTCAAACGCGCGGGCAAATCAGAGCCATTGAGTCGCAAAACGCGCAGTTGGAATTGCGCATCAAAAGCAATCAGTCCACCGTTGACCGTGTGCTTGATATTGAAAATGAAGGTAATCGTCTCAAGAAGCACATGGCGCTGGCCGATAGTTTGGGCCGCAAACACGATGCGTTGATTGCCTTCTTGCAGAAATTGAACACCAGTGTTGGGCAAACGGGCAGCATCTGGGTGGATGAAATCGTCAAGCAGGCCGACGGCTTCACGGTGCGCGGTACCGCGATGAATCGCGCCAAGGTGCCGGTGCTGGCCGAGCTTTTGGAACGGGCAAATTTGCGCCGCATGACGCGCTCGGATTCTTCGCAATCAAAACTGTTTGCCTTCGAATTGGAACGCCGGGAGACGGGGGATAATGTTGAGTTTTCGCAGAACGGCATTCGCATTATTGACGCCAGTCAGCTTGCCGCCAACCGCAGCTTGGTTTTGACCACGGCGGGGCCCCGCGGCGTGGAAACGCCGGCGCCAACCGAGATTGCTCAAGCGCCTGCTGTTGCGGTGAAATCCGAAATACCGTTGTCTGCTGCTGCAAAACCCAAAGCGTCGCAGCCGGCCGCAGTTCCCCCGGCCTCACGCACGGCCACGCTGAAACCGGTGGAAGGCACGCTGGGAAGCGCGTTGGCAAAAGCAGCCGCGGCAAAGGCGGCAAACCCGAAACCGGTTTTGGAGGAACGCAAGCTTGACTCGCAAAGCAAACGAATTGCAGAACGTCAAAGCAAAACTTTGCCGGCGCAGCCGGAACGCAAAAACAAGCCAGAGAGCGCTGCGTCAACACCTGCGAGAAGTGTTGTGCCGCAACGCGAAAAACAAGCCGTGGCAACGGCGCGTGCGCCCAACGGCGCTGCGAATCGTTCAAATACCACGCCGGTGGCAGCGCCGGTTGCTGCTGCCCCACCGGAAAACGAGTATCCGGACAAAGTCGAGGCCATGACCTGCCATACCAAAGAGTTGGCGGAATGGTATGCCTCGGGTTATCGCAAACGGGGCATTGAAGCCGTGGTTGCGCCTTATTACGACAAAAACCAGGGCATACAATGGTTTCGCGTGATGATAGGCAAGCAGAATTCCGCTCCCGCGACCCGGCGAGAGATGTCTGATACAAAGATGGTGCAAACCGGAGCAAGTGAAAATCGCGCGGGAAAGAATGTTGTCAATGAAGCCAGGCAAACCACAATAACCGCCAAGCCCGCCGTGTCCTCGCGCGCGGAAGACTTTGGCGATAAAGTCGAAGCGATCACCTGCCATACCAAAGAGCTGGCGGAATGGTATGCCGCGGGGTATCGCCGGCGCGGCATCGAAGCGATTGTGGTGCCGGTGTATGACAAGAATCAAGGGGTGGAAGTTTATCGTGTGATGGTGAGCAAACAAACGCCGCGGACCACGATACAGCGAGAATTGCCGCAGCCGAAGATGGCCATGGCTGCCGCCGGACAAGATGCGGAAGCAAAGGGTTATACCATCGAAGCCGTGACCAGCGAATTGCAACAGCCGCCGGAGCAGATCGCGACGACGTATCGCCGGCAAGGCATGGATGTCACGGTCGAGCCGTATCAGGATTCCGAATCGAGCCAGTTGCGTTACCGTTTGCTGATTGGCACGTTTGCCACGCGGGAAGCGGCCGAGAAGAAAGCCGCGGAAATCGGCAATATGTTCATCAAGAGCTATCGGATTGTGATGTTAAAGTAGGAGGCTCGTCAGCGTTGTGTCTTCGTGCAGAGCCAGGACGGCTTTCACGAAGCGGTGCGCACGCGCGCGGCGCAGCTCGCGAGCAATCGTAGTCAACGTCTCAACGGTTCGTTCCTAAAGTCGTGAGCAACGACGGAGTCGATAAAGATGTATGCCAGACGCAACAGTATTACGCTGCTTTTTATTCTACTGCTCATCAGCACGGCGGGATTTTTTTGGCAGCGCCGCGAAGCGCAGGCTTTGGAACTGGTGGCGGACAGGAATAAAGAACTGAATTTGCAACTGCGCGGCGGGTTGGAAGTCGCGGAAACATTGGTGATTGCGCAAGCGGAGCGCGATTCTCTGCAAGCGCAGTGGCAACGCTCGCCCAAGAAGCTGCTGAATGCCGAAGAGCCGGCGTTTTCCTTGTCGTATATCAACTGGCTGATTCAAGTGCACAATCTCGATCTGGATTTTGATTTTTATTTGAACGACAAGAATCCCCAGGCCGAGTTTACGGCGTTTTCCTACACGCTGAACGGTGAAGGCAAGTATCGCGACATTTTTTCGCTGATCTGGTACATGACGCACAACCCTCTGCTCTATCAAATCAAAAGCGTCACATTCAATCGCAGCGAAAAAGATCTGCAGATGTTGAATTTCACCATCATGTTTGAAGGGTACTCCATGTCCAAAGATTGGGAGATCAGCAGCGAGCTGACCATGGCCTCTCCCGAGCTGAATTGGGTCACGGAGTTTAATCATGACGCCTTCAGCAGTCTGGTTCCGCTTGCGCCCAAACCTCAAGCGGTCAGCGCCACACCGGTTGCGGCGGGACCGCCGCCTCCACCGCCGGCGGATGAATCGCCTGATTTGCTGGATGCGGAGAAAGCGACGCTATTGGCCATCACCAACAACAAAGCCTATTTGCGCGCGCAAGACGGCAAGGTTTTCCCCTTGACGCTCGGCGGGCAAGTGCGGCGAGGCAAATTAACGCAAATCGATCAACGCAACAACCAGGTCGCATTCGAGCTGCGCACCGAAAGCGGCAGCAAGGTCATCCGGTTGAATATCGAATTCAATTAAATGTGAAACGCGAGATCCGATGAAGAAAATACTTACAATGCTGTTTGTTCTGGGTTGGGGCGTGGCGGTGTGGGCGCAGGGCAATGACAACGCGCCGCCCCAGCCGTATAGCGCGGATGAAATGATTTCCTTGAATCCTTCGGTGCCGATGAACACGGCCCTGGAGATTCTCGGGGGATTCTCGCGGAGGTATGAAAACCGCATCATTATCGACGGCAAGACGCACACCAAACCCATCGGCGTTTCGGTGGAAAACATGCATTGGAAGCGGGCGCTGGAGTACATCTTGCGCTCGAATATGATGCAATATCAGCAGCGCGATCAGTATTATGAAGTGATCAACATGCTGCCCTCGGCGGATCCGGTGCCGACGACGAGCGACATCAGCATTGCCACGCGCGAGATCGAGATCAATGCCATTTTTTTTCAGGCGGATTATGAAGCCTTGCATGAATTCGGCATTAACTGGAGCACCTTCAAGAACGGCACCGTGCAAATTCAAACCTTCAGCGCCGATCAGCTCGTGAAGGATGTGTTGCGCGTGTCTGCCGGCGGCACGATTCGCGGGCAGGTGAATGTCAATGCACTCTTGCGCGCTTTTGAAAGCCGGAGCTTGGGCGAAATCATTGCGCGCCCTAAAATCCGGGTGATGGACGGCGAGCAGGGGAAAATCAAAGTTGGAAAAAATTTCTTCTTGACCTTGCAGGATTTTGCCGGCAACACGCGCTTCACGGAATATGAATCGGGCGTGATTCTCACGGTCACGCCGACGGTTATGGGCCGCCGGGATTCAACTTTCATCTATCTGACGCTGGTGGCCGAACGCAGCGATGTGCAGCCGGACGCCGTCGGTGTGACCAAGAACGTTACTGAAGGCCAAACGCATGTGTTGTTGCTGGACGGCGAGGAAACCGTGATGGCCGGCTTGCTCAGCCATGAAACCACCAAAGTGCGCGTCGGCATACCCTTATTGAAAGACATTCCCGTTTTAGGCTACCTCTTTGGATATAGCAGCAAACGTGTGCGCAAAAAAGAGCTGGTGATTTTGCTCGAAGCGAAAATCGTTCCCAGCTTGCTGGGACGAAAGCTCAAACCCATCAATGTCCAGGACGAAGTGGGTCGTGAATGGCAGGAACTTAGGCGATCGGTACCTGACAATGATAAAATTCGCGGCACCCGAAAAAGCCAGGCACGCGAGCCCCGTCGCTCGCCGCAGTCGAATCGTCTCAAGTAAGATGCAAAAGGATCGAACATGTCGCTCTTCCACTTAGGCTCAAAATTGACGTGGGAACAGTATCTGCGGGTCTCTTCCTTTGTCAAAGATTTGAAAGGTAATATCCGCCAGAGCAGCAAGCAGGCGCCGGTGCCGGTGCCGGAACAAACCCGCGCGCTGGTGGCAAGCTCGTATGCCCTGGAGAAAAAATACGGCCCCAGCTATGATGCGGTGACGAACACGATCGAGTCTGATTTCGGCAAGATGGATGTCGCACTGAAAGCCAGCGGGGAAGCCATTCATGCGCTGCGCAACAGCTTCGATTATCACATGGCGCTGGTGGTGGAACAATTGCGGCTGCAGAGCCAGACCATGTTGAATCTCGAGAAGCGGCTGGACGCCATTCACGCGACGCTGGAAAATCCGGTGCTCACCCAGGCCAAGGAGTTTTATCGCATCGGCTGCGAGCGGCTGGTGAAAGGCCTGCTCGACAAGGCGCTCGAAGCCTTCCTGGAATCCGAGAAGAAAGACGATACCAATTTCATGACGCAATTGTTGATCGGCAAGCTCTATTTGTACGGCATCAACGAAGAGTGCAACCTGATCGATCTCGCCAAAGCCGAACGGCATTTGCGCGCTGCCGGCCGGTATGCCAAAGCTGAAATGAAACTGCTGCCCGAAGCCTCCCAGTTTGCCGGCGAGGCCCTGTTGCATGCAGCGATCTCGTGCTATGCGCAGGCCGACATGCAGGGCAAAAACGGCAACAAAATCGAGGCCGGCCGTTTGATTCAGGAATCCCTCAGCCTTTCAAAAATGGCCGGGCAGATCTATCCGCAGCTTTCTGAGAGCCATTATCATACCGCCAAGATGGCGGCGCTCATCGGCGACGGCAGAACGGCTGCCACGGTTTTGGAAAAGGCCATTTCGTTGAATGAAGAATACTGCCTCAAGGCCGAAGTCGATCCCTCGTTCCGCTATACCCGCAAGGAAATCACCGATCTGTTCAAGCAGTTGCGGCAGAAAAGCGGCGATGAGCTGGGCTACAAGTTGCAGAAGGTCGAGCGCATTCTGACAGACTGGGTTTACCTTTCAGAAGAAGCCAAAAATGCGGAAGCGGATATGCACCGCATTCTCAAAGAAGCTAAATCTTGCATCTCGCGGCACACTTACTTTGACAATCGTGATGCCATGAGTTTGCTGCAGCAAATCGAATTGATCTTTCAATCGCTGCTGGTGCACAAGCTGGGTTTGCACAAAATGTCGGCGCATTACGGCCGTGTCAATGTTATCGCTATCAGCCCGCATGGTAATCATTTGGCCAGCGGCGGCGCCGATCGTACGGTGCGGATTTGGCGCTTGAGCGACAACCAGCTTCTCTTCACCTTGCAAGGACACACCGACGCCATCAGCGAGTTGACGTTCAGCCACAACGGCGCCATTCTAGCGAGCGTCGATCGTAAGGGAATGGTTAAGCTGTGGAATGTCGCGAAAGGACAATTGCTGCGGGAAATCGGCGAACCCGGTGTACCGGTGCAATGCCTGGCGTTCAGCCCGGATGACAGTTTGCTGGCCATCGGTAGCAACAATCGTGACGCCACGCTGTGGCGTGTCAGCGACGGCCGTATGACGCAGCGCTTGAGCGGTCACAAGAGCAGTGTCGACACCGTGGTTTTCAACCATGACGGCACAATGCTGGCCACCGGCAGCCCGGATAATACAGCAATGTTGTGGGACGTGGAGCAGGGCGCTTTGCGCAATCGCTTTTTGGGATGCTCCGGTTTAGCGCACAGCCTGGCGTTTAGCGTCAATGACAAGATTTTGATTACCGGCGCGAATGATGGCAGTGTTCGTTTTTACCAGGTCGAAGATGGCGCATTGCTGTACGCGCTTCCCGCCAAAACCGGCAACATAAGCTGGCTGGCGCTCAGTTCTTCGGGATCGATTCTGACAACGGTGAATTACGGCCAGTCGCTGCAGATCTGGGATGCGACCGACGGCAAATTGCTGCACAATCTTACACCGTTTTCACCGGGCATTACGGCTGTGCGCTTCAGTCCGGACGAAACCATTCTCGCGGCAACTGACTTTCAAGATCGCAGCATCAAGTTGTGGAACGTACACGACGGCAAGCTGGCTCATGTGATTGCCGGCGATTTGACCACGAGCGCGTTTAGCCCGGACGGCACGATTCTCGTCACTGGAGATGAAACCGGCAGTCTCAGGTTCTGGGGCCGCATGATCACGCCGCGGCCCGCGGGTAAGATCACAAGCGGCGCCGCAGAGCAAGCGGTCGAGTTTGATATTCGCGATTTGAATGAAGAATCACGGCCAATTCCGCGGCCCATTTCGCGCAAGCAGGCGCACGGCCGCAGCAGCAGTGCAGCGCCGTCGTACCAGGCGCAAGCCCGGAAAAAGCCCTACGAACGCTCCGTTTCTCCACGAGCGTTGGGAAGCGGCGTGACGCTTGAAAAGCCGCACGCCGTTCCCGAGAACGTCGTGGATGCAGCCCCTTTGAAGATCGAAACTGTTTATCAACAGCGCGATCTGTCGCAGCCAGAGGCCCAAGATAATGTGGTTGAGATGGATAATACTGCTGCACCGAGAAAAAGCTCGCGCGTGGTTGACAATATTCTCAAACAAATCGCGGGCGAGCTTTTGGGCGAGCAAATGCTTGACGAAGATGATCAAAAAATCGCCAATCCGTCGCCCGAACTTGGCGCGCCTGACGCTGCAATGGATAGGTCAGCATCACTCGAACAGGATCGCCAGGCGCGGCGCGAAAGTTCAGGGAGGTGTTTGGTTTGCGGCCGGCATTTGGGAGCAAGTGCAAAACTGTTGAAGCTCAAATATTGTCGCAAACACTATTTTAACCACGCCTAAAATACCGAAGATTTTCCAGGGCGTTGTCCTTCGTTTTTACATTTCGCCTTTTTGGAGCTATTTGTCTGTGCCATAGAATTCGACTTGACGCTGTGGTACTAGGAGCGACAATCAAATAACTTTCTCAATCTCCAACCGCGAATAGACGCGAATCACCGCGAATTAAAAAGCATCAGCGGCCATTCGCGATTATTAGCGGTTTAAAGAAAATGAGTAAGTTGTTCAAGACGATTTTTATCAACAAAAAAGGCGCAATCAAACCCACAGGAATTCTGTGTGTTCGATTGCGCCTTCGACTTACAAGCCCAAGTCTTGTCCGACAAGGCCATCTCAAATCATTTGCAGATGGACGCCCCGCTGCTTCAAATCAAAAGAGCTCAAACAAATGCCCCAGCCTTAAACGCTGTTTGTGCGTGAAGCATGAATTTGCTTGCTCAAATATACTTCACAGCCCGAAAGCTGCGGAAAAAGCAACCCAAAGTTTTTTTGTGTCAGCCGGATCTGGCAAACGCGTTTCAGGCATGTTCCTGCGTTGTTTTCAGCACCGTTTCAAGCTTGATGCGCAACGCTGCCAGTTCTTTGGATTTGAATGAATTTTTGGTTTTTTCCAAAACTCGAACAGCCTCGGCGATGGCCTGCGCCAACTCAATCTGCCGCGGGCAATTGAGAAGTTGGCATACCTGTTGTTTTGGCCTGTTCTGTGCCAGCGCTTGTGTGAGATCTTTCAAGTCCGTCACGTTGGCAACGATATTACGAATGGCGTGATGTAAAAAGAGGTCGATCTCGGCCAACGAGATTTGGGGGGCCGTCAGGGTTTTCAAATTTTCCCAAGCATTCAACTCTTGCTGCGTGTGTTGCAGTTGGTTGCGCGCTTTCATTAACAAGCGCGAGGCATGCGCGCGCATCACGGCTTCCCGCACCAATTGCAGCAAGTCTTCAAAGGGCGTGGGCTTCACCAAATAGCCGGCAACCGACAGCCGCGTGGACTTGATGGCTGTGTCGAGTGAAGGATAGCCCGTGACCAAGATGACCGGGATGCTCCCTGCAAGGGCCGATACCGACTCGACAAGTTCCAGCCCGTCATTGCCCGGCATTTTTATATCCGCGATCAGCAAGTCATACTCCTGGGCGGAGAGCAAGGCTTTGGCCCGATAAGCGTCTTCCGCACACTCGCAGAAATATCCCTCCTCGCGCAACAGGTCGGCGGTGACGGCGGCGAAACCGACTTCATCATCCGCAATCAAAATTCTACCCAACTCAGACATGTGTGTCTCCCTTTGTTATTCTGCTGTGATGGCGGTGGCGGTACGGATGCTGTGTTGGCCGGCGCTTTCTGACGATTTAACTAAGCGACTCGTTGTCCGGAGGTTGCGCCAGCGGGATCACAATCGTGCAAATAGTTTCGTTGTTTCCGTTGCTCTGGAAGCCGATTTCACCGTTGAGAGCGTCGAGCAGGCTTTTGCAAATCGCTAAGCCTAAGCCTATGCCGCCGGTGGTGGAGGTGCTTTTGGTTGTGAAAAATGGTTCGAAAATGCGCGTTTTGATGTCCTCCGGTATGCCCTGACCTTGATCCGTTACCTCGACCCGCAAGTGTTCCGGCGCCACGGCGGCAGAGACGTGAACCCGGCCTCCGGCGGCGGAGGCTTCAATAGCATTGACGATTACGTTATAAAGAATTTGCCACAAAATGTCTTCGGGCAGGTTGACCGTGGCATGGGCGCGCTGCAAATCGTGCTCGAGGCGAATGTTGAATTCCTCGCCGCGCGGCTGCAGTAACGCCATGACATCGGCGATGGTTTGGCTGGGCCGAAAGATTTTGGGCGATTGGCGCTGCGGCCGATGGAGATCGAGCATTTGCCGGACGATGCGCGCGATGCGTGCAATTTCTTTTTCGATCAAGCCGACATATGCGAAATGGCGGTGGTCTTGCGGCACGGCACGGCCCACCAGCTTGGCGGCATTTTGAATGATGCCGAGCGGGTTATTGATCTCATGTGCAATGCGCGCCGCCATGCGCCCGCTCACAGCAAGCTTTTCCTGTTCGGCACGCTGCCGCTCCAATTCTTGAATGCGCGCAGTACGCTGGGCGATCAAGCCCTCCAAGTCTTCAGTATATTTTTGCAGTTGTGCGTCCAGATTTTTGCGCGCGGTAATGTCCAAAGCCGTCCCCAATATCGCGGGCCGGCCTTCGAATTCGATCAGGCGGGCGGTGAAATCGATCCAACGTTCCGCGCCTTGTTTGGTGATCATTTGCAATTCGTAGTGTGTGGGCACGGCTTCGCCGCGCTCCAGCGCCAGGCCGCGTGTGCGCGCCTCCGGCTGGCGTTCTGGCGGCAACAGACCCCAGGGATCCCGCACCATCAGTTCCGCTTGCGTGTATCCTGTGATTTGTTGTGTCGCGGGGTTGACGTAACGCAGCCGGCCATCTTGGTAAATGAAAATTCCGGCTGTCGCCATTTCTGCCAGGGTGCGGAATTTCGTTTCACTTTCCTGCAATGCTAGCGTGCGTGCGATCACGCGCTGTTCCAATTCTTCATTGAGCCGGCGGATTTCGTGTTCCGCTTGCTTGCGCGGGGTGATGTCTTCACAAACGATCAGTACGACCCATGCGCTCTCGCGGTGCGGCACGGCGCGGGCCGTTTCGCCGACCCAGAGTATGCTTCCGTCTTTGCGAATTTTGCGCAATTCCCAATAATGCGCCTGTGAGGGCGTTTGCAGGCAAAGCTGCAACTGCCGTAAGACGGTGGCATGATCTTCCGGCAGAAAGATTTTGAGCACGGATTGTCCCAGCAGCTCGGCGGCGGTGTAACCGAGCTGCCCGGCTCCGAAACGATTGACGGAAAGAACCGCGCCGCCGGCATCAAGGGTAAAATACATGGAGGGATTGTCATCGTGCAAAACGCGGTAGCGTTCTTCCGAGGTGCGCACCTGCTGGTGCAAGCGGGCATTGCCGAGCGCAAGCACCGCCTGGCTGGCAAATGCCACCAGCAACTCGAGATCGTCTTCCTGGAATGCCTCGCGCGTTGTCGCATCCAGGCTGATGACGCCGAGCATCTCGCCGCGCAAAATCATGGGTGCGACGATGGCGCTGCGCAGCGCGCGTATTTCTGCGATGTCGCCCTCGTAGCGAATTTCCTCCTCGGCATTCGTATCCGGCACGATCAGGGGCTGGCGCAGCCGGGCGGCGCGACTCGAATAGCCTTTATCACGGGAAAAAACGATTTGGGCAACTCGTGGATCGTCATAGCCCCAGGCATTCTTCAGTTGCAACGCCTGTTTCTCTTCATCCCATAGCAGAATCGCGCCTTTTTCAGCGGCGGGGATGGCTGCTTGTGCCGCTTGCAAAATTCCGGTCAGCAGGCAGTCAATATCGAGTGTGCTCAACAAGACTTTGTTGGCCTGCACCAGCGCAGCTTGCGTGCGGGCGTAGCGGGCTTGCTGTTCTTCAGCCTGCTTGCGTGTGGTGATATCATAGTAACCGATGAGCAACGAGGGCTCACCGTCGAAGATGAGCTTTTCACACGAAAGCATTATCCACAAGACAGCGCCATCCGGTTTTCTTAGCTTCAATTCGCGATTGTGTACGGCGCCCGTGTTGTGAATCTCTTCAAGGAGGGCGGCGCGCTCGGCCGGGTTGTCATAGAAATCCAGAGCGCAGCGGCTGATCAGCTCGCGGTTCGACACGCCCAGAATCTGTTCAATATGATGATTTGCGAAGAGGATCACGCCGTCGCGTATGCGTGTCATGGCCAGCGCAATGGGGGAAGCCTCTGCGATCAGGCGGAAATACTCGAACTCCCGCATTGTCTTCTCCGCTTGTTTGCGCGCCGTGATGTCACGCACGATGGCCAGGGTTTCGTTTTTCTCGAAAGCCACGATATAAGCTTCGAACTGGCGTGTTTTTTGGGCCACGGCCAGCTCGTATTCGAATGTTTGTATTTGTTTGGTGTGTTGCGCCGCCGCGATGAAATGTTTAATGCGGCGGGCCAGCGGCGCGGGCAAAACCTCGTCAACATTCTTACCGAGAAATTCTTGCGGCGGCACGAGCGGCTCCGTGCTGTGGCCCGGAAAATATTCCAAAAACTTTCCCGCCGGACCCAGCCGGAAAATGGCATCCGGCAAAGCTTGCAGAATGGCCTTGTTTCTCGCGTCGCTCAAGCGAAGCTGTTTGGTGCGCTTCGCAATCAATTTTTCGAGGCGGACTTGCCGGACTTGCAAATAGCGCAAGCGCCAGCGATAGCCTTGATAGATGGTGAATCCCAACATGAAGACGCACAGCGCGGCAAACCACCGGGTTTGATAAAAGCGCGGCGCGAGTGAAAAGGCGGCGCTAGCGCCGATTTCATTCCAAACGTTGTTTTCATTGCACGCGATCACCCGAAAACGATAATGGTTGGGTGCGAGATTCGTATAGTAAGCGATTCGCCGCGCGCCGGCGTCGATCCAGCCGGCATCATACCCCTCCAGTTTGTATTTGAAACGCACTTTTTCCGGCGAGCGCAAGCTGGCCGCCGTGTAACGAAATGTCAGGTTTTTTTTGCCGGGGGGAATGACGTTGTTTCGGCGCCACTCGAACTTCACGGTGTCCACCCAAATCTCTTCGAGGTGAACCGGCGGCGGCAAAGTGTTGACGACTTGCTGTTCCGGATTGACAGTTGCCACGCCCTGCACCATCGGAAACCACAGTTCTCCGGCTGAGTTTTTCCAGGCCTTGGGAAAACCCCAAGAGTTACCCTCTTTCGTTTTTAATCCCTCGCTTTTGCCATATGCCGTGCAGACCAGTTTGTTGATTCGAGCGGCATCATAATCGCTGAAGTCCTGCTTGTGTATCCGCCAGATGCCCTGATCACTGCTCATCCACAAGTAACCATCGCCATCTTCCAAAATCGACCAGACATAATTATCAAAGAGGCCGTCACGCGTGGTGTATGCTTTGAAGACGCCGTTTTGGAAGCGATACAGGCCGTTGCCTGCGGTGCCGAGCCAGAGTGTGCCATCCTGTTCTTCATGACAGCATTTTGTGGATATGCTGGTTAAGTTCTCATGTGCAACGGAGTTGATGATGCCCTCTCGCGGTCCCTGCAGCAGTTTCCCACCTCGACCAATCCAAAAATTGTCTGAGCGATCGTGGTGAAACCAGAAAACCGCAGCGCCGTTGTTGAGATCCGGGCGCCAGGTTGTGAAGGTGCCGCTGTCATATGTGAAAATTTCGCCGTATCCCGTGCCGATCCAGAGCAGGCCGCGACGATCTTTGTAGAGGGTTTGAATGCCGGCAAGCCGGGGTTGAGGAATTTTCAGGAATTTGCCGTCCTCATAGCGCGCCAAACCGGCGCTGGTGCCGGCCCAAATCGTGCCGGCATCGTCTTGCGCCACCGAGTATACCTCATTTGAAGGCAAACCATCCGCGGTGGTATAATTGGCGATGATGCCATTCGTCATGCGGCTCAGACCCTCCGGCGTACCAATCCACATGACGCCGTTGCGATCTTGATAAATACAATTTGCCCCCAAGGGCGAAACCCCGGTGGAACTGTCCCATGTCGTTATTTGTCCGTTTTTGAAGCGATAGAGCCGGGTATAACTGCCAACCCAAAGATTGCCCTCGCGATCTTCGAAAATCGTGCGCAAGCGAACGTCCGGCAGCGCGTTATAACTGTCGATCTCCTCCCCCAACCGTTTTCGGCTTAAGCCGTTTGCCGTTGCCAACCAGAGTGTGCCGGCGCGATCTTCATAAGTATCCCAAATGCGAAAATGCGCAAGCCCAGAGGCGGTGGTGAAATGTTCGAATTGGCCGTCACGATAGCGCCATAAACCGTCATCGTGTGTGCCCACCCAGATATTGCCAAAGCGATCATGCGTCAAACTCAGTATGCGCCCTTTCAGCAGAGTGTCGATCTGGACAAATTTCTGACTCGCATCCCGGCTGAACCGGAACAGCCCTGCCAACCCTGCCAGCAAGAGATTCCCGGCCTGGTCAGGCATAATAGCTTTTGAGTGAATTTGTGTGATGCCAGTGGGATCCGGAAAGGAAACAATTTTATTCTCCTGCCACTGATGTAACCCCCCCGCGGCATGAAACCAAATGCTCCCGTCACGACCTTCACACAGCGATGCGACATCGTTGCTCGCCAAGCCCTCTGTCAAGGTCCAGGCGGAAAATTGGCCATCTTTGAAACGAATTAATCCACCCTCCATCGCAGCAATCCACAGGCTGCCGTCTGAGCTGACCAGCAATTCCCGCAGGATGTTGCTTTTGAAAACCGACGTGTTTTCAAAATTGTAAACGGTGAAACGTACGCCGTCAAAACGCAGCAAGCCGCCGTCCGTCACAAGCCAAAGATAACCATCCGGCGTTTGCGCAATGTCGATGATGTTGCCATAGGGCAGGCCTTCTTCATCGCCCCAAATGTCAAGAACGTACTGGCTGATTCTTTTGTTGGGGGCGAGCGAAGGCAACACTTGAGCGCTAGTGGATTGAGGTGCGGAAATCGCGGGGAATGCCAGATGGACAACGACAAGCCAGGATAGTGTTCGGCAGGAGGAGGGCATTGCAGTGCTCCCGGAGGGGATCATGAAATTGGGTGATCCAAAGCCATAGCGATGCAGCAAGAACTTCAGTCAATAACCGTTCCGCGCGAGCGTGAGTTTGAATTTTGTTTATACTTCATAAGCCATGAAAATGCAGAAATTTGGGTTGGGCTGGAACAACCGACTGCCTAAATTTTGGGTTTAGAGATTCACTCTACCTGCCTGGTCTCGCGCTCAGGCCAGCGGCTCGCCAAACCAGGACGTTTGCAGTTGCAACATGGCCCCGGAAAGCGAAAAACGATTGCGCTCCCCGGTTTGGGTTATGCAATTTCATCCCGCCCCGGGGCCGTTTTATCGCTTAAATATTTCTTGTGATTTGACGAATTTGTTTTTACTCTATTCGACAAAATTCTGCGACCAAACAAGTTCGATTTGTCTTCTCTGATTTATTATGGCTGCTTTGTCAAAAAAAGCTTTACTGGAACAGCGTTTAAATCTTTTTCATAACGCCTTTTTATATTCGACCGATGCCATTCTCTTGACGGATTTGCAGGGCAATATCATTGAGGCGAATCAAGCGTTTTCCAATCTTTTTGGGTGGACGCACGAGGAGGCGGTCGGCCAACACACGCGGATTTTGCGTTCCGCCAAAACCACAAATGAACAGTACAAGCGCATGTGGGAAGGCGTCAACAGCAAAGGCCGTTGGGTCGGTGAGATTTTCAACAAGCACAAGGACGGCCATGAAATTCCGGTATTGCTCTCGATTACGCCGATTTATCGCGACGGCGCGAAAATCGGCTATATGGGCGTTGAAATCGACCTGACGGAAAAGAAGAAAATCGAGGCCCAGCTTTTTCAGGAAAAAGAATTTTCTGAATCCGTCATTGAAACCGCGAACTGCTTGATCGTGAGCTTGAGCCTGGAGGGCAAAATCACGCTGTTCAACAAGAAATGCGAAGAAGTCACCGGCTATGCCAAACATGAAGTGATCGGCAAAGGCTGGTTCGATTTGTTTCTGCCCGAGCAGGCGCGCGCGGAAGTGAGCGACGTATTCAGCAGCATCGTCGAGGGGCGCCTGCCTTCGCGCTTTGAGAACCACATTCTGACCAAGCGCGGGGATGAACGCTTGATCGCGTGGTCGAATACCGTTATTCGCGATGAAGCCCGTAGCATCTCTGGCGCATTGGCCATCGGCATTGATATCACCGATCAAAAGCGGTTGGAGAAGCAGGTTCTGCAAACGGAGCGCCTGGCGACCATCGGCAAAATGGCGGCAAAAGTCGCGCACGAAATCCGGAATCCGCTATCCTCGATCAGTTTGAATGCGGAGATGCTGGAGGATGAGATCAGCGCTTATGATCAAGTGAATACTGATGAAGCGCGGGCTTTGCTGCGCGCCATCATCGCGGAAATCGACCGCATGACGGCTTTGACGGAGGAGTATTTGCAGTTTTCGCGGCTGCCGGAATCTCTGCTTGTGCCGGGCAATCTGCCGCGCATGATCGAAGAAACGCTCGAATTCTTGCGTCATGAGTTGCGACAAAAACGCATTGAGATGGATTGCCAGCTTCCAGAGGTGTTGGGTGAAATTCGATTCGACCGCGTGCAAATGCGGCGCGCCTTGTTGAATTTGATCCGGAATGCGGCCGAGGCCATGCCCAAGGGCGGAAAGCTGCGCTTGTGGGTGGAGAAACGAAACGAAGATGCTGTTATTCATATTGAAGATACCGGCATCGGCATTCCGTCTGAAGTGATCGGTAAAATATTCGAGCCTTTTTTTACGACAAAGGAAGTCGGCACCGGGTTGGGATTGGCGATCGTAGAGCAGATTATCCACGATCACGGCGGGCAGGTTATATGCCATAGCAAAGTTGGACACGGAACGACGTTCTCGATCATTCTTCCATTGGACGAAACCAAGTGAGGGACACAACGTGCTGGAAAAATCGATTCTCATCGTAGATGATGAAGAAAGTGTGCGCGAATCACTGGAAAAAGTTTTGAAAAAGGCCGGTTACCTGACCCGGACCGCAAGCTCCGGGGAAGAGGCCATGCAACTCATGTCGCAAGCCGCCGCGGATCTAGTATTGACGGATTTGCGCATGCCGGAAGGCGACGGCATCACGTTGCTCAAAAACCTCAAGAAGAAACACCCGGATTGTGAAGTGATTTTGTTGACGGGCTACGGCACCATCGAAACTGCGGTGGAAGCCGTTAAAGAAGGCGCCTATGATTTCATCACCAAGCCCCCGAAAAAGGCGGTGATACTCAGCACGGTGGAACGCGCCATCGAACGGCAAAATTTGGCGCAGGAAAACAAATACCTGAAGGCGCAATTGGGCAAGGCCGAGTTTTTTGAGGAAATCATCGGCAAAAGCCCGGCGTTCACCAATGTGCTGGAGATGGTCGAGCGCGTCGCGCCGTTGGTGTCCACCGTTCTGATCACGGGCGAGAGCGGCACCGGCAAAGAGTTGATTGCGCGTGCGATTCATCGCCGGAGTTTGCGCGCCAAGAGCAGATTCATTCCGGTCAACAGCGCCGCCATTCCGGAGAATTTGATTGAAAGCGAGTTGTTCGGGCACGTTAAAGGCGCGTTTACCGGCGCGATGCG